>CBIHRX010000107.1:0-19566 GCA_966212555.1 uncultured Massilia sp.
CGTCGGCGCCGCCGTCGACCGGGTGGACCGTGAGACTCGCCAGTTCGCGCGCCCTGCGCGACGTGCCGCGCGTTGCCGCGCGCCGGCGCGCGTCGACGACCTTGTCCCAATGCCTGGCGTCCATGCCGCCGGCCGCCGCCATGACAGGCATGCCTTGCCGGTGCCGCACGAGCCGGACCAGATCCGGCTGGCCGATCGTTGCGCCGGGCGGCAACAGCACGACGACGTCGGTCTCGTCGAACGCGATACCCGCACCGCCGTCCGGGGTCGACGCCGCCGCCAGCCGTTCCCGTGGTGTCGTACACGGCCCCGTCGCCAGGACGCAATCGACCAGGTCGTCGGCGTATTGCGCCATCGTGGCGGGACGCATTTCCGCGAGCGCCCGGGTTGCGGCGCGCCGCCATTTCTGCTCCGCCGTGCGCAACTCCACCTGCGTCAGGGGCGCGGCAAATACCTGCCTCGCGATGTCCATCAACTCCGCCATCGATGCCGCGCCGGGCGGCGTGAACGTGTCGGCGGCGATCTGCAGGTATTCGGCCGCCGAAGCGTCGACGCCATCCATCCGTTCGAACGTGGCGCTGCACGCGGCAATCGTCCGGCTGACGCCGCAGTACGCACCGAGCCGCGCCGACCACGCCGCGGCCTGGATCTCGCGCGACCACAGATGGCCGGCGTCGTCGGCGGGCCGGACCGGTCCCGCCAGCCGCACGGCGACGACGGCCCGGAACGCGAGCCGATCGTTGATTGCCGATACGACCGACCGCGTCGCCGGCAGCGCCGGCGCGTCGTCCGCATCCGCCCGCGGGCGCGGCACCGGTATCGTGGCGCCGTCGATGCCGAAATCCGCGGGGACGTCGGTCCCGACCACCGCGACGACGGTCCGCTCCGGCCTGACGGTGCGCCGGCAGAATCCGCGCAAGCGATCCACGGTGGCCCGCTCCACCGTGCCGGCCACGCCTCCCGGGTCCGCGGCCACCGCCTGGCCCTCGCCGCGCAGCAGGGCCTCGATCTGGCGCCGCACGGATGGTCCGCGCGCCGCGCGCAGACGCAGTTCCTCAAGCACGACGCGCTGCTCCGCCTCCAGCTCGGACTGGCCGAATCCTTCGCAGTCCAGCAGGGCCGGCACGATGTCGTCCGCCACGAACGACCGGCCCGCGGCGTCGCCCGCGAGGACGAGATTGAAGATGACCGCATCGGCATTCGTCGTCCCGTTGAAATCGCGGCCGGGCTGCAGGCCCGCGTCGAGCAGCGCGGCCGTGATACTGCCGCCCCGCCGCAGGCGATTCCGCATCAACACGTGCTCCAGCAGGTGCGCATAGCCTTTTTCATCGTCGGCTTCCTCCGCGGCCCCGCCACGCAGGATGATGCGGACCTGCATGGACCGACCGCTCCCCGCCAGACCGGAGACGTAGTATTCGACACCGCTTGCCTGCCGGGTCATCGTCAGCCCGTCTGCGGCATCGCGCGCATGACACGGCGCGGCGGCGCCCGCCGACGCGCAAAGAACCACCGCGCACCACCTGGCCAGTATCTTACGCATCGCCGGACGCTCCCGTTGCCGCATGACCGGATCGAAGCGCCAGCGGCGCCGGAACGAAGCGGCCGTTGTTTCGCGCATAGAGCCGCACGCGGCCGCGCCGGCTGACGACCACGAGGCGAAACCCGGCCAGCAGCCGGCGCAACTGGCGCAGGCAATGCCTGTGCTGCGGCCCGATGAGCTGAACGTCGTCCACCAGGCAGATGAAGCCTTCCCGCCATTCGGCCGGGTGCCCCGGGCGCGGGTGCCGGCCTTCCTCGACGAGCAGGCGCAACGCCTCGGCACTGATGCGCGCCCACGTGCAATAGCCGATGGCTTCCATGCTTGGCGCCCGCCAGACGTGAACGTTGCCCGCATCCGTCGCGTTCTTGATGCGGCGAAAATGGTCGCGCGTAACCGATTCATTGTTGAAATAACATACGTTCAACATGTCGAGGATCGGCACCGCCGGCACCGGTTCAGGAAGCCTGTTCATAAGCACCCAGTACGTCGAGCAGCCCCACGAGATAGGGGCGGAAATCGTGGTGCAACCGGACGAACGATTCATCGGCTTGCGCCCGAGCCCAGGACAATGCCTGCGTCACCGTCATGTCCGTACGATCGCCGTCGCGCTGCATGAGGATACGGCTGCGCCCGCTATCGTAGTCCACGCGCCAGCCCTCCAGGTCCAGCAGGCATACCATCCCGACGTCGTCGGCGAACGCCCAGTCCGCCACATGCAGGGACATGTCGACCGCCCGCACGAGCGCCGCTGGATCATCCAGCGTGGCGCAACGCCGTAGCACGTCGTCCAAGGGCTTCTTGACGAAGAAGTCGCGGATCAGCTGGCGGCGCATCGCGCTGGCCGCGGTGCGCCGCAACAGCGCCACGCCAGTTTCCGCCGATCTGCCGCCATCGGCGCGTTCGACCTGGCGGGTGAATTCGTCCAGTGTTGCGCCCGCAAATGTCCTGGCGGCAGGTACTTTGTGCCCGGCGCCCGTGTGCATCGCCAGCTCCCGGTAGAACGAGGCCAACGACGTGGTCACGGTATCGCCCGAAGGGCGTGCGCTTCCGGGGCCGACGTCACGCACGCCGCCCGCATTCGCCAATTGCCGGATAAGGAAGGCCGACAGGTCCCCAAGCGCATCTTCCGGCGCACCGTCGAACCGTTCGAACGCGGGGCAGGCCTGCCGTGCCATGTACCGATGCAGGTAGGTCGTGTAGCGGATCCGATAAAACGATGTCAGCGTGTCGAGATCGACCGCGAGCCGGCAGAACTTCCGGATGGCGTACGCCAGTTCGCCGAGGATCGACACGAATGCGATGTGTTCGTCGGCCGCCCCGAGGAAGGCGCCATTGTTTTCGCAACGACGGACGAAGGTCATTCGCGCCAGGTCCAGCCACGCGCCATCGAAACCGAGGTTCGACGGCGAGACCGCGCCGTGCGCCAGGCCGCAGGCGCGCGCACCGGCGAACTGTGCGGCGGCGCGGTCGACGACCCCGGCAAGCGCCATGTTGACGGCACGCGCGTCGCCCCGATGGAAGGCCGACAGCCTGCGGCAGGCGAGCCTTACCCTGCCGGCATCGCTCGACAGCGCCTTGTCGCCATCCGGCAAAAAGGTCAGCGGGAGCAGATGAGCCGGGCGCACGTGTACGCGGCGCACCGCCAACGCACCCCAGCACCGGAACGACTCGTTGCGATCCTTGCCTTCCGGTCCGTTGAGATGCGCGTAGTAAGCGCCATCTCGCGAGGTCAGCAGTATGCCGGGCATCGCGGCGGCGCCCGCGGGCAGCAACCGGTTGGCGATACGCGTGAAGATCAGCTCATAGGCCGCTTCGGCTGCCGTCAGCGCGCCATATGCATGCAGGAAGCCGCTGCGCCAATCGACGAGCGGCGTTGGCCCAATGCCCTTGATCTGCCATCCCCCCAGGTTAACCACCCTGCCCGCCCCCCGGTTGAAAGCGGTGCCGAGCCCGCCGTAATATTCGGCACCGCCAATCACGGCGTCCGTATGCTTCGCGGGTGCAAGCCGGTGCGAAAAACGGCGCGCGAACGCGTCGGGCGTCACAGGACATTCGGGCAAGCGTCCGGCGCCCGCCATGTCGAATCCGACGACGTCCGCGGTCTCGGCGGCCTGGAGCCGCACCGGACATTGCACGATGACCGACAACGGCAGCGGCTGCGCGAACGAATACGTCATGGCCGATACCCCATCACGTCGCCGTTACGGATCTGCACCACGAGATCGAGCTCAAGTTCGGACGGCACGGTATGCGACGTGAAAATGACCGTGCAACCGCGTTTGACATGCAATAACTTGCCGAGCAGGACCATACGCTCATCGGCATCCAATGCCGACAGCGGTTCGTCGATCACATACGTCGAATGAGTCGAATGGAAGGCTTCGGCGATCAGCAGGCGCTGCTGTTCCGAGCGCGTGAGCTGCGCGCATATCCGTTCGATGCTCGACATCTCATCGGCCGGCTGCATCGTTTCCAGCAAATGCCCCAGTCCGCACAGCTCGATCGCTTCGCGTGCACCTGCCCCTCCCGAAGTCAGGCCGGCAAAAATCGACAGCGCGGACAGATGCGTTGCCGAGATCGGCTCTTCCTCCTGGCTGAGATACATGACGTCGAACGCACCGGCATTCGGTGACGGCTCGCTCCCGCCGGCCGTGCCGAGTGCGACCCGGCCGGCATGGACCTGGCGGTAACCCAGCATGATGTCGAGCAGGGTACTCTTCCCCTCGCCCGAGGCGCCCACGACCGCGACGTGGTCGCCGGCCTGTATCGCGACGCTCTGCGCGTACAGGCTTCGCGTCGAATACGGGATCTTGTACACGACATCGTCGATCCGGATGCCGATGGCCGAGCGCCAACGGACCGCCGTCTCGCGCGGCAGCGCATTCACGTGGTCCAGCAACAGCGAAATATTGGCCGCTCCCATGCCGAGCGGTGCCGCGAGCTCCGCCAGGTATTTCAATGGGCCCATCAGCATCAGCAGATTCGTCACGAAACCGACGAACTGCCCTTTGCTCAGCACATTTGCCTGATATTCATGGCTGGCGTACAGGATGATCATGCCGAACAGCAGTGCCATCAGCGCCTGGGTGGCATTCGGGGACAGGGCATTGACGTCGTAATACCGCAAGGACAGGCGCCGGATCCCGCTGAAGCTTTGCAAGGCGAGCTGTTCGCTCAACCGGCCGTTCGGCACGTGTCCATGCTGCGTCTCGGCGACGCGCCCGATCAAGCGCTGGCTTTCGCGTTACTGGTTCAGCCCGATCTGCCAGGCGCGGGCGCCGAGGAAGACGATGATGAGGAAATAGGGCAAGAAAGCGGCGACCACGATCAAGGCGATACCGGGGGCGATGAACGCGAGCGATCCCACCAGGAATACAAACGAGAAAAGGTTGTTGACGAAGCGGTTCGTGAAGCGGTCGATGAATTCCGTCAGATGCCGCATCTCGAACGTGAGCAGGTCCAGTATGCGGTGGGTCTCGTGGGTGCGCGTGGAACCCGGGCGGAACAGGCGAGTCAACAGCGGGGCCTGGAACTCGCCGATGATCGCCGTCGAAAGGCCGGCCACACTGTGAACGGACAGGCAGGCGGCGACGCACTTGCCGAGCAGCGCCAGCAACACCAGCAGAGGCACCCACAGCGCCGGCATGAAGTCGGGCGAACCGTCCACCAGCACTTTCGTTGCCCAGGGAATGATCGGGTCGGTACTCTTGGCCAGCGCCAGCAGGACGCCGGTCCGCAGCAAGCGGGCGCGATGCCGGCGCAGGATACCGGCCAACAGACCCGTGTTCTTGCCGGCCCCGGCGGCGGTGCCGTCGATCCGGTCGGCCGGACGGTACGCAGTGGACTCAAGCAACATGGCGCGTTTCCTCGTCCAGCCTGGCCATCGCCCGCAGCGCGGGCCGGGTCGAATGAATCACCACGGTGCAGCCTTGCGCGAGCCGGCGCAACGCGTCGCAGGCGACGCGTTCGGCGGCCGGATCCAGCGCGCTGGTAGGATCGCTCAGGACGGTCAACGGCCGCTTCAGGTACAGGGCCCGGGCGATTCCCAGCAGCTGGCGCTGGCCGCCCGAGAGTTTCACGCCGTTCGAGCCGATCAGCGTATTCACGCCGTCGGGCAGACTGGCCAGCCACGCCGACAGGCCGACGGCGTCGAGCGCGGCCTCCACCTGCGCGCGATGAGGGCGGGTATCGCATGCAATATTGCTGGCGATATCGGTCTCGAAAATCGGCACGGCACTGTTCGAGTAAAAGCATTGTTGTGCCAGCGCCTGGAGCGGCAGGCGGGCCAGGGCCAGCCCTTTCCACGTCAATGCCCACGCCGGATCGGCACGCCCTTCCATCGCGCTCTCCAGGGCTCGCATGATCTCGCCCGCTTCGGGGCCCTCCAGGATCTCCGGACGCCCGGCCGAGGCGACGCGGTGCGGGCCGCGCTCCCAGGCCGGATCGCGGTGCGAAATCTGCAATACCGCGTCATCGTCGGCGAGATCGCCCGGCGCGACCGCGGCGGGGTCCTGCTCTTTTCCGGCATCGATCCATTGTTGGCCGATCGCCCCGCGCAAGACGGCCGCATGGGCTTCGGTAAGATCCCGCAGCGGCGCCTGGATCAGGAAGATATTGGTCACGAGTGCCGCCAGGGTTCCCGCATCGGCCTGCAGGACGCCCGTGCGAATGAAATACACCAGGCCGACCAATGCGAGACCGAGGAACATCTGCGTCAACGGCACGAATGTCCCCGCGCGAAAATACATGCCACCATAATTGCTCGCGACATTGCGCGCCAGGCCCTCGCCCGTGGCGAGTTGCCGATCCAGCCGGATGCCGAGACGCGTCAGCAGGGACGTCGCCTTTGCCGCGTCGGCGCAATACTGGAGCAGGTCATGGTTCGAACGCACGTATGCCGTCGCCGCAACGTGATAGCGGCGGCCGAGCAGGCGGCACACGGCAATCGTCGGCAGCAGGGTCAGGACGCAGACCTGGGCAACCAGCGGCTGCAGGTAGGCAAGGCTGATCAGCAGGGCGACGAGATTGATACTGCTGCGGATGTATTTGACGACGACCTTTTCGATGAGGTCCGTGGACTGCTTCGCCTCGCTCAATAACGCAATCAATACCTGTCCGGGCTTGCCGTCCCTGCCATGGACGTGCCGTTTGATGGCGAAGATTTCGCGCTGAATGTCGACCAGCACATCGGCCGCCAGGGCCGCCATGATGCGCCCGGTTCCGAAAACGAGCATGCCGCGCACAACGAAAATACCGGAAAACATCACGACGCCGCCGATGGCCCGCGACCGGTCCGCGTCCATGAAATACTGATCGACCACCTTGCGCGTGTACAGCACGAGCATGGGATCGATCATCCCTATTCCGACCATGCCCGCCAAGGCAAGCATGAAGCGTCCGGGGTTCTGCCAGGCCCGCCCAAGTGCTTTGGCGAAGGCACCGTATGGATGAGACATGCGTATCTCCAGTGAAATGAGAGCGCTCAGAAGCGGTTCGGCATCAATTCGTCGAGGACGAAAAACGGGCTGGCGCCGCCGATTTTCAGCCAATGCAGGAACATGGCCACGCCCGCACCGCCCTGGATCAGGTCGAACGAGATTTTTGGCGGTATCGAATGCGCGAATGCGATGCCGTCCGCACGATGAATCGCCAGCAGCCGGAGGCCGTCGACGATATCGCCCAGCTCCCGGTCCAGGGATTCGCCCAGAAAGGCGATCCCGTCAAGCAGGCAGACGCCCAGTCCCGCCAACCCGTTCTCCCATCCGGCGGTGATCGTGTAGCGCTGGGCGACGCCGGACGTAATGCGCCGATACTGGTCCCGATACCATTCGTCGCGGGTGATCCGCCCGTAGCGCGCCAGGACCGACGCGATGCCCGCCGAGCCGTACCCGTAATACGGGTAGATCACGTTCCGCGCGGGCCGGGTGGAGCGGGCGAAGCCGATCGCCCCCGTGATTTCCCGTGCGTGGCCGACATCGAAACGCAAGGCCGCCGCGCCGGTCTCCAAATAGCGTTGGTCGTGGCCGACCAGATAACAATAAAGCAGGAAAAGCGCAACGCCCGCGCCACCCGAAAAGAGGCCGAGCGGGATGTCGTCTCCACTACCCGGCTCCCGCCAACAACACTGTTCCTGGCCGCTCCATTCGGCTGTAGCCACGAGATAGTCCGCGATCCAGAGCGCTTGCTTCAGATACCGGCCGTCGTCGAAGGCGAGCCAGTACTTGAGGCAACTCATTCCATAGCCGGCGGCGCCATATCCGTAGCTCGCGTGCTGGACCAGGAGTTCATGCATGCCGGCAGCCTCCAGGGCGCGCGTGGCAAGCTCGCGGTTTCCCGTGACCGTCGCCATCCATGCGACGCCGGCGTTGCCCGTCAAGAGCCCCGGCAAGCCCGTGCGTTCATGCACGTTCGCATGGAGGTAGTCGAGCAAACGCCCGGGCACCGATCCGCAAACGTAATGCCAGCTGAACAGGATACCCGCCAAGCCATGGTCCAGCGTATCGGTCCGGCGGAAGGGCTGGTTGTAGGGCAACTCGGCGCCATTGGCTGCGGGATCGAAGTTCGCCTGGACGCAGTCGAAGATTTTCGGCAGGTCGAGCGGATAACCATTCCTGTCGTGTCCGGGCGCGGGGCGCAATGTGGCGTCCAGCGCGTCCAGCCTCGCCAGGGCGGTCGTCATGTCCGGCACGCGGTTGGCCAGCATATCGAGGACGAGATCCGCAAACGCGGACGGTATGCCGCGCTCGGCCACCACGTCGTCGAGGAACTCGCGCGCATAGGTCGGCTTGATCTGGAGCAGTGCGCCGTAGGGCGAAACAATACTCAGCAACACCACGCCGAACGCATAGATGTCGTCTTCGAGGGCGCAGTCCGCCTGCAGGCGATGCGGTGCCCGAAAGCCGGGCGTAAAAATCCGATTGGCTTTATCGACGCCGAGCCGGCAGGCGCCTTCGAAATCGATCAGGCATACTTTGCCGGTCGCCTCATTGAAAAGAATATTGTTCAGCGAGAGGTCGCCGAAAACGATGTCCAGGCGATGCAGTGCCAGCAACGCCTGGGCAACCTGCCTGGCCACCCCGATGCAACGGTTGAACCAGGCGACCACTTGCGCCGGCGTGCTGTTTGGCCTGAGCAATAAGTTATCGGTGCCGAGCACCTTGCGCAGGTTGTCGCCCGCGATGAAAGTCTGCACGAAGTAATGGTGACGCCACTGCACGGCATACATCACCGGCCGCGGCGCGATATCCAGGTGCGCGAGGCTGGAGAGTATCGCGTATTCCTTTTTCAGGCGAACGATCGCATCGTCGCCGCTGTCGTCCTGTCCGATGAACGGACGGGCTTCCTTCACGACGAATCTGGCGTCGGCGCTGTCGCGGGCAAGGTATACCCCTCCCGCATTACTATGCTTGAGTGCACTGAGAAATTCGAAGCGCTGGAAGATCTCCCCTTCTTCCATGGCCACGGGCAGGCCCGCCTCTTTTTCGGCGAGCGCTCGCAACATGGCCGGCTCCGCGACGAAATCGGGCAGTACATGGCGTGCTTCGCGCCGGTCTTCGATCGGAACATAATCCCCGTCGAGTATCTGGCTGACCGCCGTGCCGAAAACGTCGACCGCGGACATATGTGCGAACCCACCATAGCGATAGAACACTACATTGGATCCCGGATATTGCTTGTCCGATAAAATATAGGGTCCGTCGAATTCATCCAACGCCTGCGCCAACAGGGCGGCAATCTCCAGGAAATCTTTTTCGTTGGCGGGATAAATCGTAACGAATTTTCCCCCGGCCGAACGCTCGCAATTCTTCGACAAGAGGCGGGTCAAAATATTGCGGTCGCTTGCGAACTTGAATTCCACTCCTTTTTCGGCAAGAATCGGCACGACGATTCCAAGCAGGTCGGCCGCGGTGCCGTGATGTGCAGAAAGATGGATTTTCCACCCTTGCACCTTGCGGTGACGGAATGGAGGAATGACATATGTCCAGAAATGGCTCTGCTTGATGCGCCATCCGCCGCCCCGCTTTTCCAGGATCGCCTGCACCAGTTCATGGAACTCGTTGGTCGGGACGTATTCATTCGACGGATAATAAAAACCCGGATCGCGTTTCAGGGTCGGATTCTGGCTCATTGTTTTAGCTTGTTCTGGCAGTCTGGACAAAAGGACGGGCGCGCCGGATTACACCGGGTGCTCCGCAGGGCAATCGGCAGTCGCGCCACATGCCGGGGGCGTTCGCCCCCGACATGTATCAATCCTTAGCGCGCGCAGCCGTTGCTCTGGGTGCTCCATTCATCCTCACCGACACTACCGCAGTTATTGCTGGTAGTGCTCCACGCATTCGGATCTTCATCGCGACGGCCCGTACCGCCGGTAACGCTCAGCAGTTCTTGAAGATCCAGCACGCGCGATTTGAGTTCGATGTGTGACATTCAATTCTCCTTTTATTGAGGACATTACCCATGTCCAAGGGTTCGAGCGGACGCCCGAATTTCGAAATATCAGAAAGAAAAATCCAGATTGGCACGAACGACCGGCACTTCGTCATAATGAAGCCGGCGGTACTGGTGCAACACTCCATTATCGAAATTCCATTCCAGGTCCTGGGCTCTGCGCACCGGCCCGCTCACGCCGATACGCAACGCGACCCGAGGCGTAAATTTGCGCTGTGCGTAGAGATCGAACGTGGTCGCTCCGCTCTTGGCATAATGCAGGTCGTCCGTAAGCCAAGTGGATATGCCTGCCCGCCGGACGATCGACAATCCGAATGCCGTATTGGCCGACCTGCGGTAATCCACGACCATGGCGGCAGTGAACGGAATTTGATCCGCGATCGGCGCGACATGGCGCACCACCTGGCTGCTGCGGGACCGGTTGATACCTGCGGATACGCGGAAATCGAGCGTGTCGCCTGCCACCAGCGCATTGGGAAACCGCCTGCGCAATTCGGCTTCGGCTCCGAACATGCGCGCGGTGCCCGCATTTTCGGGTATGAGAAACCAGCGCTGCCCGTCGTATTCGAGCTGCTGACTGATCTGGTCGTTGATGCGCTTCCAGTACACGGACAGCGAATGCATCGATCCGGGTTTGCCGAAAGACTCGACGGCCAGGTCAACGCCTTCGGCAATTTCCGGCCGCAGGCCGGGATTACCCACGTTATCGGGATTGGCGGCGCTGTTCGAGACTTCGAGCGCACGTGCCCGCGACAGCATCCCGACGCCGGGCGGACGGTAAGTCCGACTGATGGCGCCGCGAACCTGGTAAGTGGACGCCGGAATCTTCCAGAGCGCCTGCAGAATGGGCGAGAAAATTCCCGCACCAAAGTCTTCCGGAGCGACGTTATCCCGCACCTCCCAGACCAGCCTTTCGTAACGTGCGCCGGTGTACAACGACAGCGACGGCGTCATCTGGAATTCACCCTGCGCGAACGCGGCATACCGGGATGACGTGATGTCGCTGGCAAGATTCATGCTGTAGCGAGCGGCGACGTCCGTCGGTGTCAGGCGACGGATGTCATCCTGGTCACGCTCCGAACGACTGAATTCCACACCGGACGACAGGCGCAACTTCCCGATCGCACGGGCGAACTTCGCGGAGCCGCTGAACCCGTGTTCCGTATAGGCCTGGATCGTTTCCCGTAACGCCGTATTGGCGCTGCTGAACAGTTCTTGCGTAAGCCTTTGTTTGCGGTGGATCGCGGAAAACGTGGCCTTCAGGTCCAATTGACCGCTCAGCACGGCCTTGTCGGTCAGCGTTCCTTCCAGACGTCCCTGGTCGTTCGCGATCCGGGTACGCCCGTTATCGCTGTCCGGCACGACTGCGGAATCGCCGATGCGTTGGGCATAACGGGTCGCATTGGCATTGTTGGCGCGCGTACTGTTCAAATATGCCTGCAGCCCCCATGTTCGGGATTTGTCGACGATCGAGGCGCGCGGCGTGAACGTGAACGTTTCGTTTTCTCCGGTGCCAGTCAAATGACTGACGTATTGCCGCGAAATACCCTGTCCTGCCGGGCTTTCCGAAAATTCCTCTTCAGTATCCTGATCAAACGTCGTTTTGCGCCACGCCAGCGGCAATACGAATGAGCCGGACCCGGTCTTGTCACTATATTGGGCGGTAGCCGTTCGCCCTGTAAAGCGGCTCGATTTCTCCGCGCTCAATTTGGCTTCACGCGCGGCATTCGACACTCGCGTCTTTAATATGATATTGATAGAACCGGCAATTGCGCGGGCGCTTAACTCAGCGGTCGGTACGCGATATATCTCTATTTTCTCAATCAGGCTGGGCGACAGGCTCTCGAGATTGAATCCACCAGGGGCGGGCTGCCCATTCAGCAGAATTTGCGTATAGCCGTTTCCCAAGCCACGCAGTCGGATTTCGGAGCCGCCGCGCGACGATATGACTGTGACGCCAGGTTGCCGTTGCAGGGCCTGCGCAATGGTCTGATCTCCATATCGCATAAGTTCCGCATTGCTGACTACGACACGACTCGCGACTTCATCTTTACGGGCATCGTAATCCTCGAGTTTTGCACCGACGATGACTTTGGTTATTTGATTATCTGCAGGCGCGACCTGCGCCATGACAGGAACGGCCAGCAACACGCATCCCGCACTGGAAATGGAATGAATGAATGCGCTACCCGGGTTTTCCGAAATTGATGACATCAGCCTCGCAATGGGATTCGGCGCCTTGACGAATATGCTGCAGCGCTTTCTCGACATTCTTGCCTCCGATCTAATTGTGCAAAAAAGTATGCACTCGCCGGAGAACAGCGGAACGTGTCACATTCAAATAATCAACGATTTGATCGATCCCAAGCTTTTACTTTTTACTGCCCGCATTCGGCTAATTGCAGATTTGGTGAATATTCACTTCACTCCAATTCAATGAATTAAGTGAATATTTACACATTACATCTCCAATTAAGACTCAGCAGCAATTTCCGTTGATATTTATCAAAGAAGGTATGACGACATTGAGTTATCCGGCACGCCAGATTTGCTCGATTAATGACGGCAATACCTTGTGTGATACTTTTGGTGATGTTTCGGGTGCCGGTCAGGCGGCTGCAGGAAGGAAGATTACCGTTGGGCTATCGGTGGGGAACTGAAAGTCCGGCCGGGAGCCGCAACGCCCGCGTGGCGGCTTATTTGGCCCTCAAAAGCTTCACGCATCGGCGCGGTTTTCTCCGCTTTGCCAGTTGGAGGCCTGTTCAACTCAAGCGCATCTATGTGGACAACAGCGTTGCCGGACATGACAATCGCCCAACGATATTCGCCTGGCTCCTCATCGACTTTGTGGCGTGGATGTGCATTCTGCCCAGCCGGCGCCCGTAAGCCGATAGTCAATCTTATGCAACGCCCCCCTTCTGCCGGGTGATCGCCATGCCCTACGAGTGCAAACAGCTCGATGAATGGCCGGATGAAGCCATCCCTGAGATGGACACGGGCCTTCAGGTTCACCGTGTCCGGATACGGCTGAAGCGCGGCATTCAGCCATCCGAAGAACGGGCCGGTATGCGAACGCTTTTCGGACTCGTGGCACGCCGCCCATTGTCTGAAGCTTTGCTCGCTGAGTTCGCGCTTTGCGGTATGCGCCTGCGGCGCGCTGTCCGCTGCGCGGCCAGCAAACGGGCGATTCGGGAGGGATGGCCCTGCAGGGCCATGCCCTTCGAATCTCACACGCGAGGCGCGCAGGCGCCTCGCTCGCTTCCGCCAGGAAATAAAAAAGCCGCCCGATGGGCGGCCATTTTTATTTCCTGGCGGAAGCGGTGAGATTCGAACTCACGAACGGGTTCCCCCGTCGGCAGTTTTCAAGACTGCTGCCTTCAACCACTCGGCCACGCTTCCTGAGGAACCGGCATTATACATAAATCATTGCCCCACGGGCAGCAAACGGACAGGCCCCAGCGCGTCCGAGCCAGACTCCACATGCCCCATCAGCAACCAGTTCTCCCGCAAGCTCTTCTCGAACTCATACGCCGGCAACGGCTTCCCATACAGATACCCCTGCACCTCGTCGCACCCGGCCTGGCGCAGGAATTCCAGCTGCTCCACCGTCTCCACGCCTTCCGCGATGACGCGGTGCCCCAGCTTGCGCCCCATGCCGATGATGGTGCTCGCGATCGCGCAATCGCTCGGGTCCTGCGGGATGCCCGTCGTGAACGAGCGGTCGATCTTCAACGTGTCGATCGGGAAGCGCTTCAGGTACGACAGGCTCGAATAGCCCGTGCCGAAGTCGTCCAGCGACAGCGCCACGCCGAGCGCGCTGATGCGGTCCATGATGGCGATCACGTGCTCGATGTCGTGCATCAGCGTGCTTTCCGTGATCTCCAGTTCCAGCCAGTGCGCGTCCAGGCGGTAGCGGCGCAGGGTGTCCGCGACGCGGCCCGGCAGCGACGGCGTGAATTCGCGTGCCGAGACGTTCACGGCCAGGCGGAACGGCGGCAGGCCGGCGCGTTGCCAGATCGCGGCCTGGGCGCAGGCCTGTTCCAGCACCCACTCGCCCACCTGCACGATCAGGCCCGTGCTTTCGGCCAGCGGGATGAATTCGATCGGCGGGACCATGCCGCGCACCGGATGCTTCCAGCGCACGAGCGCTTCGGCGCCCACCAGGCGGCTCGAGCCGATTTCGAATTTCGGCTGGTAGTGCAGGATCAGTTCGCCGTTGCCGAGGGCGTGGCGCAAGCCGGATTCGATCAGCATGCGCTGCTGCATGCCCTCGTTCATGTCGAGGCGGTAGAAGGCGACGCTGCGGTCCGGGTTTTCCGCGTGTTCCTTGGCGCGCTCCATCGCGATGTCGGCCATGCGCAGCAGCGTCTCGGCATCCTGGCCGTCCTGCGGATAGACGGCGATGCCGATGCTCGCGCCCACGCGCAGGTCGTGGCCCTGCACGAGGAACGGTGCTTCCAGTGCGGCCTGCAGCTTTTGCGCGACCGTCGTGGCCTCGAAGTGCTGGCGGATGTCGAACAGGCCGACGGCGAATTCGTCGCCGGACAAATGCGCCACGACGTCTTCGTCGCGCAGCGTGTTGCGCAGGCGTTCGGCGACCTGACGCAGCAGGTCGTCGCCGACCTTGCGGCCGAGCGTCCCGTTGATCAGTTTAAAACGGTTCAGGTCCACGTACAGCACGCAGGCCGTCGATTCGTTGCGCTGGGCGACCATCAGGGCCTGGTCGACGAGGCGGCCGAACAGCGTGCGGTTCGGCAGGCCGGTCAGTTCCTGGTAGTACGCCAGGTGGTGCAGGCGTTCCTCGGCCAGCTTGCGTTCCGTGATGTCGGTGAGATACGCGATCAGGCCGGTCGGGCGGTCTTCCAGGTCGCACAGCGGCGACAGCGACAGGCTGGCCCAGAAGATCTCGCCCGATTTCTTCCGGCGCCGCACTTCCATCATGCGGCCGCCCTGCTCCGCGAAGGCGTCCTGGAAGTCCTGGTTGTCGTCCGCGTACAGGAACAGGATGTTGCGGCCGACGGCTTCCAGCGCCGTGTAGCCGAACAGGCGCTCGGCGCCCTTGTTCCAGCTGGTGATGTAACCCATGCGGTCCATCGTCAGCACGGATTCGTGGATCTGGTCGAGGATCTGCGACTGGTGCGCCAGCTGCGCTTCGACCTGGGCATAGGCGTGCGTCGTGCGCTGGGCCAGCGAATGCACCTGCATCAGCGTGCCGGTGAGGCCGGCGAGTGCTTCGAGCTGGCGCAGGTCGTCCACGCTGTAGGCGCGGCCGGCGACTTCGTAGCGGCCGTAGCAGACGCCGTCGGCGCGCACTTCCTGCAGCAGCGCGCCCTCCACCATGTGCGGGTGCAGGACGCCTTCCGGGATGAACGCGCAGTGCGGGCTCGCGAGCAGCGCGCCGGCGATGCGGCCAAGTTCGGCGTACAGATCGTCGCCCCGGCGGGTCAACACGGCGTCGCAGACGGCAGCGCTGCCGCCCACGAAATCGATTGGCGCAGCGGCTGGCATCCTAGACATTGCGAGCGACCTGGATGGCCCAGTGATAGGCGTGCAACTGGCTCTGCCACCAGTCCGGCCCGTCGACGCCCGCTCCTTGCAGCGTCGCGGGATCGGGCCGGCCCGCTTCGGCGAGCCGCAACCGTTGTCCCAGCTGCCCTGCGCGCCGCAGCAGCGCGGCTTCGACGTGGTCGGGCAGGTTCAGGTCCTGCACGATCTCGGCCATCGGCATCTGGAACAGCCGGTCCAGCAGCGAGAACACGCCGGCCATGAAGGCGAGGTCCTGCTCGTCGCGGTCGCCGCCGTCGCGCTTGCACAGCGCTTCCAGCGCAGCGCCGCGCAATGCGGCCACCGGCAGCATCAGGTTCGGCGGGGTGTCCGGGTGCTGGCGCGCGTACAGCAGCAGTTGCAGCCAGCGCTGCAGCTGGCGCCGGCCCAGGCGGCTGATGGCCTGGCCGAAGCTCGTGATCTGGGTGCCGACCGAGAACGCGGCCGAGTTCACCAGTTTCAACAGGTGATACGACAACGCCGGATCCGCTTTCAGCTGCGCTTCCAGTTCGCGCGAGTCGGCGTCGCGCGCCAGCAGCGCCAGCAACGTCAGCATGCGCCGGCGCGATGTGCCGTCGTCGCCTTCGGCCACGCTGCCTTCCAGCGCGTAGTCGCCGCTGAACCAGGAAAAGCCCGCGTTCTCGCAGGCGCGGTATGAGGCCAGGTCGTCGACGTTGTAGGCGAGGTGCGGTCCGAACAGCGTCGGCAGCGAGCCCGCGCGCGGCAGTTCGCCGCCGGCATCGCGCGCCACCGTGCGCAGCGCGACCGGGGCGGCGACGCCTTCCGGCAGCGCGCCGTCGATCAGCACGCGGTAGCCGGTCATCTGCAGTTCCGCCAGGCGGCGCGCCGTGCCGTCCGTCGCCAGCGCGTCCGCGCGCACGGCCAGCAGCACGCGGTTGGCCGGCAGCACGTTCAGGACGGGGGGCGTGAGAACGGCCACGTCGTCCAGCAGCACGATGCAGTCGAGGGGGGCGATGGCGGCCAGCAGGTCCGGCGTGCCGAACAGGCCTTGCAGCGCGGGATCGTCGAGTCCTGCCCCCGGCGTGCCAAGCAACAGAGCGACCCACTCGTTCTGCGCGTTGGCGACGGAGCGTACTTCAACCACCGGGAACGGGGCGCTGGACATTAGCGAATATGCATTGATAGTAACCAGCTAATAGTAGAGCACGGCTTATTGGAAAGCAACTGTTTCTGTTTCCTATGGGATACGGTTTTGCAGATATATTTACGCACCCCCGCCGCCGACCCGGCCGTGCTGCACGGCGAACTTGATCAGCTCCGCCTGCCCTTCGATGCCGAGCTTGCGCTTGATGTTCAAACGGTGGGTTTCGACGGTGCGCACGGACAGGTCGAGCGCCCGCGCGATCTGCTTGTTCGACTCGCCGTTGGCGATGTGGCGCAGCACTTCCTGTTCGCGCGACGTGAGCTGGTTGTCCTGCGCGGCCGGGCGCGCGAGCTGGCGCGCGACGGCGGCGCTGTAGTAGATGCCGCCGGCCACGACGGTGTCGATGGCGAGCACGATGTCCTTGCCCGGCGCATCCTTCAGCACGTAGCCGCGCGCGCCCGCCTGCATGGCTTGCGTGACGTATTCCAGCTTGTCGTGCATGGAGAGGATCAGCACGGCGATGTCCGGATAGTTCGCGTACAGGCGCGCGGTGGCTTCGATGCCGCTGCCGTCGCGCATGGTGATGTCCATCAGCACGAGGTCGATGCGGGTGCTGCCTGCGAGCGCCAGCGCCTCCGCGCCGGAATCCGCTTCCGCCACGACGCGGAAATGCGCCACCGCTTCCAGCCGCGCGCGCAAGCCGTCGCGCACGAGCGGGTGGTCGTCGACCAGCATGATGTGCACCATCTTTTCAATCATCTTCAAGCCTCCAGTTCGACGCTCGCGCACACGGTGGTGCCGGCCGCGGACGATGCGATGTCGAGGTGGCCGCCGATCGCGTCCAGCCGCTCCATCATGTTGCGCAGGCCGATGCCGCGCTGCGGGTGCGTGGCCACGCCCTCGGCGTCGAAGCCGGCGCCGTCGTCGGCGATGGTGAGCAGCACGCGGCCGTCGCCGGCGTGCAGCGCCAGGTCGATGTGGTGCGCGCCCGCGTGCCGCTCGATGTTCGTCAGCGCTTCCTGGGCGATGCGGAACAGCACCGTGCCGACGGTCTGCGGCAGGTGCTCGGCGTCGAGCTCGCCTGTTGCCGCGAACGTCACCGGCATGCCGCTGTGCTGCGAGAATTCCCCGGCCAGGTGGTCGAGCGCGGCCGCGAGTCCGAGGTCGTCCAGCAGCGTGGGACGCAGGTCGTGCGAGATGCGGCGCACCTCGCCCAGCACCTTGTTCAGTTCTTCCGCCGTGCGTTCGAAACTGGCGTGCGCCTGGCGCTGCTGGTCCGGCGTGCCTTTCATGCGGATGATGCCGGCCTCGATCTGCAGCTTGATCGACACGAGCCACTGGCTGATGCCGTCGTGCAGGTCGCGCGACAGGCGCGCCCGCTCCTGTTCCTGCGAATCGACGACACGCTGCGCCAGGGCCTTCAGCTTCGTGTCGGCCACGCGCGATTCGCTGATGTTCAGCGCGAGGCCGGCGCCGCCGATGACGAGCGTGGCGAGGATGGCGAGGCCGGCGATCCACCACATCGTCGTCTCGATGTTGCGCGACTGCTGGGCGTCGACCTGGTCGAGCGCGGCCTGCACGTCGTCGAGGTAGAGGCCGCTGCCCACGATCCAGCCCCATTGCGGGATCGACACGACGTAGCCCAGCTTGGGCGCGGACTTGTTCGTGGACGGCTTGACCCAGTTGTAGCGCACGAGTCCCCCGCCCTGCTTCGCGACGGCGACGATGTTCTGGATGGTCGGCGCGCCGAACCGGTCGTGCAGGTTCCACAGGTCGCGTCCGACCAGCTCCGGCTGGCGCGGATGCATCAGGTTGCGGCCGTCCATGTCGTAGACGAAGAAATAGCCGTCGTCGCCGAAGCTGAGCGATTGCAGGATGCGCTTCGCCTCCGCCAGGGTGGCCGGGTCGTTGCGGCCGGATGCCGTCAGGTGGGCGATCGAGTGGGAGGCGAGGTCCACGTAGTGCCGCAGTTCCGCCTGCTTGCTGGCCAGGTAGGCCTGCTGGATGGTGGCGTGCTGCTCGTGCGCGAGCCCGATCGCCTGCTGCCGGACGAACAGGGCGATCGCGCACAGCGCCACGATCAGGGGGGCGATCGCGAGAAAGATGACCTTCTGCCGTAATTGCATGCCGTGCGCATCGAAATAGTCGTAACATGAGATTGTACCCGTAGGGTGGGCTCTCCGAGCCCACCAATCGCATGCACTGAGGTAACGCCGGTGGGCACGGGGTGCCCACCCTACGTAGTCCTACGTAGAGCGCTGCGTAATCATGCGCTTGTACCGGGCCGACCCGTGCAAGATACTGGCACGCACGCTGCTCATCGTGCAAGCCGGCATCGACCGGTCGCGCAGCGCATCCAAATCGGAGGAGTCAACATGAAACGTCTAACAAGCCAGCTCGGATGGGCTGCGCTTTCGCTCGCGGGCGCCGGCTCGCTCGCCTACGTCGCCCTCAAGCGCGGCGAATCCATCAACGCGGTCTGGGTCGTCATCGCGGCCGTCTGCGTCTACCTGATCGCGTACCGCTTCTACAGCCTGTACATCGCCGACAAGGTGATGGGCCTCGACGCCCGCCGCCAGACCCCGGCCTACAAGTACAACGACGGCCTCGACTACGTGCCGACGAACCGCTACGTGCTGTTCGGCCACCACTTCGCCGCGATCGCCGGCGCCGGCCCTCTCGTCGGCCCCGTGCTCGCCGCGCAGATGGGTTACCTGCCCGGCATGCTGTGGATCCTGGCCGGCGTCGTGTTCGCCGGCGCCGTGCAGGACTTCATGGTCCTGTTCCTGTCGATGCGCCGCGACGGCCGCTCGCTGGGCGACCTGATCAAGTCCGAGATGGGCGAGATCCCCGGCGTCATCGCCCTGTTCGGCACCTTCATGATCATGGTGATCATCCTGGCCGTGCTGGCGCTGATCGTCGTGAAGGC
>CBIHRX010000108.1:0-19294 GCA_966212555.1 uncultured Massilia sp.
CGACGGACGTCGCCATCGTGTCCGGACTGCCGCCCGGCAGGTTGGCGGACACGGAGATCGCCGGGAAGTCGACCTGCGGCAGCGGCGACACGGGCAGCACGAAGAACGCGCCGATGCCCGCCAGCGCGATGCCGATGGTCAGCAGCACCGTCGCGATGGGCCGCTTGATGAACGGCTGCGAGAGACTCATGCGCCGGCTCCGCCCGGTTTGACCGCGGCCGGCTTGGAAGGCTCGGCACCGCTCCAGCGCCGCGCGAGGCGGTCGAACGCGAGGTAGATGACGGGCGTCGTGAACAAGGTGAGCAGCTGGCTGACGATCAGGCCGCCGAAGATGGCGAGACCGAGCGGCCGGCGCAGCTCCGCGCCCTCGCCCCAGCCGAACATCAGAGGGATGGCGGCGAACAGCGCGGCCAGCGTCGTCATGATGATGGGGCGGAAGCGCAGCATCGCCGCCTGGTGGATCGCCGTCCTCGGGTCCTTGCCCTCGTCGCGCTCGGCCTCGATGGCGAAGTCGATCATCATGATCGCGTTCTTCTTCACGATACCGATGAGCAGGATGATGCCGATGATGCCGATGACGCCGAGGCCCTGCCCCGTGATCCCCAGCGCCAGCAGCGCGCCGACGCCCGCCGACGGCAACGTGGAGAGGATGGTCAGCGGGTGGATGTAGCTCTCGTACAGCACGCCCAGCACGATGTACACGCAGACGACGGCCGCGAGGATCAGCCACAGCTGGTTCGACAGCGACGCCTGGTACGCGCCGGACGCGCCGAGGAATGTCATGGTCACGGAGCCCGGCAGGCCGATCTCCTGCGCGACCTCCTTGATGGCGGCGACGGCGGTGCCCAGCTTGACGCCGGAGGCCGTATCGAAGCCGATCGTCGTCGCCGGGTACTGCGCCACGTGCGTGATCTGCAGCGGCGCGGCCTGCTCCGTGATCGAGGCGATCGCGGACAGCGGCGTCGGCGTGCCGGAACCCGTGCGCAGCTGCAGGTCCGCGAGGGCGTCGAGCGACATCTTCTCGTCCTGCTGCGCTTCCAGGATCACGCGGTACTGGTTCGTCTCGGTGAAGATGGTCGACACGATGCGCTGGCCGAACGCGCTGTACAACGCGTCGTCGACGTTCGACGCCGTCACGGACAGGCGCGACGCGCTGTCGCGGTCGATGTTGACGTAGGCGGCCGCGCCGGTCGCGCCGGCGTCCGTGACGACGTTCGCCAGCTCCTTGCGGCGCGCCATCGCGTCGACCATCTTCTTCGCCCACTCCGTCACCGTCTTCGTGTCCGCGCCCTCGATCGACAGGCGGTATTGCGTCGGCCCCGTCTCGGCGTCGATGGTGAGATCCTGCGTCGGCTGCAGGTACAAGGTGACGCCGGCCACGTTCCGCGCCACGCGCGCACGCAGGCGGTTCATGACCTCCTGCTGGTCGTCGTGCCCGGATTTCAGGTTGATCAGCATGGTGCCCGTGTGGAGCATCGTGTTGTTGGCGGCGTCCACGCCCACCGTCGACGCGAGCGATTCGACGTCCGGGTCGGCCAGGATCTCGCGCGCGGCGGCCCGCTGCATCTCGGCCATCGAACTGTACGAAATCGCCTGGCGCGCTTCCACGCGCGCCTGCAGCTGGCCCGTGTCCTGCGTGGGGAACAGGCTTTTCGGGATGAACGTCCACAGGATCGCCGTCAGCACGAGCGTGCCCAGCGCGACCAGCAGCGTGAGCCCCTGGCGCGCGAGCACCCAGTTCAGGCCGCGGTCGTAGTGGCCCACGGTCCAGTCGAAGAAGGACTGGAACTTGCGCGCGAATTTCGTTTCATGCGACTTGTCGTGCTGCCTGAGCCAGCGCGCCGACATCATCGGCACGAGCGTCAGCGACACGACGGCCGAGATCAGGATCGTGATCGCGAGCGACACGGCGAATTCGCGGAACAGCCGGCCCACGACGTCGCCCATGAACAGCAGCGGGATCAGCACGGCGATCAGCGACACGGTCAGCGAGATGATGGTGAAGCCGATCTGCGTGGCGCCCTTCAGCGCGGCGTCCATCGGCTTCTCGCCTTCCTCGATGTAGCGCGAGATGTTCTCGATCATGACGATGGCGTCGTCGACGACGAAGCCGGTCGCGATCGTCAGCGCCATCAGCGACAGGTTGTTCAGGCTGTAGCCGAGCAAATACATGATGCCGAACGTGCCGACGAGCGAGATCGGCACCGCGAGGCTCGCGATCACGGTGGCACGGATGCTGTGCAGGAACGCGAAGATCACGAGCACGACGAGGACGACGGCCAGCACCAGTTCGATCTGCACGTGTTCGACGGAGGCGCGGATGCCGTTCGTGCGGTCCGACAGCACGTCCATGTGGATGCTCTGCGGCAGGCTGGCCTGCAGCTCGGGCAGGCGCTCCTTGATGGCGTCCACGGTGGCGATCACGTTGGCGCCCGGCTGGCGCTGCACGTTCAGGATGATCGCCGGCTTCATGTTCGCCCACGCGCCCAGCTTGACGTTCTCCGCGCTGTCGACGACCTTCGCCACGTCGCCCAGGCGCACCGGCGCGCCGTTCTTGTACGCGACGATCAGGTTCGTGTAGTCGGGCACCGTCACCAGCTGGTCGTTGGCGTTGATGGTGTACGCGCGCAGCGGGCCGTCGAAGCTGCCCTTGGCGCTGTTGGCGTTCGCGTTCGTGATCGCGGTGCGCAGCGTATCCAGTCCCAGGCCGTTGGCGGCGAGCGCCTCGGTGTTGGCCTGGATGCGCACCGCGGGACGCTGGCCGCCCTGCAGGGTGACGAGACCGACGCCCGTGACCTGGCTGATCTTCAGCGCGAGGCGCGTGTTGACGAGGTTCTGCACCTCCGTCAGCGGCATCGAGTCGGACGTGATGGCGAGCGTCAGCACGGGTGCGTCGGCCGGGTTGACCTTCGCGTAGACGGGTGGTGCCGGCAGGTCGGTCGGCAGCAGCGAGCCGCCCGCGTTGATCGCGGCCTGCACTTCCTGCTCGGCCACGTCGAGCGTCTGGCCCAGGGTGAACTGCAGGGTGATCACGGAGACGCCGGCCGCGCTGTTGGAACTCATGCGCGCCAGGCCCGACATCTGTCCGAACTGCCGTTCCAGCGGCGCCGTGACGGTGCGCGCCATCACTTCCGGACTGGCGCCAGGGTACAACGTCTGCACCTGGATGGTCGGGAAGTCGACCTGGGGCAGCGCCGACAGCGGCAGGAATTTGTAGCCGACGAGGCCCGCCAGCACGATCGCCAGCATCAGCAGCGACGTGGCGACGGGGCGGCGGATAAAAGGTGCGGAGGGACTCATCGAACATCTCCGTCGCACGCGAGACCGTCGCCCCGGCGAAGGCCGGGGCCTGATTTCGTAGAGCCGACGAGACGCATGCAGCGCTTGAATTCCCGCCTGCGCGGGAATGACGTGCAAAGTGACGCGGCAGCCGCAAGCGCCATCATTGTGCCGCCCCTTCCTGCTGGCGGTGGCGGTGCTGTCCGGCCTGGCCCGGCTTGGCGCCCGCAGCACCCGCACCCTGCCCGCGCGCCGGATGTTCGCCCGGCAGCGTCACCTTGGCGCCATCCTTGAGGCGGTCCGCACCTTCCGTGATGACGGTCTCGCCGCCTTTCAGGCCGCTCGTGATCTCCACGCGCTCCGCATCTTCCTCGCCCCGTTTCACGTTCGTCAGCACCACCGTGCGGGTCTGCGGATCCAGCACGTAGACGTAGTCGCCGTTGGCGCCGTGGCGCAGCGCCGTCACCGGCACCGTGACCGCGTTCTTGACGACGTTCACCTGCAGGCGGACGTTCACGAACTGGTTGGGGAACAGTTTCAGCCCCTCGTTGCCGAAGCGGGCCTTGGCCTTGACGGTGCCGGTCGAGGTGTCGACCTGGTTGTCCAGCGCCATGAAGCGGCCCTGCGCCAGCTCGCGCGTGCGGGTGCGGTCCAGCGCCGTCGCGGGCAGGGTCGCGTTCGCGTTGATGCGTTCCTGGATCGCGGGCAGGTGGTCCTGCGGCACGGCGAATTCGACGTCGATCGGCGATTGCTGGGTGATGACGGCGATCCCGTTCGCGTCGCTGCTGGCCACGAGGTTGCCGATGTCCACGGTGCGCAGGCCCACGCGGCCGGCGATCGGCGCGCGCACCTGCGTGTAGCCGAGGTTGATCTGCGCGATGCCTTCGGCCGCCTTGTCGGTCGTGACGGCGCCCTGCAGCTGTTTTACCAGGGCCGCCTGCGTGTCGACGTCCTGGCGCGCGATCGAGTCCTGCTGGAGCAGGGTCTGGTAGCGGCCCAACGTGACCTTCGCCGTTTCCAGCTGGGCTTCGTCGCGCTGGCGCTGGCCCGTTGCCTGCAGCAGCGCCATCTGGGCCGGGCGCGGGTCGATCGTCGCAAGCACCTGGCCCTGCTTGACGAGCTGGCCTTCCGTGAACAGGATCTTCTGCAGCACGCCGCCGACCTGCGGCCGCACGGTCGCGACGGCGGCCGGGGTCACGGTGCCGAGGGCGTCCAGCACGATCGGGATGTCGGCCCGCTCGGCCTTGCCGACGCCGACCGTCGTGGCGGGCATCCCGCCGCGCCCGCCGCCGGGACCGCCTCGACCGGCACCGGGCCCGCCCGCGCCCTGCCCGCGCGCGCCGCCGGGCGCGCCCTGCGGCTGCTGGTGCACGAGGTGCCAGGCCAGCCAGCCCAGGCCGCCCATCGCGAGGATGGCGATGATGGTCCCGATGATTCGCGTGCGGCGCGAGCGCTTGGGTTGGGTGGGCGTTTTATTCTTGTCGGGTGTGACGGTCGAATCCATGCTGGGTCCCTGGTGGCCTCGTGTTCAAAAGCACAATAAATGTTCCTTTGAAATGTAGCACGGCCTGTCATTGCGTTATGTTTCGTAACGTACGGTGAGCGAACCTCCCTCCACGCATTGGATTTTGCATCTTTACATGGCTTTACACAGAAGCCGCCTACATGCGGGAAGATCGAAACAAAACGGGCGTGGGAAGCGTCCCACGCCCGTGTTGCTGTGTATGTATGCCTGACTACACGCTGTTACAAAGATTAACGCCCTGGAAAGGTTCAGGGCACCCCGCACAGGCAGTGCGTGACGGCCGCGAACGGCTGCTTGCGGTCGGCGACGGCGGACAGCCAGCCCAGGTCGCGGGCGATGCCGGCCGTCGCGTTGCCGCCCAGCGCGGCCGCGCCGAGGTCGACCGGGAGCAGGCCCAGCTTCACCTGCACGTTCAGGATCTGCGCATCCGACAGGCCCATGCGCTCCAGCACGCGTTCGGCCAGCGTGGTCGGCTGCTCGGCATACGTGACGCGGAAATCGTCGCCCAGGTTGGCCCGCTTCGCGGCCGAACGCAGCGCGTCGCCATAGCCGCCCAGGCGGTCGACGAGGCCCCGTTCCTTGGCCTGCGTGCCCGTCCACACACGGCCCTGGCCCACTTCGTCGATCTTGGCCGGCGTCGTCTTGCGCGCGATGGCGGCCTTGGTCGTGAACTCGTCGTACACGTGGTTGATGGCGGACTGGATCAGCTGGCCGAAGCGCGGATCCAGCGGGCGCAGCGGATTGTAGGCGTCCGCGAGCCACGTCGTCGTCACGCCGGCCGTGTGGATCCCGAGCTTGTCGACGACCTTGTCCGCGGTCGGCAGGATGGCGAACACGCCGATCGAGCCGGTGACGGTGGACGGGTCGGCGATGACTTCGTCGGCCGCCATCGAGATCCAGTAGCCGCCCGACGCGGCCACGTCGCCCATCGACACGACGACGGGCTTGCCGGCCGCGCGCGTCAGTTCCAGCTCGCGCCGGATCAGTTCCGAACCGTAGGCGCTGCCGCCCGGCGAATTGACGCGCAGGACGACGGCCTTCACCGAGGAATCCTCGCGCACGCTGCGGATCAGGTTTGCCGTCGAGATGCCGCCCACCATGCCGGGGCCGCCCGTGCCTTCCGTGATGTCGCCGGCCGCGACGACGACCGCGACCGCGTCGCCGAACGGCTTGTCCGGATGGCGCGCCACGTAGTCGCCGAAGCTCACCTGGCGGAAGGACTTGATGCGGTCGTCGTACGCGCCGCGCTTGATGAACTCGGCGCGCACTTCGTCGCGGGTCTTGACGCCGTCGATCAGCTTCCAGTCCAGCGCCACCTTGGCCGCGTTGCCGTTGGCCGCCGCCAGGCGATGCGGCAGCTCGTCGATGCCTTTCGCGATCGCCCCCGCCGGCAGCTTGCGCGCCTGTTCGACTTCCGTCGTGTAGGCCGTCCACAGGCCGTTGTACAGGAAGGAATCCGCCTCCTGCGCGGCCTGCGACGGACCGTTGCCGATGAACGGCTCCGCGAAGCTTTTATACGTGCCGACCTTCATCAGGTTGACGGTGACGCCGACCTTGTCCAGCGCGTCGCGGTAGTAATTGCGGTGGCGGCCGAAGCCTTCGATCAGCACCATGCCCATCGGGTGCAGATAGATCTCGCTGGCGTGCGCCGCGATCAGGTAGCGCTTCTGGTCGAAGTTGCCGCCCCAGACGACGACGCGCTTGCCGGCTGCCTTCACGCGCTCGATGGCCGCGCCGATCTCGCGCACGGACGCGAGGCCGCCACCATCCAGCTCGTCCAGCAGCACGAGCACCTCGTTCACGTTGCCGTCCTTGGCGGCGCCGTCCAGCGCCTTGAGGACGTCCGGCAGGCGCACGAGGCGGCGGCCGTTGCCCGACAGGCCCGCGACGACGGAATCGCGCACGCTGCCCGCGCGCTCCTCGACCAGTTCGCCCTTCAGGTCCAGCACGAGCGCCGTCTTCGGCGCCAGCGGCTTGAGCCCGCCGCCGAACAGGGCCCAGAAGAAGGCGATCAGGATGACCAGGAAGATGAGGTTCAGCACGAAGCGGCGGGTGGCGTCGAGGCCGCGCCACAGCGCGCCGATGCCGCGGCGCAGGGAAGACAGGGGCTTGAAAGACATTGGGGCTCCGGCTAGTTGAGATTCGGTTCGGTCAGGGCGGACGGCTCGGCACGGCGCGAGATCGCGAACAGGCCGGCGAACACGAGGGCGCCGTTCACGATCAGCAGTTCGAGGCCGAGGCGGTAACTGCCCAGCAGCGCGTGCTGGTAATGCTCCAGCAGCGCGCACAGGATCGGCGCGCCGACGGTCACCACGGGCACGGGGCGGTCGTGGAGCGTCCGCGTCGTCATCATGCCGAAGGCGAACAGGCCGAGCAAGGGTCCGTAGGTATAGCTTGCCAGTTTCAGGATGACGACGATCATGCTGGGATTGTCCACCCATTTGAACACGAGCACCATCGCGAGGAACAGCGCGGCGAACGCGAGGTGCACGTGGCGGCGCAGGCGCACGCGCTGGCTTTCCGTCAGGTCGGTGCGGTGCTTGATGCCGAGGATGTCGATGCAGAACGTGGACGTCAGCGCCGTGATGGCGCCGTCGGCACTGGGGAACAGCGCCGAGATCAGCGCGATCAGGAAGATGATCTGCACGGCGGCGGGCAGATGGCCCATCACGACGGCCGGGAAGATCTTATCCCCCGTCGCCGTGACGCCGGCGAGCGGCGCGTACAGGTACAGCAGGCCGCCCAGGAACAGGAAGGCGCACAGCACGACGACCAGCACGGCGGTCAGTGTCAGGAGGTTCTTCTGCGAATCCTGCAAGGTCTTTACGGAGATGGTCTTCTGCATCATTTCCTGGTCCATGCCCGTCATCGTCAGCACGATGAAGATGCCGGCCACGATCTGCTTGAGCCAGTACCCGGGGCTGTCCGGGTCGTGCGTGAACACGCGCGCGAGGCCCTTGTCCTGCATCTGCCGCAGCGCCTCGGGCATCGTTAGGTCGAGCTGGCCCAGCATGAACGCGACGCAGGCGAACAGGCCGGCCAGCATGCACGTCGTCTGCAGCGTATCGGTCCAGACGATGGTCTTCACGCCGCCCTGGACCGTGTACAGCAGGATCATGCCGAGGATGACGAAGGTCGTAAGCCAGAACGGGACGCCGAGGCTGTCGAGGATGATGGTCTGCAGGACGGCGACGACGAGGTACAGCCGCGCCGTGGCGCCGAACAGGCGCGACAGGATGAAGAACCCGGCCCCGCTCTGGTAGGCGCGCCGCCCGAGGCGCACGTCGAGGTAGTGGTAGATCGACGTCAGGCGCAGGCGGTAGTACAGCGGCAGCAGCAGGACAACGACGGCGATGTAGCCGATCACGTAGCCGATGAGGATTTGCGCATAGCCGAAGCCGTCGGCCCCGACGGCGCCCGGCACGCTGATGAAGGTGGCGCCGGACAGCGTGGTGCCCACCATGCCGAACGCGACGAGCATCCAGTTGCTGCTCTTGTTACCGATGAAAAAACTGTCGTTGTTGGCACCCCGCCCCGTGGCCCAGGCGACGCCGAGCAGCAGGGCGAAATACGCGATGAGGATGCAGAAAAGTAAAGCCGGGGACATCGGGGATCCAAAAAGTTAACTGATCGCCCGGCAATATACACCCAAGGCGCGGCAGCTGGCTTTCAGCCGACGGGCGGCAGGGACTGCCGGGCACGGATGATGTTGACCAGGGTGCGCAGCGCCGGATGACTGTGGCGCCGGCTGCTGTAGTACATGTGGAAAGGTTCGCCGCGCGCGGCGAACGCATCCAGCACGATGCGCAGGCTGCCCTCGGCCAGTTCGCCCGCGATCCTGGATTCGAGAAGATAGGCCAGGCCCGCGCCGGATTTCGCCACGGCGATCGTCGTGGCCGTATCGTTGATCGTGATCGGTCCCGGCACACGGATCCGGCGCCGTTCGCCGTCGATGTCGAATTCCCACTTGTAGGCCGAGTTGTCGCCGAGCAGCAGCTGCAGGCACCGGTGCCGCGCCAGGTCGTCGGGATGCGCCGGCTCGCCGTATTCGGCCAGGTACGCCGGGGCCGCCGCCACGACCCAGCGCTGGGGGCCGCTCAGGGGCACGGCGACCATGTCTTCCGGAACGTAATCCCCATACCGGACACCGGCATCGTAGCCTTCCTCGACGATATCGATGGGCCGGTCTTCCACGACGACGGTCAGCCGTACGTCGGGATAGGCACGGGCGAACGCCACGATCGCCCCTTCGATCAACAGATGGGCCGCGTCCGCGAACACGTTGATGCGCAGTTCGCCATGGGCCGGCGTGGCCGAGTCGATGAGCCCGAGCGCCGCACCGATCGCGTCGAAGCCGTCCTCCAGGCCTTTTGCGAGTTCGAGGCCGATATCGGTCGGGGTGACGGAACGCGCGGAACGGTTCAGCAGCTTCACGGCGAGGCGGCCTTCCAGCCGGCGCATGGCGTGGCTGGCTGCGGAAGGCGACAGGCCCAGCTGGATGGCGGCCGCCTTGAAGCTGCGCGTGCGCACGATGGCGAGGAACAGGTGCAGGTCGGCGAAATCGACGCGATCGATCAGGGACATGGTTGAGAGAGAATCATCGCCGCGATGAATGCGACTCATCTTCGAATGATAGCACCGCGGCAACGGCGGGCGGTATAAAGATGGCTCGACAACTCGCGACCATCCCCATGTCATCTCGCAACGAACTCAACATCCCCGACCTTGCCGGCAAGCGCATTCTCGTCACAGGGGCCTCGGCCGGCATCGGCGCAGCGGTTGCGCTCGCGTTTCTCGGGCAGGGCGCCCGGGTGGCGATCCACTACGGCGCCAACCGCGCCGGCGCCGAGCGGGTCGCCGCCGGCGCACCGGACCGTGCCGTGGTCGTCCACGGCGACTTGGCCGACCTGGCCGACACCGGGCGCGTCGTGCACGAGGCCGCCGGCCTGCTCGGCGGCCTCGACGGCATCGTGAACAATGCCGGCAACATGCTCGGCCGCATCCCGACGGAAGCGGCGACGGCCGATCATTTCGACCGGGTCGTCGATCTCAACGCCCGTTCGGTGTGGCAGGCCAGCATCACGGCAGTGCCCTACCTGCGACAGGCCGGCGGCGGCTTCATCATCAACACGACGTCGATTGCCGCGCGCAATGGCGGTGGCCAGGGGGCGGTCCTGTATGCCGCAGCGAAAAGTTTTGTCAGCAATCTCACGCGCGGGCATGCGAAGGAGTTCGTGGCCGACGGTATCCGCGTCAACGCCGTCGCGCCCGGGGTGATCCAGACGGCCTTCCATGACCGCTACACGCCCGCCGACCTGCTGTCGGCCCAGGTCGGCACGATCCCGATGGGGCGCGCCGGCACCCCGGAAGAGTGCGTGGGCGCATACCTGTTTCTCGCTTCGAAGGAACTGTCCGGCTATCTCACCGGCCAGGTCATCGAAGTCAATGGTGGACAACTGATGGTTTAAGAAGGAAGAAAACATGCAACAAAGAAAACTGGGCCGCACCGGTGCGGCAGTCTCGGAAATCGGCTTCGGCGCCTGGGCGATCGGCGGCTCCTGGGGGGATGTCAGCGTGGAGGACGCCAAGGGTGCGCTGCATGCGGCCCTCGACAATGGCGTCACGTTCATCGATACCGCCGACGTGTATGGCGACGGCCGTTCCGAACAGATCATCGCGGACGTGCTCGCGGAACGCGGCGGCGAGCGGCCGTTCGTGGCCACCAAGGCCGGGCGCCGCCTGTCGCCCCACGTGGCGGAAGGCTATACGAAGGCCAACCTGACGGCATTCGTCGAGCGGTCGCTGCGCAACCTGCGCGTCGACTGCCTCGACCTCGTGCAGCTGCATTGCCCGCCGACGCCGGTCTTTTATCGGCCGGACGTCTTCGGCGCCATGGACGACCTGGTCGCGGCCGGCAAGATCCGCCACTACGGCGTCTCCGTCGAGAAGGTCGAAGAGGGCCTGAAGGCCATCGAATATCCGAACGTCGCCACCGTGCAGATCATCTACAACATCTTCCGCCAGCGTCCCGCCACGCTGTTCTTCGCGGAAGCGGCGCGGCGCGACGTCGGCGTGATCGTGCGCGTTCCGCTCGCGTCGGGCCTGCTGACCGGGAAGATGAGCGCCGGCACGACGTTCGCCGCGGACGATCACCGCGCGTTCAACCGCGAGGGGGAATCGTTCGACAAGGGCGAGACGTTTGCCGGCGTCCCGTACGACCTCGCGCTCGAGGCCGTCGAACAGATCCGCGGACTGGTGCCGGGCGGCGCGACGATGGCGCAATTCGCGCTGCGCTGGATCCTGATGGAGCAAAGCGTCGGCACGGTGATCCCGGGCGCCAGGAATGCCGCGCAGGCGATCGCGAACAGCCGGGCCAGCGCGCTGGACGCCATCTCGCCGGCGGCCATGGAACAGCTGCGCGCGCTGTACCGCGAGCGGATCGCACCCCACGTGCACCATCTCTGGTGATCGTCGAGCAGCGCTGCAATATTGCTGGTCGATAACAAATCATCCGGGCGGAAATATAGCCGCGTTTGTCGATCCGGATGTCGTCAAACCCCGTTCCGGGTCAGATCCCCTGCCCCGGCATCCGCTCGAACGGCCCGATGCATGCCTCCATCGTCTCGTCCCGGCACATCACGAAGCGCGCGCCGGACGGGTGGAAGCGGACGTAGTTGGTGGCACGCGTGCCCGGCTTCATGATCTCGCCGGAGCAATCCTGCTTGCCGTTGTCCTTCACGATCCTGTCTTCGAGTTTATAGAAACCCTTGGCGCTGGGCTTTTCGGCGACCGTGAATTCGCTTTCCGACACTTCTTCCGCGCTTTTCACGAGCGTCGTGCCGTCGCCGCGGAAGTGGTACGTCTCGGAACAGCCGAGCTGGGGGATCGCGAGGATCCAGATGCCCAGCAAAGGATGCGCCGCGGAGGGCGCGGCCGCCTGGGACGGCAGCGCGATGGCGGCGAGGAGGCAGGCGAAGAGACCGGTGAGCGTGCGCATGATGGGCCTTTGCATGACGGTGGACGCGAGGGCGTCGTTGTCATTATTGCACAGGCATGAATGGGACGCGCGCGCGGCAAGATCGTCGTTCCCGCGCAGGCGGGAACCCATACTGGGCGACAGAATCCGGTACGTTGGAAGCCTTGCGACCTGCCTGATATTCGAATTCGGAACCTCGGTATGGGTTTCCGTTTTCACGGGAACGACGGTCAGCCGTTCTCCGGCGGCGTCTTCGGCTTGGCCGGGCGGCGCGGTGCACGCGTGGCCGGCTTGCGCGACGGCGCCTTGTGCGCCGGGCGGGCCGATTTCTTGCGGGACGGTTTCGCGCCCTGGGCCTCGTCCTCGCCTTCGGCCGCCACGGGTTCGGCGGGAGCAGCTTCCGCTACGGCATGCTGCGCATCCAGCGCCGCGGCGCTGTCTTCCTGCGCCACCGTCTCCGCGGTCACGGCCGTGCCGGCGGTCTCCTCCTTGCGTTTGCGCGGCGTACGCGTCGTACGGCGGCGTTCCTTCACCGGTGCGGGGGCTTCTTCGGCGACGGCGACGGGTTCCTCGGCTGCGACCACCGGTTCCGGCGCCTCGGCCAGGTCCGGCGTCGGCGCGGGCCAGGTGGCCATCGCGGCCTCCTCGGAGACGGGCACGGCTTCCTGCACCGCTTCCAGCGCGGGCGCGGGGGCCTGCCCTTCGCGGCCCTTGCGTCCGCGGCCGCCGCGGCGGCGCGATTCGCGGGCGGATGCCGGGACTTCCGTCGGCTGCTCGCCCTGCGTTTCCGCGGCCAGTTCGTCGCCGGCGTCCTGGGCCACCGGCTCGGCCGCCACCGGCGGCTGCTCGACGGCGGTCTCCACCGGCGCCGCTTCCACCGGCTGCAGGTCGACCTGGGCGTTGGCGCCGCGGAAGACATACGTGCCGGACTTCTCGTCGCGGCCGAATTCGAACAGGCCGCGCGTCTGCGCCTCTTCCAGCAGGTTGCCGAACGTGCGGAAACCGTAATACGTCTCGGAGAAATCCGGGCGGCGGCGCTTCAGCGTGTCCTTCAGCAGCGACGCCCAGATCTTGCCGGTGTCGCCACGCTCGGAAACGAGCGCGTCGAAGGTCTCGACGACCATCTCCAGCGCCTGCAGCTTGCGCGCTTCCATGTCTTCGCGCTTGCGGTTGTTCTCGTCGGACGGGCGGCGGCCCTGCTGAGGCTGGGCCTTGCGCTCGTCGCGCTTGGCGGCGGCGCGGCGCTGTTCGCGCACGAGGTCGTCGTAGAAGATGAATTCGTCGCAGTTGGCGACCAGCAGGTCCGACGTCGACTGCTTGACGCCCACGCCGATCACCCGCTTCGCATTCTCGCGCAGCTTGGAGACGAGCGGCGAAAAGTCCGAGTCGCCCGACACGATCACGAACGTGTTCACGTGCGATTTCGTGTAGCACAGGTCGAGCGCGTCCACGACCATGCGGATGTCGGCGGAATTCTTGCCCGACTGGCGCACGTGGGGGATTTCGATCAGTTCGAAGTTCGCTTCATGCATCGTCGCCTTGAAGCCCTTGTAGCGATCCCAGTCGCAATAGGATTTCTTGACCACGATGCTGCCCTTGAGCAGCAGGCGTTCGAGGACGGGCTTGATGTCGAACTTCTCGTAATTCGCATCGCGCACGCCGAGTGCGACGTTTTCGAAGTCGCAGAACACCGCCATGCTGATATTGTCTGGAGATGAAGCCATGTGTGTTGTTGTGTGGTTGGTAGACAAGCTGACCACGGATTATACGCAACAACGTCGACGGCACCGTCGCGGACGCGTCCGGCGTCCGCGCGGTCAGCCCAGCCGCTCCAGCGTGGCCGGGTCGGGGCGGCCGTCGAAGAACTGGTCGAGGCAGGCCTGGAAGATCGCTTCGTGGGGCGCCACGTCGGCGAACAAGGTCATCGAGGAATGGAATTTCAGGTTGTCCGGGTGCCCGAAGATCTCGTCGACGCCGCGGTCGTCGTGGCCCGCGACCGCCGTCGCGCACGCGCGCAGGCGCGGGCCCAGCACGGGGTGCGCGAGATAGGCCGCGGCCTCGTCGGCCGAGCGGATCGCATAGCGCTGCGCCATCGCGCTGTGCCCCAGTCCCTCGATCTGGGGGAAGATGAACCACATCCAGTGGGTGCGCTTGTGGCCGGCGCGCAACTCGGCCAGCGCCGTGTCGTAGACGCCGTTCTGGGCTTCCACGAAGCGGTCGAGGTTGAAATCGGTTGTCATGGTGGCCTCCTCTCCGCCGCATGCTACGCCGGATTTGCTAAAGTGGCGCACGATGAAACCCGAACACCTGACACTGCTCCTCACCCGCGAAATGCCCTACGGCAAGTACAAGGGCCGCACGATCGCCGAGCTGCCCGGCCACTACCTGGGCTGGTTCGCCCGCGAAGGCTTTCCGAAGGGGGAGCTGGGCGAGCTGCTCGCCCTCATGTACGAAATCGACCACAACAACCTGCGCAGCCTGCTCGACCCGTTGAAGCGTTGACTATACAGTCTAGCCGGCCCTGTCCACCGTCGGACGGTGATCGATGAGCCCTTTTTCTTCCAGCTGCGCCGTCACCAGGCGCATGCTCTGGTGCTTGACGTTGCGGACCTGGGCCAGCGCGGCGATGTTTGCCGGACCGGCACGGTCGAGCAGTTCCAGCGTGTCCGAACCGGCCGAACGAGGCGTGTCCGTGTCGTAGCGGACGGTGCGCACGAACGCGCTCACGGCGCTGCGCAAGTCTTCGGCAAGGTCGGCGACGTCGGGGCTCGGGCGGGTCATGGCATTCCTTGACATAGGGCGGCCGGAGTGTACCGCATCGGCCGTCAGCATCATCGAATTTTTCGATACAAGGACGGAAAATTACTCGTTTTTCAATGGAGTAAGCTGTCCCTATACTGGCTTCCATCGACAGACAACACACGAAGGAGAGCATCATGATGGAAGTCCGCAGGAGCGAAGAACGGGGCGCCGCCCACCACGGCTGGCTGATGTCGAAGTACAGCTTTTCGTTCGCCGATTACTTCGACCCGCGCCACAGCGGCTTCGGCCCGCTGCTGGTGATCAACGAGGACCGCGTCGCCCCGGGCGCCGGCTTCGGCACGCACGGCCACCGCGACATGGAAATCATCTCGTACGTGCTGGACGGCGCGCTGGAGCACAAGGACAGCATGGGCACCGGTTCCGTGCTGCACTACGGCGACGTGCAGCGCATGAGCGCCGGCAGCGGCGTGCGCCACAGCGAGTTCAACGGGTCGAAGACGGACCCCGTGCACTTCCTGCAGATCTGGATCGAGCCGGACACGAAAGGCATCCCGCCCAGCTACGAGGAAAAGCATTTTTCGACCGACAGCAAGAAGGGCAAGCTGCGCCTGATCGCCTCGCGCGACGGCCGCCAGGACACCGTGCTGATCCACCAGGACGCGTCGATCTACGCCGCCATCCTGGACGAAGGCGACAAGGTCGAACATGCCCTCGATAGCGAACGCCTGGCGTACGTCCACGTGATCCGCGGCGACGTCACCGTCAACGGCGTGGCGCTGAAGGATGGCGATGCGCTCAAGATCGGCGGCGAGGAGCGGATCGTGTTCGACCAGGCCGAGGCGGCGGAAATCCTGCTGTTCGACCTGCCGGCCTGATCCGGACTTACACCCGGCCGATGCGCATGTTGATGGGCCAGGACACCGGACGCTTCGCGTTCGGGTCCCCCCAGAGCGCCGCGATGTCGTCGAAGAACGCCATGAGCAGCGCGTCCCTGCCCGCTTCCCTTGCGCTGCGCGTGGCGGACCACGTCAGCACGTAGCCGATGAACTCGGACAGATGCCAGTCGACCCGGATGTCCAGCGACGGCGGCGTGAACTCTTCGAATGGAAAGTCGATGGTCGCATAGCCCGAGTCGACGAGCTTGCGTTCCGGCGGCCAATACGGTCCGATCTCGTCCCGGTAAAAGGCCTGGAAACGCCGATTCAACCCAGGTTCCAGATCGAGCACGCCGTAGCTGACGAGCGCCACGACGGCGCCCGGCATGGCGATCCTGCGCACCTCCCGATAAAACGCCGGCAGATCGAACCAGTGCGCGGCCTGGGCGGCGGTTATCAGGCTCACGCTCGCGTCCGGCACCGGCAACCGCTCGGCAGGCGCACATTCATAATGGATGCGCGCATTCGGGACGGCATTCGCGATCTGGTCCGCGCTCGGGTCGAGCCCGATCACCCGGTTGAAGTACGGCGCCAGCAACTGCGTCAATTGCCCGTTGCCGCAGCCCACGTCGACCGCGAGCCGGCCGTCCGGCGCCGCGGAGGCAAGGAAGGCGGCGAGCGCCTTCGGATACTCGGGACGGAACCGGGCGTACGCCCGTCCTCCCTGGTCGAACCAGTTGCGTGCCGGGTGTACGTCAGTTGGCATGTGGCCTCTCCTCCTGGAATGCAGCTTGCGCCGCCGTGACCCGGGCCGCGAATCCTTCGCGCTCGAGGGCGCCGGCGGCGGCCTCCAGCACACGCCTGAGCGGGTAGCCGATGTCTGCCTCGAGCTTCTCGATCGCGGCGAACGTGGCCGCCCAGTGCCTGACCAGCCGTTCCACGAGTGCGTGTCCACTGGCAGTGAGCTCGACCGCGCTCTTGCGGCCGTCGTCGAGGGCGCGGCGGGTAATCAGGCCATCGCCCTCCAGCAGCGCGACGGTCTGGCTGATCGCGCCCTGCGTCAGGCGGGTACGCTCGGTGATGTCGGTCACCGTCCGCGCCCCGGCATGCAGGGCACGCAATATCGGCGTGTAGCGCGGCCGGTAGTCCAGGCGCATCGTACGGTAATGTTCTTCCGCGCCCCGTTCGACCAGTTCGTTGACGTAGCGGAGCAATTCGCCCAGCCCCGGATCGTGCCTCGTGTTCATGCCCCGCATAATACATTAGCGCTAATGCATATTCAACCTGTTTGAATCCCACCACAATCGCGCGTCGAATGTTAAATGCCCCCAGTATAATGAAGCCCTACGGCAACCTTCGACACCATCACCATGAGCGCACAACCCAGCGTCCTCGTCGTCGAGGATGATGTCCACATCGCCCACGTCCTCGGCTTCATGCTGGAGCGCCAGGGTTATCGCGTGATCCACGTGGCCGACGGCCGCGCCGCCGTCCAGCACGTCGTGTCGCAGCCCGCGCCCGACCTCGTGCTGCTGGACGTGATGCTGCCGTACGTGGACGGGTTCGAGATCGTGGGCCTGATCCGCGCGCAGGCAGGCTGGGAAGCCGTCCCCGTCCTCATGCTGACCGCCAAGAACACGGAGCGCGACACCGTACGCGCCCTCGACGCCGGCGCCAACGATTTCATCATCAAGCCGTTCCAGCCGCAGGAATTGCTGGCGCGCCTGCGCCGCTTCCTGAAAACCCCCGCATGATCCTGCCGACGGGCGGCGTGGTGCCCGCCCATGCGCTGGCCGTCGCGTTCACGGCGCCCGCCGATCCGGTCCTGGCGGCGGCGTACTGGACGGGCATCGGCGCCCTCCTCCTGACCCTGCTGCTCGGCGCGCAGATCATCCGCCTGCGCATGGCCCTGCGCCGGCGCGAACGGCGCGCGGCGCGCGCACTGGCGCGCTGGCGTCCCGTCCTGAATGCCGCCATCGTCGGCGAGGCGCCGGACACCTTGCCGCTCCTGCCGAAAGCCGAGCGGCCGCACTTCATCAAGCTGTGGGTGCACCTGCAGGCGTCGCTGCGCGGCGACGCGGGCGCCGCGCTGAACGACGTCGCGCGCCGCCTCGGCGTGGAGCGCGATGCGCGCGCCATGCTCGCGCGCGGCCCGCGCACGGAACGCCTGCTCGCGACGCGCCTTCTCGGGCACCTGGGCGACCGCGCGTCGTGGGATACCCTGCGCACGCTGGCCGACAGTCCCGACGTGACCCTGTCGCTCTCCGCCTTGTGGGCGCTCGTGCGCATCGACCCGCACGCGGCCGCGGCGTACCTGACACCGCTGTTCGTCGAACGCGACGACTGGGCGATGTCGCACGTGGCCGGCATCCTGAAAGAAGCGAGCGCGCCCGTCGCCGGCGTGCTGGCGGACCTGTTGCCGTCACTGCCGCCCGAACGTTTGCCGCGCGCCCTGCGCATCGCGGAAGCGCTGCGCATCGACGTGCCGCCGGACGTGCTGTCCGCAGCCCTGGCCGGCGATGATCTCGAACGCGTGACGGCCGCGCTGCGCATCGTCGCCACGCCCGGCCTGCGGGCCCCGGTGCGCGGCCTGCTCGCGCATGGGGACTGGCAGGTCCGCGTGCTGGCCGCCAAGGCGCTGGGCCGCATCGGCGACGCGTCCGACGTCGACCGCCTCACCGCGCTGCTGGCCGACCGCGAATGGTGGGTGCGCTACCGCGCCGCGCAGGCGCTCGTCGAGCTGCCCTGGCTGGGCCGCGCCGAGCTGGATGCGCTGCACGCATCGCTCACCGACCGCTTCGCCGCCGACATCCTGGGCCAGGTGCTCTCGGAAAGGAGCGCATGATGTCGCACCACCTGCTCATCCAGTTCGTCACCTGGTTCGTCCTGTGCTACTTCATCCTGCTCAACGGCGGCTACCTCGTGCTCAACATGCTGTCGCTGCGCACCCTGCACCGCAAGGGCCAGGAAGAGATGCTCGACGACCTGCCGCGCGCCTATTCCGGCCTGGAGCCGCCCGTCAGCATCCTCGTGCCCGCGTATAACGAGGAGGCGACGATCGCGGCCTCGGTGCGCTCGATGCTGCAGCTGACGTATGCCGAGTACGAAGTGCTGGTCGTGAACGACGGCTCGAAGGACGGCACGCTGGAGGTACTGAAGCGCGAGTTCGGCCTGCTGCCGTTCCCCGAGGCCTACCGGCGCCGGATCAGGACGAAGGACATCCGCCGGATCTACCGCTCCACGCGCTTCCCGAACCTGCGCGTGATCGACAAGGACAACGGCGGCAAGGCCGACTCGCTGAACGCGGGCATCAACGCGTCGCGCTATCCGCTCGTGTGCGGCGTCGACGCCGACTCGATCCTGCAGCGCGACAGCCTGGAAAAGGTCACGGCGCCGTTCCTGCGCGACCCGACGGTCGTCGCGACGGGCGGCACGATCCGCGTCGCCAACGGGTGCGAGGTCACGGGCGGTTTCCTCACCAGGGTCGGCCTGCCGAAGAACGTATGGGCGCTGTTCCAGGTCGTGGAATACCTGCGCGCGTTCCTGTTCGGGCGCCTGGGCTGGTCGTCCGTGAACGGCATGCTGATCATCTCCGGCGCGTTCGGCGTATTCCGCAAGGACACCGTGATCCAGGCCGGCGGCTACCGACCCGACACGATCGGCGAAGACATGGAGCTGATCGTCCGCATGCACCGCCTGCTGCGCGAAAAGCGCCAGCCGTACAAGGTGGAATTCGTGCCCGATCCCGTGTGCTGGACCGAGGCGCCGGAAGACTACAAGACCCTCAAGAACCCGCGCATCCGCGGGCAGCGCGGCCTGGCCGAGAGCCTGACCGCCAACTGGGGCCTGATGTTCTCGAAAAACGGCGGCGTGCCG
>CBIHRX010000109.1:0-19101 GCA_966212555.1 uncultured Massilia sp.
GGAAGCCGGCCCGCTGATGCGCCCGATCTACCTGCTGGGCGCCGACGAGATCGACGAAAGCGAGCTGGCGGAAGTCGAGGACCCGAAGAAGGCCCACAAGCTGGCGCTGGAGATCGAAGCCAACCTGCCGGGCATCCACCGCTTCTGGCTGCCGCGCCGCAAGGCGGCGGTCGAGACGGTGCGCCGCGACGAACCCAAAGTGGGCCGCAACGACGACTGCCCGTGCGGCAGTGGCAAGAAATACAAGAAATGCTGCGGGGCCAACCAGGACTGATCAACCTGAAACGTCATCCCCGCGAAAGCGGGGATCCATGCTGCGGCAATCACAGACGCTCAGTATGGGTTCCCGCTTTCGCGGGAACGACGGGATTAATTAGGCCGCCTCTGCCAGCCTGCTCTCGAACAGCGCCGCCAGCAAATCCGACTGGCTGACGACACCCAGGAATACCGCCCGCTCATCCACCACCGGAATGTGGTGCAACCCGCCGTTGCTCATCAGCGGCACGAGCGTGGCGATCGGCTCGTTCTTGTCCACGACCGCGACTTTCGTCGACATCAGCTGCCCCACCGTCGCCGCCCGCTCCGGCCGCACGCCCAGCACGTGGGCGAACAGGCCGCGCAGGCGTTCGCCCACCGTCTGGTAATCGTCCAGGCCCGCGTGGTGCAGGAAATCGCTCTGCCCGATGATGCCGGCCACGCGGTGCGACGCGTCCAGCACCGGCAGCGCGTGCAGGTTGTGGTGGCGCAGCAGGCGCCAGGCTTCGTCCAGGGGCATGTTCGGCGTGGCCGTCACGACGTCCTTCGACATGATCGCGCCGCAGTTCACGGTGCCGAAGCGGCGCGCGTACGCCCGTTGTTCCGTCTGCAGCAGGATGTCTTCCAGGTCGTCGCGGCTGACGTCCAGCACCTGGCCGTAGCGGGCCAGCACGGCGTCCAGGTCCTCGGCCGTGAAACCCAGGCGCGCCATCGGCGCCGGGTCGCGCGTCGCGTGCGCGGCCTGCTGCGCCGTGCGCAGCGCGGATTTCTGGTTGTGCGGATAGCGCCGGCCCGTCAGGTTGTTGAAGACGAGCGCCGCGAGCACGATCAGCGTGGAATTCAGGCACACGGGCAGGAACGCGAACTCGAAGCCGGCCGCGTGGATGGCGGGGCCGCCGAGGACGGCCGTCAGCGCCACCGCGCCGCTGGGCGGGTGCAGGCAGCGCAGCAGGAACATCACGAAGATCGCGCAGGCGCCGGCCAGCGGGGCCGCCAGCGCCGGGTTGGCGACGCTCTTCGCGCAGATGATGCCGATCAGCGCGGAAATCGTATTTCCCCCGATCACCGACCACGGCTGGGCCAGCGGGCTGGCCGGCACGCAGAACAGCAGCACGGCCGAGGCACCCATCGGCGCGACGAGGGCCAGCGGCCCGATGCCGGAGCCCTTGGTCAGCATGTCGCTGAGGATCGCCGTCACGAACAACCCCACGAGGGCCCCTGCCACCGCGCGCAAGCGTTCTCCGCGCGGCACCGTATTCGGTTGCGGTACGAACGAGCGCAACCATTCCAGACTGTGTTCCAGCATCATTCCTGTCGATTGTGAAAAAACGGCAACGCCGGGGCGTCGCAAAAATGTATCACGTTATGATATATTATTTGGTTCCCAAAGCCAACGCCCACGCACATACCAGCCTGTGAAAGACCAATCCACCCCGCTGTCCAAGACGGATTTCGCCGCATTGTCGGAATTCCGCTACCAGATGCGGCGCTACGAGCGCTTCTCCGAAAACGCCGTGCAGGCGGCGGGCATCACGCCGCTGCAATACCTGCTCCTGCTGCACATCAAGGGTTTTCCCGGACGCGAATGGGCCACCGTCGGCGAGCTGGCCGAGCGCCTGCAGGCCAAGCAGCACGGCGTCGTCGCGCTCGTCACGCGGTGCGAAGCGGGCGAACTGGTTGCACGCCGCACGAACGCCGAGGACCGGCGCCGCGTGGAAGTGCACCTGCTGCCCAAGGGCGAAGCGCTGCTGACGCGGCTGGCCGCCGTCCACCGCGCCGAGCTGCGCGCCCTGCAGGGTGTCTTTACCGTTCCTAATCTTGCATAACAAAATGAAAACTGCCACGCACTCATCCACGCCGCGGCGCGATTTCTCGGGCGACGTCCGCCTGCTGCGCATCGCCGCCCTCGCCGCCTTCATCGGCGCGCTCAGCACGGTCGCCGCGCGCGTCCTCCTGACCATGATCCGGTTCTTCACGGACCTGTTCTTCTACGGAAAATTCTCCTTCGCGGAGCTGTCCCCCGCCGACAACACCCTGGGCCCGTGGGTGATCGCCATCCCGGTGGTCGGCGGCCTGATCATCGGCCTGATCGCGCGCTACGGCACCGAGGCCATCCGCGGCCACGGCATTCCGGAGGCCATCGAGGCGATCCTGTTCAAGCGCAGCGCGATGTCGCCGAAGGTGGCCGTGCTGAAACCGCTGTCGTCCGGCATCGCGATCGGCAGCGGCGGCCCGTTCGGCGCGGAAGGTCCGATCATCATGACGGGCGGCGCGATCGGCTCGCTGATCGCCCAGCACTTCCACCTGACGGGCGGCGAGCGCAAATCGCTGCTCGTGGCCGGTGCCGTGTCCGGCATGACGGCCGTGTTCGGCACGCCGGTCGCCGCCGTGCTGATGGCCGTCGAGCTGCTGCTGTTCGAACTGCGTCCGCGCAGCCTGCTGCCGGTGGCGGCCGCGTGCGCCGTGGCCGGCTTTCTCCGTCCGCTCGCGATCGGCGGCGGCGCGCTGTTTCCGGTGGAGACGGCGCCTGTCGCGCCCATTGCCCTCCTCTCCTGCCTGGTGGCCGGCATCGCGTGCGGCGCGCTGGCGTGGCTGATGTCGACGGCGCTGTACCGCGTCGAAGACGGCTTCCACCGCCTGCCGATCCACTGGATGTGGTGGCCGGCGCTGGGCGGCCTGGCCGTCGGCATCGGCGGCTACTTCGAGCCGCGCGCGCTGGGCGTCGGCTACGACGTCATTGGCGACCTGCTGCACAACCACATGGTCGTCAGTGCCATCGTCGGGCTGCTGGCCGTGAAACTGGTGATCTGGCTGATCGCGCTCGGCTCCGGGACGTCCGGCGGCGTGCTGGCCCCGCTGCTGATGCTCGGTGCCGGCCTCGGCGCGCTGCTGGGCCCCTACCTGCCGGGCGCCGATCCCGCGCTGTGGCCGCTCGTGTTCATGGCCGCGACGCTGGGCGGCATGATGCGCGCGCCCGTGATGGCCGTCGTGTTCGCGTTCGAGCTGACGCACGACGCCAACGCCCTGCTCCCGCTGCTGGCCGCCGCCGCGGGCGCCTACGGCTTCACGGTGCTGACGATGGGCCGCTCGATCCTGACGGAGAAGATCGCCCGCCGCGGCCACCACATCTACCGCGAGTACGGCATCGATCCGCTCGAGCGCCACAGCGTGGCCGAGGTGATGAGCACGGAAGTCCATCACATCGACGCCGCGGCCACCATCGGCGACGTGCTGGCCACGCATTTCGGCCCGGCCCAGAAGCACCGGGGCTACCCGGTCACGCGCGACGGGCTCGTCGTCGGCATGGTCGAGCGCGGCACGCTGGACGGCCATCCGTCGTCGATGCCTGTCGGCGACCTGTTCGGTGCCAATCCGCCGCTCGTCGCCCTGCCCGGCGAAACGTGCCGCGCCGTGGCCACGCGCCTTGCCGTGCACGGCATCGAGCGGCTGCCGGTCGTGGCGCAGACGGGGCATGCGCAACTGCTGGGCGTCGTCAGCCGCAGCGACCTGATCAAGGCGACCGCGACGCTGCACGACGAGGAACACGAGCGCCGCACCTTGCGCACCTTGCCTCTGGTGCGCCGACCTTGAGGAAGGGCAAGCAGGGGCCAGCGTGTTACTGAACAATCATGTACGATAAGCAACCCGCGTTCGCGCGTCGTGTCATTCATCGAGGATAACAACATGATCAAAGCACTCAAGCACACCCTGCTCGCCGCCGCCCTCGCCGCAGCAACCTTTGGCGCCCAGGCCGCCGCACCGATGGCCAAGACCCCGGCCCCCGGCTTCTTCCGCCTGATGGTGGGCGACGTCGAAGTCACGCCGCTCAACGACGGCACCTTCGACCTGCCGATGGACCAGTACATGCACCAGAAGCCGGAACTGACGCGCGCGGCCATCACCAAGAACTTCCTGAAGCTGCCGGTCGAAACCTCCGATAACGCCTTCCTGATCAACACCGGCACCAAGCTGGTGCTGGTCGACACGGGCGCCGGCGCCCTGATGGGTCCGACCGTGGGCAAGCTCGTCAACAACCTGAAGGCGGCCGGCTACCAGCCCGAGCAGGTCGACGAGATCTACATCACCCACATGCACGGCGACCACGTCGGCGGCCTCGCCAACAATGGCCAGCGCGTGTTCCCGAACGCGGTCGTGCGTGCGGGCAAGGCCGATGCCGACTACTGGCTGAGCCAGGCGAACATGGACAAGGCTCCCGCCGACAAGAAGGACTTCTTCAAGGGCGCGATGGCGTCGATCAATCCGTACGCCCAGGCCGGCAAATTCAAGCCCATCGAGAAGGATGGCGAACTGGTCCCGGGCGTCTCCGCCCTGGCCGAGCACGGCCATACGCCGGGCCACACCGTCTACGCGGTGGAAAGCCATGGCCAGAAGCTCGTGCTGATCGGCGACCTGATCCACCTGGCGGCCGTCCAGTTCGACAATCCGCAAGTGACGATCGCGTTCGACAGCGACGAGAAGGCGGCCGCCGCCGCGCGCAAGAAGGTGTTCGACGACGCGGCCAGGAACGGCTGGCTCGTGGGTGGGGCGCACCTGCAGTTCCCGGGGCTGGGTCACCTGCAGACGCAGGGCAAGGGGTATCGCTGGGTGCCGGTCAACTACACCCAGATGCGCTAACCCGTCGTTCCCGCGAAAGCGGGAATCCATGCTGAAGTCCCCAAGTTCGTTCGTTTGAGAGACCACGGTATCGTCGACGTACAGAATTCTGTAAGTCAGCATGGGTCCCCGCCTGCGCGGGGACGACGTTGGTCAGGAGTCGATCCGGGCCAGCAACCCCGCCAGCTCGTCCATGTCGACGGGCTTCACGAGGTGGTAATCAAAGCCCGCCTCGAACGCCGCGCGGCGGTCCTGTTCCTGGCCGTAGCCCGTGACGGCCACCAGCACGATGGCCCCCGTCTGCGCATCCGCGCGCAGGCGGCGGGCCAGTTCGTTGCCGTCCATCTCCGGCAAGCCGATGTCCAGCAACGCCACGTCCGGCCGCTCGTGCCGCGCCCGTTCCAGCGCGCGGTGCGACTCGTGTTCGACTTCCACCAGGTAGCCGCATGCTTCCAGCAGCATGCCCAGAGTGGCCGCCGCGTCGACGTTGTCGTCGACCACGAGCACGCGCAGCGGACGCCGTGCGCCGCCGGCCGTACCGGACGCGCCGGGGCCATCGGCCGCCGGCGGATGCGCCACCCCTTCCATCAGCGGCAGCGCCACTTCGAAGGTACTGCCCTGCCCCAGCCCCGGGCTCGCGCAGGCGACCGTCCCGCCGTGCAGCTCGACGAGGTTCTTGACGAGCGCGAGGCCGAGCCCCAGCCCGCCCTGGGCGCGGTCGACCGAGCGCTCGCCCTGCGTGAACAGGTCGAACACGTGGCCCGTCAGTTCCGGTTCCATGCCGATGCCCTCGTCGCGTACCGCCAGCAGCAGGCGCCCGCGGGCGTCGTCGACGGTGGCCGCGACGTCGATGCGGCGGCCTTCCGGCGTGTACTTGGCCGCGTTGTTGAGCAGGTTGGCGAGCACCTGCACGAGGCGCGCCTTGTCGCCCAGCACCATCGCATCCGGATCGGCGATGGCGACGGCGAGGTGCTGGCGGCGCGCCTCGAACATCGGGCGCACCTGTTCGATGGCCTCGTCGACGATGGTGCGGGCCGCCACGGGCGCGCGCGCGAGCGTCACGAGGCCGCGCGTGACGCGCGAGACGTCGAGCAGGTCGTCCACGAGACTCGTCATGTGGCGCACCTGGCGGCCGATGATGGCGCTGCTCTGGCGCACCCGGGCCTCGTCCAGGCGGCCGATGCGCAGCAGGTCGGCGGCGGCGCTGATCGGCGCCAGCGGGTTTCTCAACTCGTGCGCCAGCATCGCGAGGAACTCGTCCTTGCGCCGGTCGGCCGAGCGCAGCTTGTCCTCGGCCGCTTTTCTCTCCGTGATGTCGCGGAAGAACGAGACGATGCCGCTGTCGGCCGTCGGGTAGGCGCGCACCTCGCACCAGATCTCGACGCCATTCGCGATGACCTGACGGTATTCCGCGACGCCGGCCACCCGGTCGCGCATCACGCGGCGGTACATGCGCCCCGCCTCGCTGTCGATCGCTTCCGGCCAGACGTCCCAGTGGTTGTGGCCGATGATCGCGTCGGGCTCCATGTGCGCGATGCGCAGCCCTTCGGGGTTCATCTGGAGGACGGTCCAGTCGCGGTCGAGCAGCATGAAACCTTCCGCGATCGTGTCCAGGATCGTGCGGCTGCGGTCGCGTTCCTCGCGCAGGTTGCCCTGCACGCGCGCCAGGTCGACGGCGGCCCGGATGCGCTCGGCCGTGCCGCGCGCCAGCGCCGCCTCGGCGTCGGTCCACGCGTGCGGCCGGTCCAGGCCGAGCAGCAGGAACGCCTGCACCCGCCCGCTGCGGCGCAGCGGGACGGCGAGGCACGCCTGGATATCCAGCGCGAGATACGTGCCCTGGCGGGCGGCCGCGCGCCGGTCGGCGCGCACGTCGGCCAGCCGCGCGATCTCGCCGGCGCGGCCCGCCTGCGCCAGCCCGGGGCCGAAGGCGTCGACGGAAAACGTGTGGCCGGCCACGCTGGCGAGACCGGGCCGGTTCCAGTCGCGCGCCACGTCGAGCGTGGCGAGCGCCTCGTCGACTTCGCCGTACAGCACGCGCGCCATGCCCAGCTCCAGTCCCAGCAAGGTGCAACCGGTGCGGATGGCGTCGTCGGCGGACGCCGCGGGCCGCAGCGCGTCCGCCACCGTTAGTTCGAACGCGGCGCGGCGCTCGGCCTGCACGCGGCTCGTCGTCTCGATGACGGTGCAATACATGCCGGCGACGCAGCCGTGGCCGTCGTGCAGGGGCGAATACGAGAACGTGAACCAGGTCTGCTCGCGAAAACCGTGGCGCTCCATCGTGAGCGGCAGGTCTTCGAAATACGCGGATTTGTTGGACAGCGCGCGGTCGACGATGGGCACGAGGTCGGGCCAGATCTCGGCCCAGACGTGCTGGAACGGCGCGTCGAACGCGGCCGGGTGCTTGGCGCCGAGGATCGTGGCGTAGGCGTCGTTGTACAGGAGACGCAGGTCCGGTCCCCAGGCGATGAACATCGGGAACGCGGAGCTGACGACCATCGACACGGCGGTGGCGAGTTCGGGTGACCAGTCTTGCGGCGGCCCGAGCGGCGACAGGCTCCAGTCGTGCTCCCGCAGGAGACGCCGGACGTCGCTCTCTCCGCCGAGGCCGGCGGTGGTACGCAGAATGTCAGCCATGGCCCGATTCTCGCATACCCGGCGGCAGGGCCCATGCACGATTGCAACTTTGTGGCTGAGCCCGCTTTATCCCGTTACAGTTTGATGAAATGCTCGCGGTAGTAGCGCAGCTCTTCGATGGACTCGATGATGTCGGCCAGCGCCGTGTGCTTCTGCGCCTTCTTGAAACCGGACGCCAGTTCCGGCTTCCAGCGGCGGCACAGTTCCTTCAGCGTGGACACGTCCAGGTTGCGGTAGTGGAAGAACGCTTCCAGCTTCGGCATGCCGCGCGCCATGAAGCGGCGGTCCTGGCAGATCGAGTTGCCGCACATCGGCGATTTATTGGCCGGCACCCACTGCCTCAGGAAGGCGATCAGCTGCTCCTCGGCCTGGGCTTCGTCGACGGTCGACGCCTTGACGCGGTCGATCAGGCCCGAGCGGCCGTGCGTGCCCTTGTTCCAGTTGTCCATCTTGTCCAGCGTTTCGTCGCTCTGGTGGACGGCGATCACGGGGCCTTCGGCCAGCACGTTCAGGTTGGCGTCCGTGACGACGGCGGCCACTTCGATGATGCGGTCGTTGTCCGGATCCAGGCCGGTCATCTCCATGTCGATCCAGACCAGGTTGAATTCGTTCGGGCGTTGGGTCGCTGCTTCGGTGGCGTTGGCTTGTTGTGACATAATTCTCTCTTTGCTGTTAAAGCTTTTAATCAGTCGGGGTCAGAGCATTAATTTGGCGAGGTCAGAGCACAACCGTGAAAACCGTGCTCTGACCCCGCAGATCAAAAACCGTGCTCTGACCCCGAAAAACAGGATTTTCTCACAGGCACAGAATGCTTTCATCCGCGTTTTCGGTTTTGTTCGTCGTCTTTCTCCTGCTCACGCTCGGCCTGCGGTACTGGCTGGCGCGCCGGCACATCCGCCACGTCGTGCGGCACCGCGACCAGGTGCCGGCCGAATTCGCCGCCAAGATTCCCCTGTCCGCCCACCAGAAGGCCGCCGACTACACGGTCGCCAAGACCCGTTTCGGCCTGTGGGCCGCGCTGTGGAACACGCTCGTGCTGACCGGTTTCACCCTGCTGGGCGGCCTGCAGGCGCTGTCGACGGCGCTGCTGCACGCGACCGGCCCGGGTATGGTGCACCAGATCCTGCTGGTCGTCGCGTTCGCCGTCGTCTCCGGTGCGCTCGACCTGCCGTTCTCGTACTACCGCCAGTTCGTGCTGGAAGAACGCTTCGGCTTCAACAAGATGACGGTCGGGCTGTGGATCGCCGACGCCGTCAAGGGCGGACTCGTCGGCGCCGTCATCGGCCTGCCGCTGCTGTGGGTCGTGCTCACCCTGATGGACAAGACGGGCGCCCTGTGGTGGCTGTACGCCTGGCTCGTGTGGAGCGGCTTCCAGCTGCTGATGATGGTGCTGTACCCGACCGTCATCGCGCCGCTGTTCAACAAGTTCACGCCGCTCACGGACGACAAGCTGAAGGACCGCATCGAAGGCCTCATGACGCGCGTCGGCTTCGCGGCCAAGGGCCTGTTCGTGATGGACGGCAGCAAGCGCTCCGCACACGGCAACGCCTATTTCTCCGGCTTCGGTTCGAACAAGCGCATCGTGTTCTTCGACACCCTGCTGTCGCGCCTCGCCCCGGAAGAGATCGAGGCCGTGCTGGCGCACGAGCTGGGCCACTTCAAGCTGAAGCACATCGTCAAGCGCATCGGCGTGCTGTTCGCCCTGTCGCTCGCCTTCCTCGCCCTGCTCGGCTGGCTCAAGACGCAGGTGTGGTTCTACACGGGCCTGGGCGTGCTGCCGCTGCTGGGCCAGTCGAACGACGCGATGGCCCTGCTGCTGTTCACCCTCGTGCTGCCCGTGTTCACGTTCCCGTTCTCGCCGCTCACGTCGATCACGTCGCGCAAGCACGAATTCGAGGCGGACGCCTTTGCCGCGAGCCACAGCGATGCGCGCGACCTCGTGTCCGCGCTCGTCAAGATGTACGAGGACAATGCGTCGACCCTGACGCCCGACCCGATCCACTCCGCGTTCTACGATTCGCATCCGCCGGCGTCCGTGCGGATCCGTCACCTGCGCCTCGCGGGGGCAGCATGAGCCTCGTCGACCGCCACTGCGTGCACGGCGCGCCCGCGCTGGACGATGCGGCTCTGCCACCCCTGCTGGCCGAAATCCCGGACTGGAACGTGCGTGGCACCCGTCTCGAACGTGAATTCGTGTTTCGCGATTTTCACGAGACGATGGAATTCGTGAACGCCCTCGCCTTCATGGTCCACCGCGAAGACCACCACCCCGACCTGACGGTAGGCTATCGCCGCTGCACGGCGTCGTGGACGACGCATTCGGCCGGCAACCGCCTGTCCGAGAACGATTTCATTTGCGCAGCCAAGGCGGACGCGCTGTACGCGGGACGGGCCGGCGCATGACGAAACACGATCTGACGGGCACCATCGTCGCGGCGCACGGCCGCCATTACCTGGCGGACGTCGACGGCGAATTCCTCCAGTGCGTCACGCGCGGGAAAAAGACCAACGTGGCGGTGGGCGACATCGTCCACCTGAAGCGCACGTCCGCCGACCAGGCCGTGATCGAGAAGATCGCCGAGCGCACGACCTTGCTGTACCGCTCCGACCAGTACAAGAGCAAGCTGCTGGCGGCGAACATCAGCCGGCTGTTCATCGTGATCGCGACGGAGCCGAGCTTCGCCGACGACCTCGTGTCGCGCGCCCTCGTCGCGTGCGAGGCGGCCGGCGTCGACGTCCACCTCATCCTGAACAAGGTCGACCTGGAACCGAACCTCGCCCGCGCGCGCGAACGGGCGAGCCTGTACACGAGCCTCGGCTATCCGCTGCACGAAGTGTCGGCGAAGACGCATCCGGAGGAAACCGTCGCGGCATTGACGCCGCTGCTGCAGGACCAATCCTCGATCCTGATCGGCCAGTCCGGCATGGGCAAGTCGTCGATCGTGAACCTGCTCGTGCCGGATGCCGACATCGCCGTGCGCGAGATTTCGGAAGCGCTGGACACCGGCAAGCACACGACCACGTTCACCCGCCTGTACAAGCTGCCCGCCGGCGGTACCTTGATCGACTCCCCCGGCTTCCAGGAATTCGGCCTGTACCACCTGACCGAAGGCATGCTGGAACGGGCGTTCGTCGAGTTCAAGCCCTACCTGGGCGGCTGCAAGTACTACAACTGCCGCCACCTGGCGGAACCGCAGTGCGCCGTGCTGCAAGCCGTGGCGGACGGCAAGATCGCGAAGCTGCGCCACGAGCTGTATGCGCAGCTGCTGCACGAGTCGGCGCAGACCTTGTACTGACAACTTTTCCGCTTGGTTCCAAATGCAATTTCCCGGAAAGCAAGCAAAAACGCTTATAATCCAAGAGATTATCGTATTTCAGGCACAAAAATGGCTGGCACGACTCCCACTAACATCAAGCATTTCCTGCAGTTCTCCGACTTCAGCCGCGACGAGTTCGAGTACCTGATCGAGCGCGCGACCGTCATCAAACGCAAGTTCAAGAACTACGAGATCTACCACCCGCTCGTCGACCGCACGCTCGTCATGGTGTTCGAAAAGAATTCCACGCGCACGCGCCTGTCGTTCGAAGCGGGCATGCACCAGCTGGGCGGCGCCGCGATCTACCTGAACACGCGCGACAGCCAGCTGGGCCGCGGCGAGCCCGTCGAGGACGCGGGCCAGGTCATGTCGCGCATGTGCGACATCATCATGGTGCGCACGTTCGGCCAGGACATCATCGAGCGCTTCGCCGCGAACTCGCGCGTGCCGGTGATCAACGGCCTGACCAACGAACACCACCCGTGCCAGGTGCTGGCCGACATCTTCACGTACTACGAGCACCGCGGCTCCATCGTCGGCAAGACGGTGGCGTGGATCGGCGACGCCAACAACATGCTGTATTCCTGGCTGCAGGCGGCGGAAGTGTTCGGCTTCCACCTGAACGTGTCGACGCCGAAGGGCTACGACATCGATCCGCAGCTGGTCGCGACGAAAAACTACACCTTCTTCGAGAACCCGTCCGACGCATGCGCCGGCGCGCACCTCGTCAACACGGACGTGTGGACGAGCATGGGCTACGAAAAGGAAAACGCCGAGCGCCTGAAGGCGTTCGACGGGTTCATCGTCGACGAAGCGAAGATGGCGCGCGCGAGCGGCGACGCGCTGTTCATGCACTGCCTGCCCGCGCACCGCGGCGAGGAAGTGTCGGCCGGCGTCATCGACGGTCCGCAATCCGTCGTCTGGGACGAGGCCGAGAACCGCCTGCACGTGCAGAAGGCGCTGATCGAATACCTGCTGCTGGGCCGCATCGAAGACAAGTAATTCACCACCATTGAGCCTGATCGTCGGCCCGCAAAGGGCCGGCTGACCACCATCCCCCCCACATCTGACACCACTGGAACTCCCATGAGCGACATTAAAAAAGTAGTCCTCGCCTACTCGGGCGGCCTCGATACCTCCGTCATCCTGAAATGGCTGCAGGACAACTACAAGTGCGAAATCGTCACCTTCACCGCCGACCTGGGCCAGGGTGAAGAACTGGAACCGGCACGCGCCAAGGCGCTGAAGTTCGGCATCAAGCCGGAAAACATCTACATCGACGACGTGCGCGAAGAATTCGTGCGCGACTTCGTGTTCCCGATGTTCCGCGCCAACACCGTGTACGAAGGCGAATACCTGCTGGGCACGTCGATCGCGCGTCCGCTGATCGCCAAGCGCCTGATCGAGATCGCCAACGAGACCGGCGCCGACGCCGTGTCGCACGGCGCGACCGGCAAGGGCAACGACCAGGTCCGCTTCGAGCTGGGCGCGTACGCGCTGAAGCCGGACGTCAAGATCATCGCCCCGTGGCGCGAGTGGGACCTGCTGTCGCGTGAGAAGCTGCTGAAGTACGCGGAAGACGCCGGCATCGACATCGACATGAAGCACAAGAACGGCGGCGCGCCGTACTCGATGGACGCCAACCTGCTGCACATCTCGTTCGAAGGCCGCCACCTGGAAAACCCGAGCGCGGAAGCCGAGGAATCGATGTGGCGCTGGACCGTGTCGCCGGAAGCGGCACCGGACCAGCCGGAATACCTGGACATCGAATTCCAGAACGGCGACATCGTGGCCCTGAACGGCAAGCAGCTGACCCCGGCCGCGGTGCTGACCGAGCTGAACCGCCTGGGCGGCAAGCACGGCATCGGCCGCCTGGACCTGGTGGAAAACCGCTACGTCGGCATGAAGTCGCGCGGCTGCTACGAAACCCCGGGCGGCACGATCATGCTGAAGGCGCACCGCGCCATCGAATCGATCACGCTGGACCGCGAAGTGGCCCACCTGAAGGACGACCTGATGCCGCGCTACGCGTCGCTGATCTATAACGGCTACTGGTGGGCACCGGAACGCGTCGCGCTGCAGACGCTGATCGACCACACGCAGAAGAGCGTGAACGGCTGGGTGCGCGTCAAGCTGTACAAGGGCAACGTCATCGTCGTGGCGCGCGATTCGAAGACCGATTCGCTGTTCGACCAGACCATCGCCACGTTCGACGAAGACGGCGGCGCTTACAACCAGGCGGATGCGGGCGGCTTCATCAAGCTGAACGCGCTGCGCATGCGTATCGCGGCGAATGCGCGCAAGAAGCGCGGCCAGTAAAACCTGAATAGCGCAAGCAAAAGCCGCCGGTCTGCAAGGACCGGCGGCTTTTTTATTCCCCGTCGTTCCCGCGGAAGCGGGAACCCATGCTGAGTATCCGAAGCTGTTCGACGTCGGCGCCTCAGTATGGATTCCCGCCTTCGCGGGAATGACGATTCAAGTAGCGCGGGAATAAAAAAGCCGTCCTCCCGCTCACGCGAAAGGACGGCAAAGGGAGGCGCGCCGCCCGATCCCCGCCCTACCCCGCATTGCCCCCACGGCTGCGGCGTACGGCGGAAGCGGCTAACGCCGGCTCACAACTCAGAAATGGAAATTCGCGGTCAGGCTCGCCCAGCGCGGTGCGCCCGGCGTGTAGCGGTAGCCGCTCTTGTTGATCGATGCGACGTACTCCTTGTCGAACAGGTTGTAGACGTTCAGGCGCAGGTCCAGCCAGCGGTTGACCCGGTAGTCCGCGACGGCATCCGCCACCCAGTAGCTGTCCGCGTAGGCCGGCGTGCCGACGGCGCCGTCCGTACCGCGCAGCAGCTTGCCCTGGTAGCGCACGCCGCCGCCGAGCGTCAGGCCGTGCGGCAGCTTATACGTCGTCCAGCTGGTGAAGGCCTGCTTCGGCGTGTACGACAGCGCGTTCGCGCCGCTCGCCGTGACGAGCTTCCCCGCCTCGATGCTCGTGTCCATGTACGTATAGCCCGCGTTGATCGACCACGCGCGCGTGATCTCGCCCGTCACCGCGAGCTCGATGCCCTGCACGCGCTTGCGGCCGGTCTGGTAGTACTTCAGGTCGACGGGATCCTGCTCGACCTCGTTCTTCACGTCCGTGCGGTACAGGGCGGCGTTCAACCCCAGGCGGCGGTCGAAGACTTCCCACTTCGCACCCACTTCCGTCGTCGTGCTGACCTGCGGATCGTAGATCGGGTTCGCCGCGCTGTTCGCGCTGGCGCTCAGCGCCAGGTTCGAGCCCGGCGGGTTCTTCGAGTTGGCCCACAGTGCGTACACGCTGCTGTTCGCCGTCGGCTTGTACAGCGCGGACACCTTGCCGCTCACGAGGTTGTCCGATAGTTCGACATGCGTCGGCACGGGCGTCCCCACGGGGAGCGCCGGCGCCGACGTGGCCGTCGACAGTGCGATGGCGTCATACGTCGTGTCGAAGTGATCGAGGCGCGCGGACGCGTTGAAGATCCAGCGGTCGCCCAGCTTGACGGTATCGAGCAGGTAGCCGGACTGCGTCGAGGACTCGCCGCGCGTGCGGGCGCCGCTCGGCTGCAGGTTCAGGCCCGCGATCGGCAGCGACGGGTCGGGGTGGTACAGGTTCGCGGGGACCAGCGTGCCGCCACCGATGTAGCTGCGGTTCGATTGCTTCTCGTTCGACAAGTCGAGGCCCGCGACGAGCGTGTGGCGCAGGGCGCCCGTATCGAAGTCGGTCGTCAGCGTCGTCTGGTTCGCGAGCACCGTGTTTTCCTGGTCCTTGATCGTGCGCGTCGTGCGTGCCAGCGTCCACGTGGATGGGTCGGTCGCGCTGGGCGTGGCGATGTTGGCCGTCGTCCCCATGAAGGCGCTGAGCAGGTAGAACTGCTTCGTCTTGCCGTAGCGGCTCGTGTTCTTCAGGCGCATGCCGCTGCGGAACTCGTGCTCGACGATGGCCGTCGCCATGTCGGCCGTCACCTTGTCGAAGTCGGACAGCGCGCCATAAAAATTCTGCGGGTCGACGGGCGTGGCGCCGGTGAGGAAAGGCCGCGTCGCGTCCGGGCTCCGGTAGCCCGGCAGCCCGATGGTCGGCACGCCGCCGTCCGGGCGGTTGTCCTGTTTCACATGCAGGTAGTCCAGGTAGACGTGGGTCGGGCCGTGCAGGCCGAACGCGAGCGACGGCGCGATGGCCCAGCGCTTGTCGCGCACCTCGTCGCGCGCCGGATTGCCGGCGCGCTGGTCCAGCACGTTCAACCGGAACGCCGTGCCGGATTCGCGGTCGATGACGCGGTTGATGTCGGCCGTGCCGCGCACGCGGTCGGCGCTGCCCACCGTGAGGCTGGCGTCGCCGACGTTCTTCAGCTTCGGCTGCTTCGTGTTCAGGTTGATGGAACCGGTGGGCGCGCCGCGGCCCGTATCCGTGCCGGCCGGGCCTTTCAGCACGTCGATCTGCTCGATGTTGAAGACGTCGCGCGAGATCGAGCCGATGTCGCGGATGCCGTCGACGAACAGGCTGCCGGACGTGTCGAAGCCGCGCATGTAGACGGCGTCGCCCGTGTTCGTGCTGCCGTTCTCGCCGAGGAAGAACGTGCCCACGCCGGGCGTGTTGCGCAGCGCTTCCGTCAGCGTGGTGGCGCCCTGCTGCTCGAACAACTCCTTCTTGATGACGATGAGGGTCTGCGGCGTGTCCACCAGCTTTTCCGTGTACTTGGCCGATTGCGCCTGGTCGGCCTTGTAGTCGTTGTCGCGCGTGCCGTTGACGTGGACGCGGTGCGGGCGGCCGGCGCCGGCGTCCGCATCCGCGGCGGCATCGGCATCGGGCGCCGCGTGGCCGGCGAGCGGCAGCACGAGCAAGGCGAGCGCGGCACCCGCGCGGCGCGGCATGGAAGGATGTTTACGGCTGGTGATCGTGGTTCTCATCGTGGTCGGTTGGTGTTGTTTTTGAAATTTGTCGAAACGCCACGAACTGTATCAAGAATTTGCGGATAAGTAAACGCGAATCATTCTCATTTGTGTTAACACTACGGAATCCACCCTTTTCAGCCGTGCGCCGGCACGCTACCATCGCGTCTTCGTTTGCTAACAGGATGGCGCCTGAGCGCATGAGCGACACCAGCGAGAATCCCTGCCTGTCGTGCGGCGCCTGCTGCATGACCTACCGCGTCTCCTTCTACTGGGCCGACGCCGACGCGCACGGCCTGCCGCCCGCGCTCACGGAGCAGGTCAACGCGCATTGCTCGTGCATGGCCGGCACGAATGCGAAAGCGCCCCGGTGCGCCGCCCTGCGGGGCGAGCCCGGCGGCCGGTACGCATGCAGCGTGTACGAACAGCGGCCCGAACCCTGCCGCGAAGTCCAGATCGGCGACGACAAGTGCCTGCAGGCACGCGCCCGCCACGCCCTGCCCGCCCTGCCCTGATCGCCTGATGCACTGGAGCTTGTGCGTCCGGGCAAAAATGTTACATTCACCCTGTCTTCCCGCCATTTGGAGCGCGCATGTTTCACAACTTGAGCATCAGGAACAAACTGGTCGCCGGCTTCGGCGCGATCGTCGCGATCATCCTGTGCCTGCTCATCCTCGCTTATAACAACTTCGCCCGCCTGTCCGAAGCGAACCAGTGGAACCGGCATACGCTCGAGGTGCTGCGGGAACTCGACACCATCGCGACGTCGGTGCTGCAGATCCAGTCGTCCACGCGCGGCTACCTGTTGACGGGGAACGAGAGCCTGGTGACGCCGATCCGCAACGAGTACGCGACGGCGCGCGCCCACGTGAAGCGCGCGCAAGCCATTACCACCGACAACGTCCAGCAACAGGAACGCCTGCGCCGGCTCGACACGCTGCTCGTCACGTGGATGGACCAGGTGGTCACCCCGCAGCTCGAACGGCGCCGGACGCCGGGTGCAGCGGCCGCGCAGACGCAGGCGCACACCGAGGCCGCAGTCATCGCGGGCACGGGCTCCGTCGCCACCCTGCGCGAAGCGCTGGACGACGTCGAGGCCGAAGAGAACCGCCTGCTGGTCCAGCGCCAGAAGGACACCGACGCGCTGCGCCAGGCCATGAAGACGCTGCTCACCGCGGGCGGCGTCATGTGCGTACTGCTGGCCATCCTCATCTCCACCTTGCTGGTGCGTTCCATCTCGCGTCCGCTGCACAGCCTGATGACTGCTGCCGGCCAGATCGCCGGCGGCGTGCACGGCGCCCGTGCCGAGGTGCTGGCGCGTGACGAACTGGGCCAGGTGGCGCTGGAATTCAACCGCATGGCCCAGGCCATCGAGGACAGCCAGGCGAAGGAACTCGCCACGACGAACGAATTGCGCGCCAAGGTCGACACGTTGCTGGACGTCGTCTCGCGCGCCGCGCGCGGCGACCTCACGGGCACCGTCACGATCGCGGGCAGCGACGCCATCGGCCGCCTGGGCGAAGGCCTGGCCACCATGTTCGGCAACCTGCGCAGCCTGCTGAACAACGTCCAGCGCGCGGGCATCCAGGTCACCACGTCGGCCACGCAGATCGCCGCGTCCGCGCGCCAGCAGGAAGCGACGGGCATCGAGCAGGCGCAGACGACCGTCGAGGTGCTGTCGACCACGCGCGAAATCTCGGCCAACACGACGCAGCTCCTGCGCACGATGGAGGAAGCGGGCGAAGTCGCCGACTACACGACGGCCGCGACGACCGAGGCGCAGGACAACCTCAAGCGCATGGACCAGTCGATGCTGCAGATGGTCGCGGCCACCGACGCGATCAGCGCCAAGCTCGCGACCTTGTCGGAAAAGGCCAGCAACATCAACAGTGTGCTGACGACCATCACCAAGGTCGCCGACCAGACCAACATCCTGTCGCTGAACGCCGCGATCGAGGCCGAGAAGGCCGGCGACGCGGGCCGCGGCTTCGCCGTCGTCGCCGCCGAGATCCGGCGCCTGGCCGACCAGACCTCCGTCTCCACGTGGGACATCGAGCAGATGTTGAAGGAGATGCAGTCGGCCGTCTCGGCCAGCGTCATGGGCATGGACAAGTTTACCGAAGACATCCGCCGCAGCGTGGACGAAGCGCGCCACGTGGCCGAGCAACTGTCGGGCATGACGGACCAGGTGCGCAAGCTGGCGCCCCGCTTCGACCTCGTGCTGCAGGGGATGCAGTCGCAGGCCGTGGGTGCGTCGCAGATCACGGCGACGATGACGCAGCTGTCCGACGCCAGCCAGCAGACCGTCGACTCGCTGAAGGCCACGAGCGAGGCCGTGCACCAGCTGCAGTATGCCGCCACCGACTTGCAGCACTCCGTCGCGACGTTCTCGGTCAATCCGTCATGAAGACGCTGGTGTTCCACATCGGCCGTGAACGCTACGCGCTGCCGCTGGCGAGCGTGCTGCGCGTGCTGCCGGTGGCGCGCCTGAAGGCGTTGCCGGGCGCGCCGCATTTCGTGCCCGGCCTGCTGGACCTGCACGGCGAAGCGATCCCCGTGATCGACCTGTCGCGCCTCGCCGGCACGCCGGCGGACGCCGTGCGCTACGACACCCGCATCCTGCTCGTCGACGTCGACGCGGCCGGACGCCGGCGCCGCCTGGGCTTGAAGGCCGAGCGCGTGGTCGGCGTGGCGGCCATCGAGGGGACGCTTGCCGACGCGGGCGTGGCGAGCGCGCCGTGGCTCGGCCAGGTCGCGCCCGGCGCGGACGGCATGCTGCAACTGCTCGACCCGGACCGCCTGCTGGCGCCCGACGTCGAAGCGCAGCTGTTCGGAGCAGGCGCATGAACCTGACGATGCGCCTGCGCGCCGCGACGAACCTCGACCTCTCCGTCGCCACGGTCGAACGGGCCGTGCGCGAACGCATGCGCGGCAGCGGCGCCGGCATCGAGTACGACCCGCAGCCGGGCACGCCCGAAGACGACCTGTACCGCAAGTTCATCGTGCGCCGGGCACGCCCGAAGTCGTCGCGCTCGTCGCCCTCGTCGTCGTGCCGGAATCCTGGATCCTGCGCGACCCCGCCGTGTTCGAGACCGCGCTGCGCTTCGTGCAGGCGCGCCTGCCGACGCGGCCCGGGCAGCCGGTCCGCGTGCTGTCCCTGCCCTGCGCCGGCGGCGAGGAACCGTATTCGCTGGCCATGCTGCTGGCGCGCGCCGGCATCGGGCCTGAGCATTGCCGCATCGACGGGTTCGACGTGTCGCGCGCCGCCATCGAGCGCGCCCGCGCCGGCCGCTTCACGCGCAATGCCTTCCGCAACCCGAGCACCGACCTGGACCAGGAAGCGCTGACCCCGGTCGACTTCATCCTGATGCAGCGCCAG
>CBIHRX010000110.1:0-19020 GCA_966212555.1 uncultured Massilia sp.
TGCATTGCCGGTGATCGTGTCGGCATAGCGCGAACCGGTCACGTCTTCGATGCCCACGAGCTTGTCGGCGTTGCCCCAGTTGTCGGTGGCCACGCCAGTGACGAGGTTGACAGTCACGCCCTTGCCGGTGATGGCCGGGCCGCCGTAGTCGTCGGAATAGTTGACGCGGTCGCGGCCGTCACCGCCGTCGAGCGTGTCGTTGCCACTGTTCCCGGTCAGCATGTCCATGCCGCCGCCGCCCGCCAGGCTGTCGTTGCCTTCCTGGCCCCACAGGTAATTGTCGCCGGCGTCGCCCGTGATGACGTCGGCGAAGCGGGAACCGGTCACCTCCTCGATGCCGACGAGCTTGTCCGTATTGCCCCAGTTGTCGGTGGCGATACCCGTTGCCAGGTTGACCGTCACGCCCTTGCCGGTGAGGCCGACGCCGTTGTATTCGTTGTTGTAGTTGACGCGATCATGGTCGGCGCCGCCGTCGAGCGTGTCGTTGCCCGCACCGCCGGTCAACTGGTCGAAGTCCGCGCCGCCCTGCAGGCTGTCGGCACCGGTGCCGCCGTCGAGCCAGTCGTAGCCGGCGCCGCCGGACAGCGTGTCGTTGCCGTCCTCGCCGCGCAGGCTGTTGTCGCCCGCGTTGCCGGTGATATTGTCGGCCAGGCGCGAGCCGCCCACGTCCTCGATATTGAGGAGCGTGTCCGTATTGCCCCAGTTGTCGGTGGCCACGCCGGTCGCCAGGTTGACCGTTACGCCGCCCTTCACGGCGATGTTGGCGTTGTCGAACGTATCGTCCCAGTAGTTGGCGGTGTCGCGTCCGCCGCCGCCGTCGATGGTGTCGTTGCCGCTGCCGCCATAGAAATTGTCGCTGCCGGCGCCGCCCGTGAGCTTGTCGTTGCCGCCGCGGGCGTAGACATAACCGCCGATGTCGGCCAGCTGGACGACGTCGGCGCCCGCGCCGGTATGGACGTGACGGATGCCCGCCAGCGTATCGGTGCCGATGTCCACGCCGAAGGCCGTGCCGTTCTTCAGGTCGACGGTGACCGTGGTGCTGTTCCCTTCGTACATGACGACGTCGTCGCCGCCGCCGCCGGTGACGGTGTCGTTGCCCTTGCCGGGACGGAACCAGTTCGTGCCGGCCGAGCCGATCAGCGTGTCGGCATACGCGGTGCCGGTGATGTGCTCGATCCCGATCAGCGTATCCGTATTGCCCCAGCTGTCCGTGGCGGTACCCGTACCCAGGTTGACCGTCACGCCGGCCGTACCGGGCGAGTAGTCGACGGTGTCGCCGTACGCGCCGTCGGCGCCGCCGTCCATCGTGTCGTTGCCGGCGCTGCCGACGAGGACGTCGTCACCGATCCCGCCCGACATCGAATCCGCCGCCGTGGTGCCGTTCAGGCGGTCGTTATTGACGGTGCCCGTGACGAGCGCCAGCGTACCGGCAAACGCCGGTGCCGCCAGCGGCCGGGCCGTGATCGTGCCGACGTGTGCTTCCAGCCGCCAGTCGCCGCCCAGCGCGGCCGCGCCGGTGAGACTCGTCGATGCCGCCACGTCGCTGCCAGTGTACTCGGACAGCAGTTCCAGGAATGCGGCGCCGGCATCGCTCTGGCCGACTTCGCAGCCATACAACAGGATGTCGCCCGCCGCGGCCAGGCTGCGGCCGATCGTCGCGAGCGCGCTGCCGTAATGCGGGAGCACGCCGGCGGTCACGACCGTGCCCCCCACCACGATCCGGCCGGCGCTGCCGTGCGAGACGATGTGGATGGCGGCGAGATCGCGCTCGGCCGCCAGCGCGGCGGCGATCTGGACCAGGCCATCCTGTTCGTCATCCAGCACGACGACGCGTGCGTGGCCTGCCGAGGCGGCGATGTCTTCCCAGCCGGCGATGGCGGGATCGATGAACACGACTTCACGGGAATGGATCATGGACTCTCTCAGTTTTTATAATTGATCTGGAAATTATAGCTACCAAGATTTCCAATGTGCAATTTATTTAGCATTTGTGCAAAAGTAGTCGCCCAGCGACCTCAGCCTCCCAGCAGCACGTCGACGGCCGTGCGCACGCCATCTTCCTCCCGCATGGCCAGCCCCACGCGCCGCGCTTCCTCGCGCACGGCCGGCTGCGACGCGGCGGCCACGGCCCGCACCAGGCGCGCGCCATCGAGCCCGGCCGCCGGACAGGTCGCGGCGATCCCGCGCGCCGCCATGCGCCGCGCCCAGAAGAACTGGTCGCCGGCAAACGGCACGACGACGGACGGCACCCCCGCACGCGCGGCGGCGGGGCTCGTGCCGCCGCCGCCGTGGTGCACGACGAGCGCCGTGCGCGGGAACAGCCAGTCGTGCGGCGTGTCGTCCAGCACGAACACGCCGGCCGGCAGGCGCGCCGGGTCGATGCCGCTCCAGCCCGGATGGAACAGCACGCGCCGCCCGCTTGCCACGGCCGCGATCGCATCGACCAGCGTGCCCTGGGCGATGCCCGCCATGCTGCCGAAGCCGATGTAGACGGGCACCGGGCCCGCTTCCAGGAAGTCCAGCAAGGCTTGCGGCGGTGTGTACCCCTGCCCGGCCGGCAACTGCCAGACGCCGGTTATATGGACGTTCGCCGGCCAGTCGGCCGGACGCGCCAGCAACGCGGGCGAGCAGCCGACGAGCAGCGGCATGTCGCGCCAAGGTTGCTTGCGCGGCGGCGCGCCGAACACCCGCGCGCGGGCACGGTTCAATTCAGGGCCGAACATCGACCACGCCATCCGTTCGAACGCACCGTGGGCCAGCATATTGGCCCAGCCCGGCAGGCGGTGCGTGTTCAGGAACGGCGGCGCGAATTCGCGCGTGGGCGTCATCGGCCACATCGCGGCGCCGATGCAAGGGATGCCGAGTCCATCCGCCACCGCCAGGCCGACGAAGCCGGCGAGCCCCGAATACACGAGCAGGTCGCTGCCCCGCGCGGCCGCGCAGGCCGCCTCCATCCACGGCAGGGTGTTGTCGCGCGCGAGCGCCGCGCACGCGCGCATGAGCCGCGACATGCTGGCGCCGTCTTTCAGCAGCGCGCCGAATGCGCCGCCCGGCTGGAACGCACCGCGCATGTCGCCGGCCAGCGCCGTGAAGGGAATGCCGAGGGCCTGGGCGCGCGGGGCGCCCGCCACGTCGGCCAGCACGTGCGCTTCATGGCCGCGCACGACGAGTTCGCGTGCCAGCGCCAGCAGCGGCCGGGTATCGCCTTCGGTGCCGTAGGTGAGAAAGGTGATCTTCATGGTCGTGCCTCGTCTTGAAAGGCACGATTTTCGCCACCGGATGCCGGTCCGGCTTGAACAAACCCGACATGGCTACAGCCGATACGGCCAGTATTCGCGGTCCGTGTCGATGTGCTCTTCCAGCCGCGACGGCGGCAGGCCGGCAAGCTGGCGCAGCTCGCGCGCCATGTGGGCCTGGTCGGCATAGCCCAGTTCCGCGGCGAGGTCGGCCAGCGTGCGCGCGGGCGCGTCCGGGTCGCGCAAGGCATACACGGCCGCGTTCATGCGTTGCAGGCGGCGTGCCTGCGCGGGGCTCAGGCCGACTCTAGCCCGGTACTGCCTCTGCGTCTGGCGCTCGCCGACGCCCAGCTCGGGCGCGCCGGCGGCGATGCTGCGCAGGCTCGCGCCGAGCTCCGCATCCCAGCGGCCGCGCACGGCGCGCCAGCGTTCACCGAGCCGCCCTTCGATCCACCCCGCCTGTGCGGCTTCGTCGGCGCACGCGCGCAGTGCCTGCGGCCAGTCCGCCCAGGTGTCGTCGAGCAGGCCGTCGGCGGGGTCGTTGCGGTCCTGGAGTGCCACGGGCGCGAGCCCCGTCAGCAACGCGAAGGCATCGGGATACAGCACGACGCCCACCGTGCGCAAGGGCGCCAGCGTGAGCGACGCGACCGGCCGCGTGCGCGGTCCGGACACGACCCAGTCGGGCAAGGCGCGCAATTCGCCGTCGGCGTCCGGCAGCGCGACGGCACCCGCCGTGAAGAAGTTGAGGCTGCAGTACACCATCGCCGGGAACCGGTTCAGCTGGGGCTGCGCCGGCGGCCACGGATCATCGACGGTCGAATAGAAGCCGATGCCGTGCACGGCCTCGGCCAGCTCGCCCTGCGGATGGTGCATCCAGGCCTGCATGAGGACTTACTGCACGTCGAGCAGTTCCACGTCGAAGATCAGGTTGGCGTTCGGCGGAATCGGGCCCGCGCCTTCCGCGCCATAGCCCAGCGCGGCGGGAATGACGAGCGTGCGCTTGCCGCCCACCTTCATGCCCTCGACGCCCTGGTCCCAGCCCGGGATCACCATGCCGCTGCCGAGGCGGAACGTGAACGGCTTGCGGCCGATGGAGCTGTCGAATTTTTCCCCGTGGTGGTCGGGCGCGTCCGGCAGGTACAGCCAGCCCGTGTAGTTGACGGTGACGTGGGAACCGGCCTTCGCCTCCGCGCCCGTTCCGGCGGTGGTGTCGATCTTCTGGAACTGGATGGCGGACGTGTCGGCCTTCAGCGGTGCGGACGGCGCTTCTTCGCGGCGCTTGCAGGCGGTGAGGGACAGTGCGAGTGCAAGCCCGAGGGCGCAGGCACGGAGCATGGTGTTCATGGTGGAATCCTTGTTATTGGAGAGTCTTGACGAAGGCGCGCACGCCGCCCAGCAGCATCTCGATCGACATCGCCGTGAGGATCAGGCCCATCAGGCGTTCGAACGCCGTCATGACCTGCGTGCCGAGCACCTTCTGCAGGCGCTCGGCGCCGAGGAACACGGCGAGCCAGATCACGGCGACGGCCGCCAGCGCGGCCACGTGCACCATCACCTCTTCCATCGATTGCGACGTGAACAGCAGCACGGTCGCCAGCGCCGACGGCCCGGCCAGCGCGGGAATCGCAAGCGGCACGATGAACGGCTCGCCGCCTTCGCTGCGACCGAGCACGCCGTCCGGATGCGGGAAGATCATGCGGATCGCGATGATCAGGAGGATGACGCTGCCGCCGATGCGCAGTGAGATGTCGGTCAGCTGCAGCGCCGCGAGGAAGTGGCGGCCGAAGAACATGAAGAGCAGCAGCAGGAGAAAGGCGATGGCGCATTCGCGCACGACGATGCGCGGGCGGCGGGCCGGACTCACGTCCTTCAGCGCCGTCACGAACAGGGGGACGTTGCCGAAGGGGTCGGTGACCAGCAGCAGCAGGATGAAGGTCTGGAAGAAGCTCTGGGTCATGGGACGTTGTTATTGTTATGGCAGGTGTGATCTTAGCACGTGGGTCATGGTGGGCACGGGGTGCCCACCCTACGATCGCATCGTTGCCGTAGGGTGGGCTCCCCGAGCCCACGCGGAAAGCGGCACGGTTAACGAAAAAGGGCGGCACCGATGGTGTCGCCCTTCTCGCTGCGCGGCGTTCGATCAGTTCTGCTCGAACTTCTTCAGCCACGCCGACAGCTGATGCGGACGCAGCCCGTCGTAATCCTCGAACGGCTGGTGGATCCACGGATTGTGCGGCAGGTCGACCAGGTGGTAATCCGGCTTGATCGACGACGTGCCCTTGACCCAGATGACGGCCGAACGCACTTCCGTCACGTCCTGGTAGTTCTCCTGCAGGTGCTCGCGCACGCGCATCAGGGTGACGCCCGAATCGGCCAGGTCGTCGACCAGCAGGATGCGGCCGGCCAGCGGGCCCTTGGTCATCGTCATGTACTTCGCGATGTCCAGGTCGCCCTGCTTCGTGCCCGCTTCTTCGCGGTACGAGCTGGTCGACAGGATCGCCAGCGGCACGTCGAAGATGCGCGAGATCGCGTCGCCCGGGCGCACGCCGCCGCGCGCGAGGCACAGCACCATGTCGAACTTCCAGTTCGATTCGTACACCTTGAGCGCCAGGCGCTCGATCAGGCGGTTGTATTCATCCCAGGAGACCCACAGGTCCTTGTCGGTCGATGGAGGCGTCGTCATTTGGATTATCCTAGTTTTTGCTTGTAGCTTAACTTTTGCTTGTGGCTGACGTCCCCCACCACGCGGGTGGCGCGGCGGGGACCAATTTCAAATCAGGCTGCGAACGGGTGGCGCAGCACGATGGTTTCTTCGCGGTCCGGGCCGGTCGACACCATGTCCACCGGGACGCCGACCAGTTCTTCGATGCGCTTGATGTAGGCGCGGGCGTTGGCCGGCAGCTCGTCCATCGACTTGGCGCCGACGGTGGTGCCCGTCCAGCCAGGCATCTCTTCGTACACCGGCACGCAGGCCGCCGCTTCTTCCGCGCCGACCGGGAAGATGTCCACGTCGCGGCCGTCGATCTTGTAGCCGGTGCACAGCTTCAGCGTTTCCAGGCCGTCCAGCACGTCCAGCTTGGTCAGGCACATGCCGGACACGCCGTTGATCTGCACGGAGCGGCGCAGCAGCGCGGCGTCGAACCAGCCGCAGCGGCGGGCGCGGCCCGTCACGGTGCCGAACTCGTGGCCGATGCGCGACAGGTGTTCGCCCACGCCGGCGTCCGTCGGCAGCTCCGACGGGAACGGGCCCGAACCCACGCGGGTCGTGTAGGCCTTGGTAATGCCCATGATGTAGTGCAGCATGCCCGGACCGACGCCCGAACCGGCGGCGGCGTTGCCGGCCACGCAGTTCGACGAGGTGACGAACGGGTACGTGCCGTGGTCGACGTCCAGCAGCGAGCCTTGCGCGCCTTCGAACAGCAGGTGGCCGCCGGCATTGTGCGTCGCGTACAGCGCGGACGACACGTCGCCAACCATCGGACGCAGGCGCGGCACGAGGGCCATCGCGTCGTCGTACACCTTCTGGAAGTCCAGCGCCTGGCCGCCCAGGAAGCCGGTCAGCACGAAGTTGTGGTATTCCAGGTTCTCGCGCAGCTTCTCGGCGAAACGGGTTTCGTTCAGCAGGTCGGCGATGCGAATCGCGCGGCGCGCGACCTTGTCTTCGTAGGCCGGGCCGATGCCTTTACCGGTCGTGCCGATCTTGTTGACGCCGCGCTTCGCTTCGCGGGCGACGTCGATGGCGACGTGGTAAGGCAGGATGACCGGGCAGGCTTCCGAGATCTTCAGGCGCGACGCGACTTCCACGCCGGCCGCTTCCAGCTTGTCGATCTCGCGCATCACGTCCGGCACGGAGACGACGACGCCGTTGCCGATGTAGCAGGCCACGCCTTCGCGCATGATGCCCGACGGGATCAGTTGCAGCGCGGTCTTCTGGCCCTTGATCACCAGCGTGTGGCCGGCGTTGTGGCCGCCCTGGAAACGCACCACGCCGGCGGCATGGTCGGTCAGCCAGTCGACGATCTTACCCTTGCCTTCATCGCCCCACTGGGTGCCGATGACAACGACGTTCTTAGCAGTATTTGACATCATTAACCTAAGTTTTTGAGAATCCAATTTCCTTGTTCGAGGACGAGCACACGGTCGCACTCGAACTCGTCCTGTACATTGTCGTGACCCGGCATCGACTGGATCACCACTTCGCCCGCTTTGCGCAGTTCAGCGATTTTTTCGCGCAGCTCGGGCGCGTTGCCCCAGGGGGCACGAATGGAGTGCTTGCGCTCGGCCGTCGGCAGCAGACGGGCCAGTTCGCGCAGGTCGAGCGAGAAGCCCGTGGCCGGACGCGCGCGGCCGAAGGCTTCGCCCACGTGGTCGTAACGGCCGCCGCGCGCGACGGCGTTCGGCAGGCCCGGCACGTACAGCGCGAACATGGCGCCGCTTTCGTACTGGTAGCCGCGCAGGTCGGCGAGGTCGATCGCGATCTGGGCACGATTCAGCGCGGAGCCGGCCAGCGCGGCGAGTTCCGCCAGCGCGCGCGCGATCCCCGGCAGCGGCGGCAGCACGTCCTTCGCACGCGCGAGCACGTCGATGTCGCCGTACAGGTTCGGCAGCGCCAGCAGCGCGGCGCGGGTTTGTTCGTTGTAGCCGGCCGTCGCCTCTTCCAGGCCGGGGACGTCCTTCGAGCGCAGCAGGGAATACAGCAGCTGCTCGTCGCGCTTCGCGGCCGCATCTTCGGCCAGGATGGCGCGCAGCACGCCCACGTGCGACAGGTCCAGGCGCGGCTGTTCGAAGCCGGCCAGCGCGAGCGATGCCAGCGCCAGTTCCTGGATCTCGGCATCCGCTTCGAGGCCGGCGTGGCCATAGATCTCGGCGCCGATCTGCAGCGGCTCGCGCGTCGCGTGCAGGCCGGACGGCTGCGTGTGCAGCACACTGCCGGCATAGCACAGGCGGGTGACGGTGTCGCGGTTCAGCAGGTGGGCGTCGATGCGGGCGACCTGCGTCGTCATGTCGGCACGCAGGCCGAGCAGGCGGCCGCTCATCGAGTCGACGAGCTTGAAGGTGCGCAGATCGGTATCCTGTCCGGCGCCGGCCAGCAGCGAATCGACGTATTCGAGCAGCGGCGGCATCACGAGTTCGTAGCCGTAGGTACGGAAGGTGTCGAGCATCAGGCGGCGCAGCTCTTCGATCTTGCGCGCTTCGGACGGCAGGACGTCGGCGATATTCTCGGGCAGGAGCCAGGTGGGCATGGGCAAAGCGGGTCGGGTTATTAAAAGTCGGACAACATTCGGGCAGCATGAACGCGGCTTTGCACGCGTTCATTCCGCCGAATCGACGATTTTAACCGAAAACGCGGGTCGGTTGGCGATGAAACGAATGCCAACGTTGCCGATACTCCACGTGAGCGAGGCCGGTGGTATGCATGGTGGGCACGGGGTGCCCACCCTACGGCAATCGAATTTCGTAGGGTGGGCTCCCCGAGCCCACCAGCCGCAGCGCCGATTATTTTCCGGCGCCAGGGCCCTTGAAATACTTGAAGAACTCGGAGTTCGAGTCGATCACGATCACGTCGTTGCGCCCCTTGAACGTGGCCTTGTAGGCCTCCATCGAGCGGTAGAACCGGTAGAACTCCGGGTTCTTGCCGAACGACTGGGCATAGATCTGCGACGCCTGCGCATCGCCTTCTCCCTTGAGCGTCTCGGCGTCGCGCTGGGCGTCCGCGAGGATCACGCTGCGCTGGCGCTCGGCGTCGGCGCGGATCGTTTCCGCCTCGGCGACGCCCGTCGCGCGCAGTTCGTTCGCCACGCGCACGCGGTCGGCCTTCATGCGTTCGTACACGGCGTTGTTGACCTGGTCGATGAAGTCGATGCGCTTCAGGTGCACATCGACGACTTCCACGCCCAGGTCCTTCGCTTCCGGGGCCAGGTCGGCGCGCACGGCATTCGCCACGTCAGTGCGCTTGCCGCCCGTCAGCACGTCGGCCAGGTTGCGTTTGCCGATCTCGGCCGTGAGCGCATTGCGCACGAGCTGGTTCAGGCGCTCGCCGCCGCGGTCGGCATTGCTGCCGATGGCGATCACGTACTGGCGCGGATTCACGATGCGCCATTTGACGAACGCATCGACGAGCAAGTCCTTCTTTTCCGCCGTCAGGAAGCGCTCGCCGTCCGGCGTGTCGAGCGTCTGCAGGCGTTTATCGAGGAAGACGACGTTCTGGAACGGCGGCGGCGCCTTGAAATTCAGGCCCGGCTCCTGGATGACCTCGCGCAGTTCGCCGAGCGCGTACACGACGGCGTAACGGTGCTGGTCGACGACGAACACGGACGACGACACGAGCGCCACCGCGATGGCGGCGCCGAGCAGGCTGGCTAACAGGCGGCTCATCAGCGGCTCTCCCGTTCGCGGCCCGTGTCGCGGCTGCGCAGGTCGCGCGTGCGGTTCGATTCGCCGGACGCGGCTTCCGGCTGAGCCTGGGCCGCCGCCGGCTGCGCTTGCGGTTGTTGCGCTGCCTGCTGCGCGGGCTGGGCCGGGGTCTGCGACGGCGCCATCACGGGACCGGAATTGGCGCCGCGCGCCGCTTCGTTGGCCGTCGACTGGGCCAGCAGGCGGTCGAGCGGCAGGTAGATCTGGTTCGTGCCTGTCTTGGCGTCGATCATGACCTTGCTGGTGCTGGAAAGGATTTGCTGCATCGTCTCGATATACATGCGGTCGCGCGTGACGGCCGGGGCTTTCGCATACTCGGCCACGATCTTGTCGAAGCGCGCGGCGTTACCCGTCGCGACGCTCACGACGCTGGCGCGGTACGCTTCCGCATCCTGCAGCAGGCGCGCGGCCTTGCCCTTCGCCTGCGGGATGACCTCGTCGGCAAACGCCTGCGCTTCGGTACGCGCGCGAACACGCTCTTCCTGCGCCTTGCCGGCGTCCTCGAACGCGGCGGCGACCTGGTCGGGCGGCTGCACGGACTGCATCGTCACGCCGACGATCTCCGCGCCCATCTTGTAGCGGTCGGCCAGGCGCTGGACGCCTTCGCGGGCTTCCGCCGCCAGCTTGTCGCGGCCCGTGTACAGGACGGTGTCCATCTTGTTCTGGCCGACGAGTTCGCGCACGACGGTCTCGGCCGAGTCACGGATGGTCTCGACCTGGTCGCGGTTGTTGAACACCCACGCGACCGGGTCCTTGATCTTGTACTGCACGGAGAACTGGACGTCGACGATGTTCTCGTCGCCCGTCAGCATCAGCGCTTCGCTCGGCTGCTTGTTGCGCACGTTGGCGCGGTAACCGATCTCGGCCGTTTGCACCTGGGCCGTGTTGACGGTCTCGTGCGACTGGAACGGCGCCGGCCAGCGCCAGTTGAAACCGGCGCCCGTCACGTGCGACAGGCGGCCGAACGTCGTCACGATGCCGACCTGCCCTTCCTGCACGATGAACGCGCCGCTGGCCAGCCAGATGAGGGCTGCGATGGCGCCGACGACGGTGGCCGTCAGGCCGATGCCGCGCGCGTCCGGACGGAACGGGCCGCCGTCGCCGCCGCGCTTGCCGCCGAACAGGCGATTCAGGCGTTGATTGAAGTCGCGCCACAGCTGGTCGAGGTCGGGCGGACCGTCGTTGTCGTTCTTGTTGTTATTGTTGGGGCGGCGTCCCTCGTTCGATTTCGGGTCGTGGCCCCAACGAGGATCGTTCAGCGAAAAAATAGGCACGCCGGCCCTGCGCGTGCCGGCGTGACGACCGGTCGGCGCCAGACGGGCACCGATCCGTTTGATCAGAGAAACAAGCATAGACTAGTGGGGTCCGGGATGGGGAGTCGCGGGCAGCAGCTCGGCGTGCGCAAAATCGGCGACCTCGCGTTCCTGCACGTCAGCGGGCGCCACGCCGGCGCCGCTGGTGGCCGCCTCGACGATCGCGTCGCGCAGCAGATCGAGGCCGGCGCCGCTCCTGGCGCTGATGAAAACGCGGCTGATCTTACCATATTCATCACGCTCGATCTCCGGCTCGAGGCCGGCCGCATCGATCTTGTTCCAGACCAGGATCTGCGGGATGTGGTCGGCGCCGATCTCGCGCAAGACCTCGTTGACCTGCTCGATCTGCTCCATCCGCACGGGAGAAGCGCCGTCGACGACGTGCAGCAGCAGGTCGGCATGGATGGTTTCTTCCAAGGTGGCGCGGAAGGCGGCGACCAGCTGGTGCGGCAGCTCGCGCACGAAACCGACGGTATCGGACACGACCACGTTGCCGGTGTCCGGACCGAGGTACAGGCGGCGCGACGTCGTGTCGAGCGTCGCGAACAACTGGTTCGCGACGTACACCCCGGCCTTCGTCAGGGTGTTGAAGAGGGTCGACTTGCCGGCGTTGGTATAGCCGACGAGCGACACGGAAAATGTCTGGTTGCGCCCGCGCGAACGGCGCTGGGTCTCGTGCTGCTTGCGCAGCTTGGTGAGACGGGTGCGCAGCATCTTGACGCGTTCGCCGATGAGGCGGCGGTCGGTCTCGAGCTGGGTTTCACCCGGGCCGCGCAGGCCGATACCGCCCTTCTGGCGTTCAAGGTGGGTCCAGCCGCGGATCAGGCGCGTGGCCAGGTGCTGCAACTGGGCCAGTTCGACCTGCAGCTTGCCCTCGTGGCTCTGCGCGCGCTGCGCGAAGATGTCGAGGATCAGGCTGGTACGGTCGACCACGCGCACATTGAGCCGCCGCTCCAGGTTACGCTGCTGGGCGGGCGACAGGGCGTGGTTGAAAATGACGATCTCGACCTTGTCGGCGAGAACGGCCTGCGCGATCTCGTCGGCCTTGCCGCTGCCGACGAAATGCGCGGGATCGGGACTGTTGCGTTTCGCGGTGATCGTGGTGATCGGTTCGGCCCCTGCCGAACGCGCCAGCAGGGCCAGTTCTTCCAGGCTGGCTTTGAAGTCGCCAGCGCCGAAATCGATACCGACCAAGGCGGCGCGCATTGTGTTACCGGAAACGTCAGCCATCGACCTCACTCGGCGTCTTGTTCGAGGTTGAGGTTGACGGCACGGGCCGGAACGACGGTAGAGATCGCATGCTTGTACACCATCTGGGTGACGGTGTTACGCAGGAGGACGACGTACTGGTCGAAGGACTCGATATGGCCCTGGAGCTTGATCCCGTTGACCAGGTAGATCGAGACGGGGACGTGCTCTTTGCGCAAGGCGTTGAGGAATGGGTCTTGTAACAGTTGCCCTTTGTTGCTCATGACAGCTCCGTGATGTTGTTGTCGTATAAAAATTGTGGCGGGATGCCGGATTTCAAGTGGCTGCGCCAACATTCTCAAGCTGTGAATGTTCGCCCAAGCTAACTGTAACCTGTTTTGCTCTTTTTTGTCGTACCGCTATGGTTAAACCTGGCTTAAAACCCGCGCGGAAAACATTTACCGCAAATGGGTTACGCACGTTGGGTGGGCGGCCCTCCGCCCACGCGTAACATTTGCGTGATGCCGGCTTCCGCGTGGGCACGGGGTGCCCACCCTACTCTTTGGCAAAGGGGTTCTTGCCGCTCTTGAGCTCGATGCGCAGCGGCGTACCGATCAGGTCGAACGTATCGCGGAAATGCTTTTCCAGGTAACGCTTGTACGGTTCCGTGATGCCATCCAGCGCATTGCCGTGGATGACGATGATGGGCGGGTTCTGGCCGCCCTGGTGGGCGTAACGCATCTTCGGACGCGTGCTGCCCTTGCGCTTCGGTTCCTGCTTCTCGATGGCTTCCTGCAGCGCGCGCGTCAGGCGCGGCGTGGACAGCTTCGCGGTCGCCGCGGCGTAGGCCGTGTCGATCGCCTTCATCAGGTGGTTGATGTTCGTGCCCTTCAGCGCCGAGATGAATTTCGTCTCCGCGAAGTCGAGGAAGTTCAGCTTGCGGTCGATGTCGTTCTTGACCTGGTCGCGCTGGTCGGACGTCAAGCCGTCCCACTTGTTCACGGCGACGACGAGCGCGCGCCCCGATTCCAGGATGAAGCCCGCGATGTGCGCGTCCTGCTCGGAGATGTCCTGCTGCGCGTCCAGCATCAGCACGACGACGTTCGCTTCCGAGATCGACTGCAGGGTCTTCACGACCGAGAATTTTTCGATGGCCTCGAACACCTTGCCGCGGCGGCGGATGCCGGCCGTGTCGATCAGCGTGTAGTGCTTGCCGCCCTTTTCGAACGGGACTTCGATCGAATCGCGCGTGGTGCCCGGCATGTCGAACGCGATCACGCGCTGTTCGCCGACGAGCGTGTTGATGAGGGTGGACTTGCCGACGTTCGGCCGGCCGACCAGTGCGATCTTGACGCCGTGGTCCGCCGGTTCCAGCTCCTCGGCTTCCTCGGGGCGCTGCTGCATGGCTTCGTCGATGGCTTCGTTGACGAGGTCCAGCACGCCGTCGCCGTGGGCGGCGGAGATCACGTACGGGTCGCCCATGCCCAGTTCATAGAACTCGGCGGTGACGGACGTGTACTTCATGCCCTCGCTCTTGTTCACGACGAGCATGACCTTGCGGCCCGACTTGCGCAGGAAGTCCGTGATGGTCTTGTCGTGCGGCGTGAGGCCCTGGCGGCCGTCGACGATGAACATGACGATATCCGCCTCGGCGACGGCCTGGCGCGTCTGCAGCGCCATCTCGTGCATGATGCCTTCCTTGGCGACCGGCTCGAAACCGCCGGTATCGATGACCAGGAACGGCCGTTCGCCCATGCGCCCTTCGCCGTAGTGGCGGTCGCGCGTCAGGCCGGGCAAGTCCGCCACCAGCGCGTCGCGCGAGCGGGTCATGCGATTGAATAAGGTCGACTTTCCGACGTTGGGACGACCTACGAGTGCGATTACCGGCTTCATTGAATCTTATTCGACCGCGATGGCGGTCACGGTTCCATTTTGTGTTTGAAAAATCAGGTTCGAACCGACGACCAGCGGCGTGGATTCGATGGCGCTGCCGTCCGTGGCGGCGCGGGACAGGAACGCCCCGTCCTCGCGCGACAGGAAGTGCACATAGCCCTGGTAGTCGCCGACGGCGACGGCGCGGCCGTACGACACCGGCGTGGACAGGCGGCGGTAGGCCAGCTTGTCGTTCTTCCACGCGCTCGTGCCGCTGTCGCGGTTGTATGCGTAGACGGCGCCCTTGTCGTCCGGGACGAACACGAAGCGCTGGTCGGCGGCGACGCCGACTTCCGACGACAGGTCGCGGGTCCAGCGCGGGCTGCCCGTGGCCAGGTCGAAGCAGCCGACGCGGCCCTGGTACGACACGGCGCACACGTCGTTGTCGATGATGACCGGCGTGCCGCCCATGTCGGTGACGCGCTCCAGTTCCGTCGCGCCGCGTGCCACGCCGACTTCGATCTCCCAGCGCGGCGCGCCGGTGGCGAGGATCAGCGACATCAGCTTGCCGCCCGGCTGGGCGATGAGCACGTCCTTGTCGTGGATGACCATGCCCGGCGCCAGGCGCAGGGTCAGTGCCGGCGCGGTGCGCTGCACGGTCCATTTCTTCTGGCCCGTCTTGGCGTCGTAGCCGACGATGCGGTTGTCGATGCTGCGCGCGACGACGATGCCCTGGCCCACGACCGGCGACGACAGGATCTCGGAAGACAGCTGGGCATCCCACAGCTTCTTGCCGTCCATGTCGAACGCCAGCAGCATGCCCTTGGCGCCGCCCAGCACGATGACGCTGCCGTCCGTGCCGACGCCCGCCGTCAGGTCCATGCCGGCCTTGGTGCGCCAGATCTGGCGGCCCGTGGCCGCTTCCGCGCGCACGATGGTGCCGTCGCCCCCGGCCGCGATGATGGTGTTGTCGGCGATGGCCGGCGAGAACATGTAGTTCTGCGACTTGCCGACTTCCAGCTTCCATGCCGTGCGCACGGCCATCGAACCTTTCAGGTCGACCAGCGGCGCGGGCTGGTTGCCCTTCGGTTTGGACGCGAACGGATTGAGCGAGGAACAGCCCGCCATCAGGGCGAACATACCGACACCAACGAGCTTCCGGGTAATACGCATATTCTTCTTACCTTGTTCTATGGGTACTGCAAAACGTAGCCACTTGCATATGAACGTCGTCCCCGCGAAGGCGGGGACCCAATTTTTGCATGCGTTACGGCGGCGCGAATAACTTGGGTTCCCGCCTGCGCGGGAACGACGGTGTTTTTAGGCAGCAGCTTTCTGCGCCGGCGTCGAACCACCGATCGCATCCAGCTTGACCTGCACGACCTGGCGGCCCGGATGGTTTTTCGCCATCTTGTCGAGCGCGGCCTGGTATGCGGTGCGGGCTTCCGCCAGCTTGTTCTGCGCGACGAGGACGTCGCCCTTGCGGTCCTGCACTTCGGCCGCGAACTGCGCCGGGAACTCGCCGTTCAGCTGCGCCAGCGCCTGGTCGTAGGCCTTCTCGTCCAGCAGCACGCCGGACAGGCGCAGTTTTGCGATGGCCTTGTACTCGTCGTCGCCGTGGTCGACCGCCCATTGCAGCTGGGCCTTCGCCGTCTTGAGGTCGTTGGCGTCGAACGCGGCCTTGGCGGCGGCCAGCGCCGCCATCGGGGCGTAGGCGGTCGAGCCGAACTTGTTCTCGATGTCGCCCGTGATGCGCTGGACCTTCGCCGCATCCTTCGCTTCGATCGCCTCGGTCAGGCCGTCGTACAGGCCGGACGCTTCCGCGGCCTGCGACCGCTGGTGCGAGCCCCAGAAGTTCCAGGCGGCGTAGCTGCCCAGCGCGATGATCAGCACCCAGGTGATCAGGTTGCCAAAGCGGTCCCAGAAGGCCTTGAAATTGGCTATCTGTTCTTGTTCTTCGAGATCGTATGCCATGGACGTCAGTGTTTGTTATGGTTGGTCGGATTAGGGATGGTAGTGCACGTGGTCGTGATCGTGGTCGTGGTCGTGGCCACCGACGATCTGGTCGACGATGAAGTCGACGGCTTCGTCGAACGGCACGCTTTGCTGCTGCTGGCCTTCGGCTTCGCGCAGCGATTTCACGGCCACGACGCCGTTCTTGACCTCGTCCTCGCCGATGATCACGGCGAACGCGGCGCCGGAGCCGTCGGCCTTCTTCATCTGGCTCTTGAAGCTGCCCGCGCCGGCCGGCGTGGCGCAGTGCAGGACGACGTCCAGGCCCGCGTCGCGGATGCGCTCGCCGAGGATGAAGGCCTTCATCTGCGCGTCTTCACCCTGGTGCACGAGGTAGACGTCGCACTGGGCCGGCGTGGCCGGTTCGCCCTGCTCTTTCATCAGCTCGATCAGGCGCTCGATGCCCATCGCGAAGCCGATGCCCGGCGTCGGCTTGCCGCCGAACGTCTCGATCAGCGGATCGTAGCGGCCGCCCGCGCAGACGGTGCCCTGCGCGCCCAGCATGTCCGTGACCCACTCGAACACGGTGCGGTTGTAGTAATCGAGGCCGCGCACGAGGCGCGGGTTCACGGTGTACTGGACGTTGTTCGCGTCGAGGATCTGCTTGAGGCCCTCGAAGTGCGCGAGCGATTCGCCGCCCAGGTAGTCCAGCAGCTTCGGCGCGTTGTTGACGAGGTCCTGCATGGCCGGGTTCTTCGTGTCCAGGATGCGCAGCGGGTTCGCATGCAGGCGGCGCTTCGCTTCGGCGTCGAGGACGTCGAGGTTCGCTTCGAAGTAGGCGATCAGGTCGGCGCGGTGGCGCTGGCGCTCCTCGGCATTGCCGATCGAGTTCAGTTCGAGGCGGATGTTATCCAGGCCCAGGTCGTCCCACAGGCGGCGGCACAGCATGATCAGTTCCGCGTCGATGTCCGGGCCGGAAAAGCCGATGGCTTCCGCGCCGAACTGGAAGAACTGGCGGTAACGGCCGCGCTGCGGACGCTCGTGACGGAACATCGGGCCCTTGTACCACAGGCGCTTCGGACCGTCGTACGCCATATTGTGCTCGACGACGGCGCGCACGACGCCGGCCGTGCCTTCCGGACGCAAGGTCAGCTGGTCGCCGTTCATCGAATCCGTGAAGGAATACATCTCCTTCTCGACGATGTCGGTGACGGCGCCGATGGCGCGCGCGAACAGGCCCGTCTCTTCGACGATCGGGGTGACGATCTTCTGGTAGCCGTAGCTCTTGAGCACGGATTCCGCGGTGTTTTCGAACAGTTCCCACAGCGGCGCGTCGGCCGGCAGGATGTCGTTCATGCCTTTGATGGCGACGATTTTCTCTTTTTTCTCGGACATATTGTTTGCTCTTGCATGGTGGGCTCGGGGAGCCCACCCTACGTTATCGGTTATTGCGTAGGGTGGGCACCCCGTGCCCACCATCACGTCATGACGCGACGGCGTCCCTACTGTAATTCTTCTGTACGTAATCGAGCACGATCGTCTTGAACTCATCCACGATCCGCTCGCCCCGCAGTGTAGCGACCTTTTGCCCATCCACAAAGACCGGAGCCGCCGGCGATTCGCCCGTCCCCGGCAGCGAGATGCCGATGTTCGCGTGCTTCGATTCGCCCGGACCGTTCACGATGCAGCCCATCACGGCCACGTTCATCGCTTCCACGCCCGGGTAGGTCTTCTTCCATTCCGGCATCTGCTCGCGCAGGAAGGTCTGGATGTTGTCGGCCAGTTCCTGGAACACGGTCGACGTCGTGCGGCCGCAGCCCGGGCACGCGATCACCATCGGCGTGAATTTACGGAGGCCCATCGTCTGCAGGATTTCCTGGCCGACGACCACTTCCTTCGTGCGGTCGCCGCCCGGTTCCGGCGTCAGCGAAATGCGGATCGTGTCGCCGATGCCTTCCTGCAGCAGCACGGACAGGGCCGCCGTCGACGCGACGATGCCCTTGCTGCCCATGCCCGCTTCCGTCAGGCCCAGGTGCAGCGCGTAGTCGCAGCGCTTGCCCAGTTCGCGGTAGACGGCGATCAGGTCCTGCACGCCGGACACCTTGCACGACAGGACGATCTTCTCGCGCGCCAGGCCGATTTCCTCGGCGCGCTGCGCGTTCTCGATCGCCGACGTGATCAAGGCTTCGTACATGACGGACTGCGCGCTCCACGGCTGGGCGCGGGCGGCGTTCTCGTCCATGATGCGGGCCAGCAGCGCCTGGTCCAGGCTGCCCCAGTTGACGCCGATGCGCACCGGCTTGTCGTACTTGATGGCTGTTTCGATCATCTGGGCGAACTGGGTGTCGCGCTTGGCGCCCTGCCCCACGTTGCCCGGATTGATGCGGTATTTCGACAGCGCCTGCGCGCACTCGGGATAATCGCGCAGCAGCAGGTGACCGTTGTAGTGGAAGTCGCCGACGAGGGGGACGTCGACGTCCATCCGGTCGAGCTGTTCGCGGATGGCGGGCACGGCGGCCGCGGCTTCCGGCGTGTTCACGGTGATGCGCACGATCTCGGAACCGGCGCGCGCCAGTTCCTTGACCTGGATGGCGGTGCCGATCACGTCGGCCGTGTCCGTGTTCGTCATCGACTGCACGACGACGGGGGCGTCGCCGCCGACGATCACCTTGCGCGCGCCGTGCTGCACGACCACGCCGCGGCTGGCGCGGCGCGGCAGCGGGCCGGAACCGATCGGCTCGTTGGCGTTGTTCGAAAAAGTCATCTGTGGTTTCCGTTGTTACTGGAGATTGACGCGCGACAGCGTCTTGCCCGGCACCGGCGGCAGCGCGACGGCAGTGCCGCGCAGGGTGGCCGTCACGGCGCCCGGATTGCCGACGACGACGCGCACCGGCTGGTCGACGCTGACCGTCTCCGTACTGCCGCCCTTGACGAGGCGCGACAGCAGCGGCGCGCCGCCCTTGGCCGGACGCACTTCGATCCAGGAGTCTTCGCGCACGTTCAGGACGAGGGCGTTGGCGCCGGCGGCGGCCGGCGCGGTCGCC
>CBIHRX010000111.1:0-18992 GCA_966212555.1 uncultured Massilia sp.
ACGAACGAGGCCTGATCGAAGGCATGGTCAAGGCCATCGTCACCGAATACAACCCCGGCCGCCACACCGAAGGGGCCGCGGCGGCTCCGGCCCCGGCCGTGGCCCCGCCGGCACCTGTCGCCGCCCCCCAGGAACGGCTGGCCCTGATCAAGAAATTCGTGCCGTTCCGGATATAGGCGCGGCGACCCGAACGCCCTTTTACCCAACCCGTCTGGCGAGGACCACATGCGTGACGAAAGCAAACCGGCTTATCTCGAACAGCTCACTGCCCGCCTGAGTGAGCGCACTGCCCTCATTGGCATCATCGGCCTGGGCTACGTGGGCCTGCCGCTGACGCTACGGTATGCCGAAGCCGGCTTCCGCGTACTCGGCATCGACATCGACGGCAACAAGGTCGAATGCCTCAACCGGGGTGACAGCTACATCAACCACATCTCCGCTGCCGACATCGCGCATGCGCGCAGCCAGGGTTTCGAAGCGACCACCGACTTTACCCGTGCAGGCGAGCCGGACGCCTTGATCATCTGCGTGCCGACGCCACTCAACCCGTATCGCGAACCCGACCTGTCTTTCGTGCTGGAGACGACGGACGCCCTGCTGCCATTCATGCGGCCTGGCCAGGTACTGTCGTTGGAAAGCACCACATATCCCGGCACCACCGACGAGGAACTCAAGCCACGCCTCGAATCGCGCAGCTTCGTCATCGGACGCGACATCTTCCTCGTGTTCTCGCCTGAACGCGAAGACCCGGGCAATCCCGATTTCCACACCCGTACGATACCCAAGGTCTGCGGCGGCGTGACGGCGGCTTGCCTCGAAGCGGGCATCGCCCTGTACAGCGCTGCCATCGACCGTGTCGTCCCCGTCAGTTCGACCCGCGCGGCGGAGCTGACCAAGCTGCTCGAAAACATCCACCGCGCCGTCAACATCGGTCTCGTCAACGAGATGAAAATCATCGCCGACCGCATGAAGATCGACATCCACGAAGTCATCCGCGCGGCCGCGACGAAACCCTTCGGCTTCACGCCCTATTACCCCGGCCCCGGTCTCGGCGGACACTGCATCCCGATCGACCCGTTCTACCTGACGTGGAAAGCCCGCGAATACGGGCTGCACACCCGCTTCATCGAACTCGCCGGCGAAATCAACAGCGACATGCCCCACTGGGTCGTCGGCAAGCTCACGGATGCGCTCAACCAGCGCGGCAAAGCCGTGATGGGAAGCCGCGTGCTGGTGCTGGGCATCGCCTACAAAAAGGACGTCGAGGACATGCGTGAATCGCCTTCGGTCGAACTGATGGAAATCCTGCGCGACAAAGGGGCCGTCGTCGACTATGCCGACCCACATGTGCCCGTCTTTCCACGCATGCGCGAACACCACTTCGACCTGAAAAGCGTCGAACTCACGCCGCAGCGCATCGCTTCCTACGACGTCGTACTCCTGGCGACGGCACATTCCGCCTTCGACTACGACCTCGTGCGGCAGTACGCCAGCCTCATCGTCGACACGCGGGGCGTCTATCTCTCCGCGTTGCCCAACGTCGTGAAAGCCTGAGGACCGCCATGATGCGCCACTATCCTGCTCCCATCCAGGACCGCAAGATCCGCTTCGCGCTCGTCGGCTGCGGCCGCATCGCCAACAACCACTTCGAGGCCCTGCGCAAGCACCAGGACCGCGCCGAGCTGGTCGGCGTATGCGACGTCGACCCGCGTGCGCTCGACCGCGCCGTCGGGCTGACCGGTGCCGAAGGCTACGCCAGCCTGCAAGAGATGCTGCGTCGCGCGGACGCCGACATCGTCGTCGTCACGACGCCCTCCGGGCTGCACCCCGAGCAGTCGATCCAGATCGCCAACAGCGGCCGCCACGTGATGACCGAAAAGCCGATGGCGACCCGCTGGGAGGACGGCAAGCGCATGGTGGCCGCCGCGGACGCCGCCGGGGTCCGCATGTTCGTGGTCAAGCAGAACCGCCGCAACGCCACCCTGCAGCTGCTCAAGCAGGCGGTCGACAAGAAACGCTTCGGTCGCATCTACATGGTCAACCTGAACGTGTTCTGGACCCGCCCCCCCGAGTACTACCACAGCGCGACATGGCGCGGCACCTGGGAATTCGACGGCGGCGCCTTCATGAACCAGGCCAGCCACTACGTCGACCTGATCGACTGGATCGTCGGCCCGGTCGAGAGCCTGCAAGCGTATACCGCCACCCTGGCGCGCGACATCGAGGTCGAGGACACCGGGGTGCTCAGCCTGCGCTGGCGCAACGGTGCACTGGGGTCGATGAACGTCACCATGCTGACCTACCCGCGCAACCTCGAAGGGTCGATCACGATCCTGGGCGAGCGCGGTACGGTGCGCATCGGCGGCGTGGCCGTGAACGAGATTCAGCAATGGGAATTCGCCACACCCGATGCCGACGACGACAGGGTGCGCGACGCCAGCTATGAAACCACCTCGGTCTACGGCTTTGGCCACCCGCTGTACTACGACAACGTGATCAAGGTGCTGCGCGGCGAGGCGGAGCCCGAGACCGACGGACGCGAAGGCCTGAAGTCGCTCGAAGTGCTGATCGCCGCCTACAAGTCGGCGCGCGACGGCAAGCGCGTGGCCCTGCCGCTGGAGTACTGATCATGAACGCTCCCATCGACAGCAACAGCGTCCACCCGAGCGCGGTCGTCGACGACGGTGCCATGCTCGGGCCCGGCACCCGGGTCTGGCACTTCTCGCATGTCTGCGGCGGCGCCCGCATCGGCGCCGGCTGCTCGCTCGGCCAGAACGTCTTTGTGGGCAACGACGTCGTCATCGGCGACCGCGTCAAGATCCAGAACAACGTCTCCGTCTACGATGCCGTGACGCTCGAGGACGAAGTGTTCTGCGGCCCCAGCATGGTGTTCACGAACGTCTACAACCCGCGTTCCGGCATCGTCCGCAAGGACCAATACCGGCGCACGCTGGTCCGGCGCGGCGCCAGCATCGGCGCCAACGCCACCATCGTCTGCGGCGTGACGATCGGTTCCTACGCCTTCATCGGCGCCGGTGCCGTGATCAAGCACGACGTGCCCGACTTCGCCTTGATGGCCGGGGTGCCGGCGCGCCAGGTCGGCTGGATCAGCCGCTTCGGCGAACGCCTGCCTCTGCCCCTGGCCGGCAACGGCGAGGCGGTCTGCCCGCACACGGGCGAATCGTATGTGCTGGTCGACGGCATCTGCAGCCTCGTTTCCGCCCCCTCCCGCCCTTGAACCGCCCGACTCGCGAACGGACCGACCACCATGGAATTCATCGACCTCAAGTCCCAATACCAGGCATCGCGCGACCTGATCAATGGCCGCATCCAGGCTGTCCTCGACCATGGCCAGTACATCATGGGTCCCGAGGTGGCCGAGCTCGAGAAGCGCCTCGCCCGGTACACGGGTGCCCGCCACTGCATCACGGTGGCCTCGGGCACCGAAGCGCTGCTGATTGCCCTGATGGCGCTGGGCGTGGGCCGCGGCGACGAAGTGATCACCACCCCGTTCACCTTCATTGCCACCGCCGAGGCCATCGTGCTGCTCGGCGCGACACCGGTGTTCGTCGACATCGATCCCGTCACCTGCAATATCGCGCCGGGACTGATCGAAGAAAGCATCACGGCGCGCACCCGGGCCATCATCCCCGTGTCCCTGTACGGGCAGCCGGCCGACATGGACGAGATCAACGCGATTGCCCTGCGCCATGGCCTCACCGTCATCGAGGACGCCGCCCAGAGCTTCGGCGCCACCTACCGCGGCAGGCAGAGCTGCAACCTGTCCGCCATCGGCTGCACCAGCTTCTTTCCCAGCAAGCCATTGGGCTGCTACGGTGATGGAGGGGCCCTGTTCACCAGCGACGACGAGTTGGCCAACGCCATGCGCGAGATCCGCGTGCACGGCCAGTCGAAACGCTACGTACACACCCGCATCGGCGTCGGCGGCCGCATGGACACTCTGCAGTGCGCAATCGTGCTGGCCAAGCTGGAACTGTTCGACTGGGAATTGCAGCAGCGCCAACGGGCCGCCTCCGTCTACGATGCGTTGTTGCTCGACAAGGACCCGCAGGTCCGTCCTGTCGGCCGGCGGGAGGACCGTACCAGCGTCTACGCCCAGTACACGGTGGTGCTGCAACAGCGCGACGCGCTGCAGGCAGCGCTGCACCGGGCCGGCATGCCGACCGCCATTCATTATCCTGTCCCCATCCACCGCCAGCCTGCCTATGCTTCGCTGAGCTCGGCCGACGCCTGTCCAGTATCCGTCGAGATGGCCGGCAAAGTGATGAGCCTGCCGATGGGCCCCTATCTGTCGACGGCGAGCGCGCAACAGGTGGCAGCGGTATTGCTGGAAGCGGCGGACGTCAGCCGGCGCGGCAATCCGGAACCCGTGACATTACCTGAGTAGGCAGTTCACGCAGAAGGATCCGCACAATGTGCAAGATCGTTCATCTCACATCGGCGCACCCTCGCAACGACACGCGCATCTTCATCAAGCAGTGTCGGACCTTGGCAGCGCACGGCTACGACGTAACCCTGGTCGTGGCCGACGGCCTGGGCGACGAACGGCGGGATGGGGTGGCGATCGCCGATGTCGGCTGCCTGCATGGCCGCTTCGAGCGCATCCTGAAGACCACGCGCCGCGTCGGCGACAAGGCGATCGCACTCGATGGCGATATCTATCAACTGCACGATCCTGAATTGCTCCCGGTCGGATTGCGACTCAAGCGGCGCGGCAAGAAAGTCATCTTCGATTCGCACGAGGATGTTGCGCGCCAACTGCTGGGCAAACCTTACCTGGGGCCGCTGTCGCGCAGGCTGCTGTCTTCGGCTTACTCGGCCGTGGAGCGCCACGCCTGCTCGCGCTTCGACGGCATCATCGCCGCGACCCCTTTTATTAGAGAAAATTTTCTCAAGATTCACCCTCTTACTGTCGACGTCAACAATTTTCCCATGGTTGGGGAACTCGATGGCGGCGGGCCCTGGGAAAACAAGCGGGCCGAGGTCTGCTATGTCGGCGGTATCGGCAGCATCCGCGGCATCCGGGAGCTGGTCCAGGCGGGCGAGTTCCTGACCTCGGCCGCGCGCGTCAACCTCGTCGGGACGTTTTCCGAGCCCGTGGTCGAGGCAGAAATGAGGGCCAGCCCCGGATGGCGCCGCGTGAATGCCCGTGGTTTCCTCGACCGCCAGGGTGTGCGCGAGGTGTTGGAGCGTTCCTTGGCAGGCGTCGTGACCTTTCATCCGCTGCCGAACCACCTGGACTCCCACCCGACCAAGATGTTCGAGTACATGTCGTCCGGGATTCCCGTAATCGCCTCGGACTTCCCGCTGTGGCGCGACATCATCGAAGGCAATCAGTGCGGGATCTGCGTCGACCCACTCGATCCAAAGGCGATCGCGGCCGCGATCGATTACCTCGTTACCCACCCGCATGCGGCGAAAGCAATGGGCGAAAACGGCCGTCGGGCCGTACTGGAAAAATACAACTGGACTGTCCAGGCAAACAGGCTGACCGACTTCTACGGAGCGATATCCCATGACCAGCAAGCTGTCGCAGTTGTTTAGTCTCGCACTCGACATCAGCAAGCTTCCAGTTGCACGCCTCGAATTCCGACTGGACTTGAATCCGGATGCGGTGCGGCGCATGCATGCCCATTTCACCAAGCCTCACCCAAGGTACAAGATCTTCCAGAACAAATCGTTGGGTGCGGCGCTTGTCGACCTGACGCGCTTCGCCGACCCCGAAGCGTATTTGTCGAACGCGAAGGGCCGCAACTCGGCGGGATACTACGCCAGGAAGGCGAGATCGCGTGGCTATGTGGTCGTCGAAATCGACAAGAATAATTTCGTGGAGGACATTCATGAGATCAACACCTCGCTCGATCAGCGCCAGGGCCGGCCGATGGCCGAGGCATACCTGCAAAAACAGACGCAGTTCCACCTGGAGAAGAACTACAAATATTTCGGCGTTTTGAACTCCGCCGGAAAATTGACAGCCTACGGTGACATCGGGTTTTTCGGCAATTTTGTCGCCTTCGACCGCCTGCTCGGCCTGCGCAACAATGACGGCGCCATGCACCTGATGGTGACGGAGATTATTTGCCGGATGATCGAAAGCCATACCTATGGCTACCTCATGTATGACACGTTCTTCGGTGCCAGTCCCGGGCTCAGGAACTTCAAAATGATGCTCGGTTTCGAACCCTATCGCGCAAAATATTCACTGCAATGACTCCATTACTAAGGCGAATCTACAGCGATTATGGGATGCCATCGCGCCTGCGGACGCACGAAAAACTGATTTGTGCCGCCAAGGACGCCGGCTACCTCCAGACCTCGGTCCGGGATTTCTTCGACCGCACACGGGCGGACCGCTCGGCGACGTCGACATTCATCGTGCACCGGCATGACATCGATACGGACCTGCGCACGACCAGGAAATTATTTGAGATGGAAAAGAAATATGGCGTGAAGGCGAGCTACTACTTCAGGCTATCCACGCTTGACTTTGAACTGATGCGCGAAATCGAAGACTACGGCAGCGAGGCAAGCTACCACTACGAAGAAGTGGCCTCTTTCGCCAAGAAGAACAAGATCAAGGATCCTGCCCTCGTGCGGGAACGTCTGCCTGAAATCAGGAATGCCTTTCGCAAAAACTTCCGGTGGTTCGAGCAGCAAGTCGGAAAAAAGCTCCGCACCGTTGCCGGCCATGGCGACTTCGCGAACCGCCGCCTGAAGGTGAACAACACGGAAATCCTCGCGGACCTGCAGTTGCGCGAGGAATGCGGCATCGAGTGCGAGGCCTACGACCGGGACCTGCTCGACCATATCGACATGTATATCGTGGATCGGCCGCCACCACAATATTACTGGCCGACTTCACCCCTGAATGTGGTCTCCCAACACCGCAACATTTGCCTCGTGACCCACCCGCGACAATTCGAAACGAACTGGAAGGAAAACACCAAGGACAATTTTTTCCGCTTTTATGAAGCGGTGACCTGGTAAGCAAAGAAAGCTCATGAATCCAAAGAAAATCGTCACAGTGATCGGCGCCCGTCCCCAATTCATCAAGGCGAGTGCCGTCTCAGCCGTCCTTGCCGAATCCGACCAGCTACGTGAAATCGTCGTGCATACCGGCCAGCACTTCGACGCCAACATGTCGGATGTCTTTTTTGCCGAGCTGGGCATGAGGCCGCCCGCTTATCAATGCGCAATTCACGGGGGTAGCCACGGCGACATGACCGGGCGCATGCTGATCGATATTGAAAAAATCTTGTTGTTGGAAAAGCCCGATGCCGTCCTGGTTTATGGCGACACCAATTCCACGCTCGCAGCTTCCCTGGCGGCGGTCAAGCTACATATCCCGATCGCGCACGTCGAAGCAGGTTTGCGTTCATTCAACATGCGATCGCCGGAGGAGGTCAACCGCATCCTCACGGACCGAGTCTCGCGCTGGCTCTTCACCCCCAACAATGAGGCCGGCGCGCATCTACTGAGCGAAGGCGCCAGCTTCGACCGGATTCATCAGGTCGGTGACGTCATGTTCGATGTCGCCCTTCACCACGGCGAACGGGTCAAGTCCGATGACGGCGTACTGGGTCGACTGCGGGAAGAACATGGCGTTCGGGCTGGCGAGTATTGTCTCGCAACCATACACCGTGCGGAGAACACCGACGATCCCGTCAGGCTCACAACGATTGTCGAAGCCCTTTCCCATTTCGCCAGGGATATCAAAGTGGTACTGCCCCTGCACCCCCGTACGCGCAGCGTGCTCGCGGAACAAGGCAAATTGCAGGCTTTGCAAAACGCGGTGGTCATGCTGGATCCGCTGGGCTACCTGGCGATGGTCCAGTTGGAGAAATACGCTGCGATCATTGCTACCGACTCCGGTGGCGTCCAGAAAGAAGCCTTCTTCCACGGTGTTCCCTGCGTGACTTTGCGGGACGAAACCGAGTGGACAGAGTTGGTGGACGCCGGGTGGAACCGGCTAGCACCACCGATCGATGCCACTTCCGTGCTGCAGTCCCTGCAAGCCAGCCTTGGACGTACCGGCAGAGACATTGCCCCTTACGGGTCAGGGGACGCCGCGGCCCGGATCGTGAAACGTCTGTCGAACGAGCTTGTCTGAACCGACGTTACCGCGCCTGCCAGGCGGCATATGCGTCGCCTGCGGACGTCATGGAGGTACTCATGAAAGACACCGCGCCATACGGCAAACCACGCCATGTGCCAGACCATCGCAGAGCCCGGCCCGGCAGCGGCCTCTGGCTGCAAGTGGGCGCGCGCGGCGTTTCACTCGTCGGCGTGGTCGCCGTGCTCGCCTCCTGCGCCGACACCAGACAGCTGTACGTGGCGCCCTATGGCACCGACTCGAACCCTGGAACGAAAGACAAACCATTCTTGACAATCGGCCGTGCAGATGCCGCCGCTGCTCCCGGCTACACCATCCATGTCGCGCCCGGCGAGTACAGGGTTTCCGCGCCGGGAGTCGACAGCGCGGGGATCAGCACGCTGCGCAGCGGCACTGCCTCTGCTCGGCTGAAATTCATTTCGGACGTCAGATGGGGGGCAAAAATCATCGTATCGGGTACTGGCATCGCCTGGCACTCCAAGGGGAACTATGTCGATATCGAAGGTTTCAACATCAGCGGCACCGGGCGGCACGGCATTCTGGCAGACGGCGCGAATCTTACGATCGCGAATAATTTCATTCACGAACTGACGGTCAGCAGCGGATGCACGGGTCATGGCGGCGCCGCGATCGATACCAATGGCGGCGCCGGCAACGTACTGATCAAAGGGAACGTGGTCCGGAATATCGGCAACTCAATGATTGGCAAGTGCAACACGGTGCAGGGGATCTATATCGCCAATCCGAAGAATACGGTCATCGACAACATCGTTTCCGGCGTTGCGCTGGCAGGCATTCAACAATGGCATGGCGCCACGGATTCGACCATCCTGCACAACACGGTGTTCGGCTGCAAAATCGGCATACTCATCGGCGGTGGAGACGCCGGAACCTTGCCGAACGGCTCAGAAAACAATTACGTTGCCAACAATATCGTCTACGACAACATCAGCTACGGCATTATCGAAGGCGGCAAAGTCGGCGCCAATAACCGCTATGTCGATAACCTGGTGTACTTGAGCGGGACCAATGTGCGCGCGGATGGCCACATCAGCGGCACGATCTCAGCCGATCCTGAGTTCGTAAACTATCAGGCGGACGGCACGGGTGATTATCGTTTACGGAAGAGCTCGCCGGCTATCCGCAAAAACGCCCTGCCTTCCACATTTCCGGACGTCGTTCCCGCGTCTTCCCACCACACGCGAGCAAAGCTCGGGGCATACAACGCTGGGGCGGCCGGGCATTAACCAGGGCTGTGCAGATCCACTTTCGACGTACCGTGTAATGGCCCCGGCTGTCGAGCGGCGCACGCGTCTGCATCGCTGGTCCATCGATAAGGCTGGTCACGTCCTGAAAAATAAAGCGCCACATCGACCAGCCGGTGGTTGATCGTAGACGGCTTTAAACTGCAAACGACGAAGAAAGTAAGCAAACTCATCACCACAGCCTGGCGATTGGCGCGAGGCGCCGGCAGCGTCGCCGACAGGCGGACGAACGCACCGCCCGCAGCGACGCCAAGCACCAGGCTCGCAAGAACCTCCGAGGTGGTGTGAAACCTGAATAGGACGAGCAGTGCGCCGAGGCCGATGCTGAGCACTACACCGATAACGAAACCGCGCTTGCGCCAGTTGTCGGGCGCTCCCTGCAAAAGGACGAAGAACAGAACTGGCAGTACTGCCGATGTCCGCCACGCGTGACCGCTCAGCGCCTTGAAACCGAGCGGCGGCACAGACAGTCCCCACCCGAGGAAGGCAATCTTGGACAGGGCAACCAGCCCAAGGCCAGCGACAAAGATCAGGCACCAACATGACGCCAGCTTCCATGCCCGACCGGAGATGAGCCAGGCAGCGATCGCACCAGCCGCCGGCACCATCACTGCCGTATGGCCAATATCGATGACTTGCAGCCACGACATCATGGGCTCGTCGGCAGTGTAGCGCCTTCCGCCATGGACATGACTTCCCGGATGACCAGGCAAGTCTTCTGGATATCCTGATTGCTCAGGGACGGATGTACGAGGAACATCAGGCTGGTTTCGCCTAACTCCTTCGCGACCGGCAACCGGTGCTGCGGGCGGTAACCGGTGTTGTCGAAAGCCTTCTCGAGATAAAGTTCGGAGCAGGTGCCTTGAACGCACGGCACGCCCCTTGCAGAGATTTCCTCGATAATCCGGTCACGCGTCCAGCCGCCCGCCAGTTTTTCGGGCTCGACGAACACGTAGAACTTGTAGCAAGCGTGTTGCACGTCGGACGGCACGACAGGCACCCGCAATGCCGCGAATTCCCGGCACGTTGCCGCAATCCTCGATGCATTCGAGCGCCGCTGGGACGCCCACATGGGCATGCGCTGGAGCTGGATACGCCCGATAACGGCCTGGGTTTCCAACATGCGGCAGTTCGTGCCAAAGGATTCGTGCACCCACCGGTAGCCAGGGGCATGCTGACGTTCGTACACGGCTTCCCACGACTTGCCATGATCCTTGTACGACCACATGGTGGCCCACCACTGACGGGAGTTCGTGGTGACCATGCCGCCCTCCCCGCCCGTGGTCATGATCTTGTCCTGGCAAAAGGACCAGGCGCCGATGTGGCCGATGCCTCCCACCATCCGCCCTTTGTAGCGCGCGCCGTGGGCCTGGGCACAGTCCTCGATCACGAAGATGCCGTGTGCTTGAGCAAGCTCCATGATCGGGTCCATGTCACATGGCCAGCCGGCCAGGTGCACGCAGATGATGGCCCTGGTGCGCGGTGTCAGCACGGCCCGAATGGTCTCGGCCGTGATGTTCTGGCTGTCCCGTTCCACATCAGCGAACACGGGAATCGCGCCCGCATTGACGATGCAGCTAGCGGAAGCCAGGAACGTCCTTGGTGTCACGATGACTTCATCGCCCGGCGCTATGCGCAGCGCCTTGAGGGCGACGTCCAGCGCCAGCGTACCGTTTGACAGCGCGACGGCGTATTGGGTGCCGACCCATGCCGCAAATTCTTTTTCGAATTCCCGACATTCCGTGCCGGTCCAGTAATTGACTTTATTCGACAAGATAACATTCTTGACCGCCGTTGCTTCCTCGTCAGAGAAGCTTGGCCAGGTGGCGCATGACGTACTCATGACCTTATCCGAGAATAGTGTTGAAAATATAACGAATATCGCGCAACAGGGAGTAATTATTGAAATACTCCCGGTTTATTTTCACCTTGTCGGGCCAGATGATGCGGTCGTTATATGTTTCCGGATCATCGACCGCCGCCAATAGGGACTCCTCATCCTTGTATTTGATCGATGCCGGCCCGGTAATACCGGGACGCAATGAGAGAATAATACGATCCTCGCCTTGCAAACGGTCCGCATACCCAGGCACATCCGGCCTGGGGCCGACCAGGCTCATACTTCCGAGTAAGACATTGAATAACTGAGGCAATTCGTCGAGTTTGTATTTCCTAAAAAAGCGGCCGGATCGTGAAATGGAAGCGATATTCCTTGATGCAAGCGGGCTGCGTTTACTGTCGCCCGGATACATCGTCTTGATTTTGCAAACACGAAAGGTACGGCCATGGCGACCGACGCGCTTTTGTATAAAAAATCCATTACTGCGGGTATCAAGCGTCGCGACAAACCAACATAACAGGATGACGGGGGCGAGCAGCAACAGTCCGGCAAGCGATGCAACGATATCAAATGCCCGCTTAAATAAAATGTCAGTTCTTGACATCTCATTCACCTCATGAGTCAGCCATGCTTGCAGCCTGCCCGTCAAGAACAACAGGCGGCCAGGAAACGTTCGCTCAGAATTGGATAAGTGTGGTTAGCCATGACAAAACGCTTACCGCACAGTCCCATGGCTTGACGCTCACCAGGGCTCAAAGCCAGCAAATCCCGCATGCCTTGCGCCGCAGCTTTCGGATTTTCCGGTGCCACCGTCAAACCGCAGCCTGCTTCGCCAACCGGGTCGTTACCCGCCTCGACGGCATGCAGGATTGGACGGGCCGCCATCATGTAATCCATCAGCTTGTTTGGCGCGATTCCGAATCGATAGAGGGATTGGCGTTGCCAGCCGATATAAGCGATGTCGAAATGTTGAAGGAGTGCAGGAATCTGCTCTTTGGCGATCGGATCGATGAAGCGGACGTTTCGCAACTGCTCCGCCTGCGCCCGGCGCTGCAAGTCTGCTTTTTCCGGGCCGGTTCCGACCAGCACGAACGTCGCTTTCTCATTGCGCATGAGCGCCGCAGCGTCGAGAAAGGTGTGCAGCGCGTTCGAGACGCCGTGAGTACCCGCATAGCCAACCACGAAGTTTCCTGAACCGCGGACTGCGGAAAGTGCGGCCTCGACATTGGCTTGGAGTTCGGCGCAGCCTGGCGTCCACTCCGACGGATCGACGCCATTCGGGACAATGTGCAGCCTATTTCTTGGCACTCCGCGGGATTCCACGTAGTCATGCACTTTTGGAAGCATTGACACGACCGTATCCGCGTGACGATAGGCATAGTCTTCTGCCGCTTGCAGCAACATGATGAAAGGATGCCGTCTCGACATCCGCCCCAATTCCATTGGGGTCAGCGGCCATAAGTCATGTATCTCGAAAACAAGTTTCGCGCCGGCCAGTTTTGCAATCCGTCGCGCAGGCCAAATGTCCATTGGATAGGTACTCGACGCAATGACCACATCCGGCTTGAATGCTTCGGCAATTCGCTTGCTCTCGATGTACAAACGCCTGACGAAGGAAACCATATTGCGCACCCGTCCAATACCGTTGCCGCAGTATTCGGACGTTTCAAACCAGGCGTAATGAATGCCATCGATAGTTTCGTCCAGGCGATATTGGCCAGCGAGTTGAGGTTGCCGCCTTCGAATATGCGATTGAGAAGCGGCGACAATCTGCACATCGTGCCCCATGCGTACCCATTCTCGCGCCAGATAATATGGCCGGTATTCCATGCCATAGTGCGGGGATCCTGCATAGTGATTGACGTAGAGAATGCGCATGGTTTCAAAACCTGATAATTCATCACGGCCATCGATCATCAGGACCGATTATCAGGTTTCGAAGAATTACCCAAGCTGATTCAAATCAATCGTAAGCATCCCGGATATTTAATGCGGTTTTGCTTCGCCTTATCGAGAAATCGTAAATAGTTGGGCCAAAGTACTTTCCATACGTTTTGAATTCCGAAGGGAATTAAATACCTCTTTTCAACATCACTACAGGAGATGTTTTTCCGTTGAGTTTTAGCTGTCTCTTATGCGGCATCAATAAGCCTTCTTGCCGGATCGATATCGTCCGACAGAGAACCGATCGCATAGCCTGCCGCGCCGGCGGCTGGGCGCGAGCATCCCAAAAAGGGGACCTTTTATGAGTATCAGTAAAATACCGAGGGTCACATTCCAAGCACACAGTCAAATCGGCGACGACTGCTGGCATTCGGTACTGATTTCGCTGTTGCGTGGGCTGGCGGCTATCGAAGTTGCTGCCGCGCACCTGCGCGCAGACATGTACCCGGGCCTGCGCACGGTGGCGGATCCCTCGGTCTGGTTCAAGGGATTCTCGTTCGCCACCGGCTTCGCGCATCATGCGGTGCTGGTGTTTTTCGTCATCAGCGGCTGGCTTGTGGGGGGCAGCCTGCTCGACAAGATCAGACAGCACGACGCGATTGCCAGCTACGCGATCGACCGCGTAACGCGCCTGTGGACCGTGCTGATTCCGACCTTCGTGCTGACATTGCTGTTCGGCCTGGGCACCGGCGTCGTGGATGCGCAAGGCATCGATTTTCAACCCGCCAACGATTACTCAGCTGTCGTCTTCGGTGCGAACCTGGTCGGCCTGCAGACTGTCGCAGTGCCTGCTTTCGGCGGCAACTTCCCGCTGTGGAGCCTGGCCAACGAGACTTGGTATTACATACTGTTCCCGTTGTTGGTCGTACTGTGGCGCGCGCCCGGCCGTGCCACGCGCGCCGCATGCGGTGCCACACTACTCCTCTTGGCTGCGCTGTTGCCCGCTGCGATCGTCGGCTACTTCGCGATCTGGTTGCTGGGCGTGGCATTTTCGCGGATCAGGATCGAGTGCACCACCGCGCAGCGTTCGGGCTGGCTGATACTGATGGCCGGCCTTTGGGCATACTACCGGCTGACCGGCGACATGAACGCGTTCACCCTTGCTACCCTGCTGCCGGACGTGGGGTGCAGTCTGATGTTCCTGGTGCTGTTGTCGAGCCTGCAGTTCAAAGCCGCCGCAACGTCGACGCTGCGGCCGTTCCTGGCCAGGATCGGCACCTTCTTCGCAGAATTCTCATTCAGCCTGTATGTGCTGCACGTGCCGCTGATCGGCTTGCTGCAGTACTGGGCCTTGAAGCGCTGGGGGCTGCGCGAGCTGTCGCCGCACGAGCCGCTGCACTTTGCCATTTATCTGGGCATGCTGACCGCATTGCTCGCGGGGGCCTACTTCTCGTACCGTCTGTTTGAATCGCGCACTTACCGGATCCGGAGGCTGCTCAAGCGCATGCTGCTGCAGCGCCCTGCGCGCGCGCCTGTCTCGCCGACCATTCACATCGACTGAGGCCCGACCGCTGCAGCGTGTGGCCGCGTGCACTGACTGCGGCGACGGTCCCAACCAGCGGTGGCCCAACGCTCTTGATGAACGCAGCTGTTGGGATGAACTGGGTATTGTCGGCCGCAGAACGGGACGACAAGCAAGGGGACGACGAGCACGGGGACGACGAGCACGGGGACGACACGCACGGGGACAGCAAGACGCCGGCGTCGCGCAAACGGCGACGCCACGCTACGGCAAACGCTCCCTCGGCGGGACCATCCCGCCGGGCTGCACGATGTCCGGCCGGGCTACTCTACGCCGCGCGGCGTAACTCGGTCCGGTCAGCGCAAACAGAACGAACAGCCAGACCGGCGGCTCGTAGAAAAACATCTTCTCGTTCAGCGGAACGAGTACCAGCAAGATCGCCAACACGAACCCGTTGACCCGGATCATCCGCACGAGCAGCCCCAGCAGCGCGAGCGACACCACCGCGCCGCCTCGTGTGGTCAGGTTGAACAGGACGCCAATGTCCTGGTAGTGACAACGAACACATGGATCGCTGACGAAGCCGATGCCCACGAATTTTTCTTCGGCACTCTTGCCTCGGTACGCGGCTAGGCCCTCGATCCGATGCGTCAAGCTGCCGTCGGACGGCTGATTGATGAATCGCTCCTCCAGATGTGTCACGATGCCCGAAACAATCAGATACGTCGCGATCGCCGCTGCCAGGATAACGAGGTGCAGTGGCCGCACCTCTTTTCGCCACAGGTACAGGCCCAACGCTGTCACCAACGGGACGAAATAGACGGACGAACCGGAATTGGTCAGGAAAATCCCGATGATCGACACGCAAGTGAGCAACACCAGTCGCTCGCTGAATTCCGAGACCAGCATCATGATGGCCAGCAGGCAGCCCATGTAGTTCGCGTAGGTGCCCGGCTCCACGTGGAAGCCGGAAAACCGCGTGATGTTCAGGTAGTCTTCGGAAAAGCGGCTATCCGAACCGAAGATCATCTTGTAGAAATCGACTATCCCGGCCGACGTCGCATAGAACAGGAAGGCCTGCAGCATGATGAAGAGGACGTTAATCACGAGCAGCCATGCAATCGCCGCCTGGAATTCCCGTCGCCAGCAGAACGAGAGCTCGTACAGGAGCATCGCCGCGCACATGTCGGCGGCGATGAGCATGGCGAACTGGCCCGGGCCGGAGATGACCATGGTTGCGTGCATGAAGATTAACGCCAGCACGAGCAACACATGCATGGTAGGCGCGCGCGGCCGCACCGATCGAACCGCCAACAACGGAAACAGGAGCATCAGCGACGCGCCTGCCACCAGATACCGCGGGATCATCGAAGGATTGGGACCGCCCTGCTCGAACGGCGTAAAGAACAGAAACAGTGCGCAAAAGAACACCACGAACACCAGAGGCGACTCAAGGCGGTTCGAGGCGCGCATGTCAGGGCCGGGATGCGATGTCGACCAGGGATTGGCCGAACTGAGGGTAGTTGTGGGCAGCGCTGAATTTTTCCAGCCAATCCGAGCGCGCACGCGTCCGGTACGGCGCGGCCGACGCCCTGTCGCGGAAGCGCGCCAGGGCGTCGGCAATGGTCGCGACGTCCGGATCGGCCGGTATGAGAATCCCATTGCTTTCGTTGACAATTTCACCGTTGCCGCCCACGTCGGTTGCCACCATCGGAATACCGACCGAACTGGCTTCCATGAGACTGACAGGTATCCCTTCGCTCGAACTGACGTTGACGAACACATCAAATTTTTGTTCCCGGTACAGCTGCATCACGTCCTCCTGCGCGAGATAGCCCGTGAACACGACCTGGGCGCGTCCGCCCCCCAGCTTCGACTGGGCGTATGCCCGCAATTCCTCGAACAGCCCGCCGTCGCCGATGTGCGTCCACCGGACGCTCAGCGATGGTGCCGTCTCCAGCAGGTACGCAATCGCGTCGACGACGAGGTGGAGGCGCTTCTCCTCGACGACGAAGGAACACGAGACGACCGAGAGCGCTTCCTCCTGCGGCTGCGCGTTCTGGAACCCGGGGTCATCCACACCGAGGCGCGCCGTGAAGCATTTGCGCGCCGCCGCCGGATGTTCGCGCAGTACGTAGGCCCTGCCATGGTCGGAGATACTGAATACCGCGTCGATCCCTGCCAGCACGCCCTGCCGCAAGCCCGCATAGCCACCGCTGCGCTTGTCCTCGTACAAGTCGCCGCGGTGGGCTCGCGACACCACCTTGAGCGAGGGCTGGTACACATCGCGGAAACGGATCGCTCCTGCGATTTCCGGAAACATCCAGTAAAAATAGACGATGTCGACTTTCTTGTTAGCGTGCTTGACCTGCTCGACCAGGAAGCGCTCGAACAGGCAAGCGCGGTACAAGGCTCGCACCAATTCCTTCACGTTCTCCCAGCGGTGCGCGCCGCGCATGACACGCCGTGCATCGTCGAGCCATGCGTAGCGCCACAATCCTCCGAACAATGAACTGACCAGTACGAAGATTCGCTGCACGCCCCAGCGCACATTCGCATAGTCGAGATTGACCGGCAGCGAGGTCGGACGCGGCACGCCGTCCCGCGGGTAGAAGCTCGGCACAAGTTCTACATGCGCGAAACACTGGGCAAGATATTCCAGTTCGGCCTTGATGAAGGCTTCGTTCCGGCCGTAAGGGTAAGAGGTGGTCACCACCAGTATGCGCTCCTGTTTCATTCACTCGTCTCCGTCGAAAAAGGTCACGACATCGGCGCGCGCGCTGGCGGCCTCTGCCCGTTTCGCGGCCATGATCTTCCTGTACGTGACCACGGTATAAAGGGCGGTGATCGAAAACGCGACCGTCGACGCGAGTGCCGCACCGCTCGTTCCCAGGACCGGGATGGCGAGGACGCCGCAGATGGCATTGATCACCAGGCACAGGATTGCGCCCTGGATGTTCACTCTTTGAAATCCCATTCCGGCAAGGGCATTGGAGATGATGCTCATATAGCTCCAGGTGACGATCCCCGGCAGCAAAATGACGAACGGCGCCACGGTGCCCCGGAAGTCCTTGCCGAATGCGAGGGGGATCGCAAACCATGAGAGGGCGGCGGCGACCAGCGCGCCGGCCAGCGTCACCCGCACCACCAGCCGCGCGACTTTCGTCACCATGGCTTCCAGCGCCTCGGGCGACCTGCTGTTGGCGGCCGACTCCGGGTACACGATCGACGACGCGGCTCCCGAAAACAGCCACAGCATCTCCGCCAGCTGTACTGCGAGCGCGTAGAACCCGGTCGCGGTTGCGCCCAACATGAAGCTGACGAGGTACAACGCGAGCCTGTAGTTGAGAAAGGTGATGACGTTGCTGACATGGGCACGCAGCCCGAACGAGATCGCCTCACGCAATCGGTACCGGCCGGCGGCGCCGGGAGCGATTTTCCGAAGGCGTGCCTCGCTCATCAGCCACAGCGACAGCTGGCCGACGAGGTGGCACGTCACCACGGCCGCCACGTTGACGCGCCCGGTGACACCCAGCAGGGCAACCAGGGCGAAGAATATGAACGGGTGGACCAGCAGTGTCCTGTTGTAGGTGCGATAGTCACGCTGGCCCCGGATCATCGACGACGACCACCCCGCCAGCAGCAGCAGCGGGAACAGCAGGCTGGCATACAAGGCCAGGCTTTTTTGTATGCCCGGCAGGTAACGGGCGATTTGTTGCTCGCTGCCGGCCAACAGGACCAGTGCGACCGCCATCCATAGCAGGACCGCGAAGATCCAGTTCGCGGTGCGCATCTGGCGCGGATTGCCCGAACCGGAGCTCAGGTGGTACACATGGCTCGCGCCCATGCCAAGGTTGAGAAATGCGTACAGCGCCTGTGGCAGCAACATCGCCGTGGCGAGGATCCCGTTGCCCGCCGGCCCGAGCGTCCGTGCAGTGATGCACATCCCGGCAAAATACAGGGATCCGGACAGTATCTGGCGGGCGACAGTCGCGCCGATGGTTGCAGACAGGTTCAAGTGCGAATCCGGAGATCGCCCCAGGGAGAAAGCTGCAAACAGGCTTCGCATCATCGTCTTCATCGTTGGCTTGGCGGGTGTGGGTTCCGATCCTGCCAGCTGGGGCTCCGCGCCGGCGAAGCGCTAGGTCGAGTATCCCAGCTGGGCGGCTTCGTCGATGTATTGCGTACGACCGGCGCCGATTCGCAAGGCCATGTCGTTGAACAGCACCCCTCGCGGCGAGAGACCTGCGTGGTTCAGGCGCTTGATCGATTCCGTGATCTCGGCATCGGTGGTGACGCGCGCGCGCGCAAGGAGGAATATGGCACCGGCGTGATTGCCGATGATGA
>CBIHRX010000112.1:0-18987 GCA_966212555.1 uncultured Massilia sp.
ATCGGTCACGGCCACCGCGCCTTCGGCCTCGGCCGCTTCCGCGGCAGCCGCCTCGCCCGTGTCCTCCTCCTCGTCCAGGCCCAACTCCTCGGCCGCTTCCGGCGCCACGGCCGCGACTTCGAGCAGGCGCGCCTCCAGCGACAGGTCGACCTCGTCCCAGCGCACGATGTCCAGGCGCACCTGGGCGCCGCGCGCCGCCTGCGGCATGCCCGGCAGGCGGATCACGAGCGGGATCTCGACGAGGCGCAGCACCTCGTCCTTCAGCACGACGGCATCGACCTGCCTGGCGTTTTCCTGTCCCAGCCAGCGCAGGCACCAGTAACGCTCCATGTTCTGCTGGAAGTCGTTGTAGGCCGAATAGGCGGCGTCGAACGCGGAAACGATCGAGAACAGCGTCGCGTCGCGGTGCTTGAACGGGGCGACGAGCGGCGCCGTCACGCCGTTGCTCGCGCAGGCGAGGATCTGCCACTGGTTCACGAGGTCCGTGTAGCGGCGCAGCGGCGACGTCGACCAGGCATATTGGTCGACGCCGAGGCCCTGGTGCGGCGCCGCGTGCGTGACCATGCGCACCTGCATCTTGGCGGCCCAGCCGCCGGCGCCCGGGCCCTGCGAGCGGTAGATGCCCGGCACGCCGCAGTCGTGCAGCAGCTTGCCCCACGTGCTGTTCGCGAAGATCATCAACTCGGCCACGATCTTGTCCAGCGGCGCGCCGCGCTTGCGGCGCACGATCGTGACGACGTCGTCCTCGACATAGAAATTGAAGTCGACGCGGTTGGCCTGTTCCGGCTTCAGGCCGAACGCTTCGCGCTTCTTCATGCGGCCCGCCTCCAGCTGCAACGCCCATTGCCACAGCAGGCCCAGTTCCATCTTGTGCGGATAGTCGCCTTCGCCGTTGTTCAGCGTCTCCTCGTTGACGACGTCGTCGAGGTCGTTGTGGCGCAGGTTGTTCTTGACGGGCACGCGCTCGGCGCGGGTCGTCGTCGAGATCACGGTCCACGTGGCCGGATCCAGCACGGCGTACAGCGACAGCGCCGGGCAGTCGTTGCCCTCGGCCAGCGTGTAGGCGTCGACGACGTCGTCCGGCAGCATCGTGATCTTGTCGCCCGGCATATACACGGTCGACATGCGCGCGCGGGCGATCTTGTCGATGGCGTCGTCCGGACGGATGCCCAGGCCCGGCGCCGCGATGTGGATGCCCACGCGGACCGTGCCGTCATCCAGCTTCTCGACGGAGAACGCGTCGTCGATCTCGGTCGTCGTCACGTCGTCGATCGAGAACGCGGCCACGTTCGCCAGCGGCAGGTCGGTCGGCGGCGCCGGCACCGCGACGGGCGCGAAGCCGGCGCCGCGCGGGAAGTGTTCGAACAGGAAGCGGCCCATGTGCAGCTCTTTGGCCGACGCGATGCCGCCCGTGGACAGCATCAGGCGCGGCGCCGTCGTCTGCAGTTCGTCGGCGGCCGTCTCGAGGGCCTTGTATTCGATGCTGTTCTTGTCCGGCTTGAACAGCAATTGCTGGACGAGCGGCTGCATCGCCTGCGGCAGCGTGCCGGCCTTGAGTTCCTCGACATACGCGGCCTGGACGATGGCCTGCTGTTTCTTCTTCTCGATGCCGGCCAGCGCCGCGCGCAGCGACTGTTCCGGCGCCGCCTTGTAGCGGCCGCGGCCCTTCTGGTAGAAATAGATCGGGGCGCCGTGCAGCGCCAGCACGAGCCCGGCCGCTTCGAACGCCAGCGGAGAATGGCCGAAGTATTCGGCGCCCAGTTCCGCGAAGCCGAATTCTTCCTGCCCTGCGACTTCCCACAGGAATTCCAGATCGACGTCCGCCGCGACGGCCTTCGCCTGCTCCAGCAGGGTGGCCGGGTCCGGCTTGTCGAACTGCAGCATCACGTCGCGCGCCTTGACCTTGGTACGCTTCCCGCTCGGCATTTCGACCTGGTAGGCCTCGCCCGCCTGCGACAGCACGGTGCCGACCTTGAAATCGCCGGACTCTTCGAAAAATAAGTTCATTTTGTATTCGTATTCATATTAAATGCGGTCGCCTTGAGATCGAGCACCTCGGGCAGGAAGACCTCGGTGACCAGCAGCAGTCCCTGGCGGCGGCGGTACACGCAGCGCCGCGCAAAACAAGTCTCGCGCGCCGGACCGTCACGTCCGAGCGCGGCATGCACGCGGGCCAGCAGCGGATGGCCGGGACGCAACCGCGCGAACTCCAGCACGCCGCGCGTCACCCGCGGATCGTAAAACAGCGTGGTGCCGAGCGAACGTTCGCCCAGCGCCGAAAACAGGGGCCAGTCGCTCGCGCTCGCACTCATCGGCACGACGGTGTGGCCGTACACGACCGGTTGTCCGTCGCAGCGCAGCAGCACCTCGCGTTCCCACACGCGCCGGGGCCGCGCCAGGCCGATCGCGCCGGCCTCGTCCGCCAGGCAGACATTGCCCGCCTGGCGCAGTTTCTGTACCCGGAAATGCGTGCTGTGCGCGATCAGGCGCGCCGTCAGCGAACCCGGCGTCGTCAGCCAGTCGCGCATGGCGGCCGGCGCGCCCGTGCCGTCCGGATGCGCCAGCCAGCGGGCCCGGCGCAGCGAAGCGGGCCTCACTGACGGTGGTCCGATCCGGCGGCGCCTTCGCTTCGATTATCCGTCAGGCAGAAGGCCAGCACCTCATCGACATACTGCTCGAATTCCGACACCGCGTGGTCGCTGCCCTGGATGACGTGCTGGTGCGCGCCAGCGTAATGCGCAACCATGTCGCGGTAGTCCAACACCTCGTCGCCGGTGGCGGCCAGCAGGAAATAGCGCTCCGGCCGGGTGATGGCGCCGACCTTCAATGCGGCCAGTTCGTCGATGTACTCGCGCTTGAATTCGAACGGCTCGCCCGTATGCCATTCCGTCGTGATGCCGACGTGCTTGTCGAGATCCTTCAAGGGATCGACGGCCGGATTGATCAGCGCGGCGCGGCAGCCGAAGCGTTCCGCCAGCCAGGTCGCGTAGAAGCCGCCCAGCGAGGAGCCGACGATCGCGAGATTGCCCGAGTAACGCTCGACCAGCGTGAGCACGAGGTCCATCGCCGCCTTCGGCGAGGCCGGCAGTTGCGGGCAGATCAGGGCCGTGGCGCGGCCGGATGCCTCCATCCGCTGCTGCACCACGCGCGCCTTGAACGAGCGCGGCGACGAGCGGAAGCCGTGCAAATAAAGAAGGTGCGGTGTCCCGCTCATGCCGCCATCGCCTCCAGCAGCTTCTGGTGCACGCCGCCGAAGCCGCCGTTGCTCATCACGAGGATGTGATCGCCCGGTTGCGCGGCCTGGACGATCGCCTGCACCATGTAGTCGAGCTGGTCGAAGCTGTGCGCGTTGGCGCCCAGCGGTTTCAGGGCGTCGGCCAGCGACCAGCCCAGCGCCTGCTGGCTGCCGAAGCCGAACACGAGGTCCGCATCCTTCAGGCTGCCCGGCAGCGCATCTTTCATGGCGCCCAGCTTCATCGTGTTCGAGCGGGGTTCCAGCACGGCGAGGATGCGGCCACTGGTCCCGATCTTCTGGCGCAGGCCCCCGACCGTCGTCGCGATCGCCGTCGGATGGTGCGCGAAGTCGTCATAGACCGTCACGCCGTTGACGACGCCGCGCACTTCCATGCGCCGCTTGACGTTCTGGAAGCGGGCCAGCGAATCGATCGCCTGCGCGGGCGGCACGCCCACGTGGCGCGCGGCGGCGATGGCAGCCAGTGCGTTGCTGCGGTTGTGGTGGCCGGTCAGGTCCCAGTGGACGGTGCCCTGCTTGTCGCCCTTGAAGACCACGTCGAAGCTGGACCCGCCCGGATGTTCGACGAGGCTCCAGTCCACGCCGTCGGACGTGCCGAAACTTTCCTTCTCGCTCCAGCAGCCGCGCTTGAGCACACGCGCCAGCGACGCCTCGTCGCCGTTCACGACGATGCGGCCGACACCGGGCACGGTGCGCACGAGGTGGTGGAATTGGGTCTCGATGGCGCCGATATCGGGGAAGATGTCGGCGTGATCGTATTCCAGGTTATTCAGCACGGCGGTCTTGGCGTGGTAGTGCACGAACTTCGAGCGCTTGTCGAAGAAGGCCGTGTCGTATTCGTCCGCCTCGATCACGAAGAAGTCGGAATCGTTCTCTCCGGACAGGCGCGCCGAGACGCCGAAGTTCAGCGGCACGCCGCCGATCAGGAAGCCCGGCGAATAGCCGGCATCTTCCAGGATCCACGCCAGCATCGACGTGGTCGTCGTCTTGCCGTGCGTGCCCGCGACGGCGAGCACCCACTTATTACGGAGAATATGGTCGCCAATCCATTGCGGGCCGGAGACATACGGCAAGCCGCGGTTCAGGATTTCCTCGACGAGCGGATTCCCGCGCGTCATCACGTTGCCGACGACATAAAGATCCGGGTTCAGGTTCACCTGTTCGGGCCCGTAACCCTGGATCAGCTCGATGCCCTGGGCTTCGAGCTGGGTGCTCATCGGAGGGTAGACGTTGGCGTCGCACCCGGTGACGCGATGGCCGGCCTCTTTGGCCAGCACCGCGAGGCCGCCCATGAAGGTGCCGCAAATGCCGAGGATATGGATGTGCATGACGTGCCGAAGGGATCTCTGTAATAGCGAATACGCGATTCTACCCGACGCGATGCCATTTTCCTTTCAAGAGTATGATCTCGGACATGATGCCCAATTCAAATGACGACCTCCAACAGGTGCGTGCACGCATCGCCGCGACGGCCGCCCGCATGATCGCCCAGGACGGGGCCGATTACGCCACGGCCAAGACCAAGGCGGCGCGCCAGGTGCTCGGCGTCGACCGCCCTTCCCCGAATTCTCTGCCGGACAATTTGCAAGTCGAAGACGAGGTGCGCCGCTACCAGGCGCTGTTCCACGGCCCGGCCCAGGCCGCGCGCCTGCGGCACATGCGCGGCACGGCGCTGGAAGTCATGGAACAATTGGCCGAATTCCGCCCGTATATTACCGGTGCAGTTTTGAACGGAACGGCGGGCGAACATGACGACATCCACCTGCAATTATTTGCCGACAGCGCCAAGGAAGTGGAAATCTGGCTGTTGAACCGCAACGTCAATATCGAGATTTCGGAAACTCCCCACTTCAAAGGGGGACGCCACGATCCGGTAGAAACGGTAAGCTTCATGTGGCAAAAAGAAATGGTGCACGCCGAACTCTATGACACGAACGATTTACGCGGTGCGCTGAAACCCCGCGCGGACGGCAGCCTGCAGCGTGCCGATACCGACACGCTGCGCACTTTGATGAACAACGACTCTTTTAAACAAGATGAATAAGAAACACCTGGCCGGCTATGCGATCCTGGCCGCCGCCTTTACCGTCCTCGGCGCCATCGCCGGCGTCAAGCAGGATGCCAAGGGGCCGCTGACGACGACCTACACGCCCACGGACGGCCGCCCACACACGGCGGTGACGAACCTGTACGCCACGTCGCTGAACGACCTGGCCGGCAAGCCGCAGCCCCTCGCCCAGTGGAAGGGCAAACCGCTGCTCGTGAACTTCTGGGCATCGTGGTGCGCGCCGTGCGTGTCGGAGATGCCGGAACTGTCCGAACTGGCGGCCAAGGATGGCGGCAAGCATTTCAATGTGATCGGCATCGGCATCGATTCCCCCACGAACCTCGCCGAGTTTGCCCGCAAAATCAAGATTTCCTACCCATTGTACGTAGGCGGCATGGGTGGCACCGACCTCGCGCGCGGCCTCGGCAACGTGAATGGCGGGCTGCCATTTACGGTGCTGATCGGCGCAGATGGGCAGGTCCGCAAGACGTACCTGGGCCGCCTGAAGTTCGATCAGGTACGCGCCGACCTGGCCAAGTTGTAGTTCCTGTGAACGGTCGTTCACTTATTTTCCGACTTCTTTTTATCGCTTGCCAACACGTAACGTTGGCGGCAAAATGCCTGTCTTTCGGGCAAACAGACGGTTTTATATGGCGAAAAAGCTACTGCTGCTCAACGGCCCCAATTTGAATTTACTGGGGACACGTGAGCCTGCGGTGTACGGCGCGACGACGCTCGCCGACATCGAGCAGGCCGCCACCGCCCAGGCACGGGAAGCCGGGGCGGAGATCGTCTGTTTCCAAAGCAACCATGAAGGCGCGCTGATCGATCGTATCCACGCTGCCCGCCAGGAAGGCGTGGACGCGATCGTCATCAACCCGGGCGGCTTGACCCACACCAGCGTGGCGCTGCGCGATGCGCTGGCAGGCGTGGATATTCCGTTCGTGGAAGTGCACATCTCTAATATTTACAAGCGCGAGGAGTTCCGGCACCACTCTTTCCTGTCGGCGATCGCGCTCGGCACGATCTGCGGGCTGGGAGCGGATGGATATCGCTTTGCCATCGACTTCGTGCTGAAACAACGTTAATCTACGTCAACTTCACGCATTCGCGCGCAATACCTACCGCCGACGCGCCGTATGCTCTTAAACAAATAATTCCAAGGGGTTTCACATGGATCTAAGAAAACTCAAGACACTGATCGACCTCGTCGCCGAGTCGGATATCGCCGAACTCGAAGTGACCGAAGGCGAAAGCAAGGTCCGCATCGTCAAGTCCTCGGCAATCCCGCAGAATCAGGTGGTCATGGTCCCGCCGCAAGGCGTCCAGCAATTCTCGGCACCGGCCGTCCAGGCACCGGCAGCCGCTCCTGCGGCAGCCCCGGCCGCACCGGCCGAACCGACCGGCCACGTCGTCAAGTCGCCGATGGTCGGCACGTTCTACCGTTCCTCGGCACCGGGCGCCCCGGCGTTCGTCGAAGTGGGCTCGACCGTGAAGGAAGGCGACACCCTGTGCATCATCGAAGCGATGAAGCTTCTGAATGAAATCGATGCCGACCTGTCCGGCACCGTCACCAAGGTCCTGGTGGAAAACGGCCAGCCCGTCGAATTCGGCCAGCCGCTGTTCGTGATCGGCTAAACGTCTCCGGCGCGGTCGTCCGACCGCGCCCTCCCGGCATGCTGCCGGCACTCAAAGAAACACCGAACTTACCATGTTTGAAAAAATTCTTATCGCCAACCGTGGTGAAATCGCGTTGCGTATCCAGCGCGCCTGCCGCGAGATGGGCATCAAGACGGTCGTCGTGCACTCCGAGGCGGACAAGGACGCCAAGTACGTGAAGCTGGCCGACGAGTCCGTCTGTATCGGCCCGGCGCCGTCCGCGCAAAGCTATCTGAGCATGCCGGCGATCATCAGCGCGGCGGAAGTCACGGACGCCGAAGCGATCCACCCCGGCTACGGCTTCCTGTCGGAAAACGCCGACTTCGCCGAACGCGTCGAAAAATCGGGCTTCGTCTTCATCGGCCCCCGTCCCGAATCGATCCGCATCATGGGCGACAAGGTCGCGGCCAAGCAGGCCATGATCCGTGCCGGCGTGCCGTGCGTGCCCGGTTCGGACGGCGCCCTGCCGGACGATCCGAAAGAGATCATCCAGACCGCGCGCCGCGTCGGCTACCCGGTCATCATCAAGGCCGCCGGCGGCGGTGGCGGCCGCGGCATGCGCGTCGTGCACACGGAAGCCGCGCTGCTCTCGGCCGTCGCGATGACCAAGGCGGAAGCCGGCACCGCGTTCGGCAATCCGGAAGTTTATATGGAGAAGTATCTGGAGAATCCGCGCCACGTGGAAATCCAGATCCTCGCCGACGAACACAAGCAGGCCGTCTGGCTGGGCGAGCGCGACTGCTCCATGCAGCGCCGCCACCAGAAGGTCATCGAGGAAGCGCCGGCACCGGGCATCCCGCGCAAGCTGATCGAGAAGATCGGCGACCGCTGCGCCGAAGCCTGCCGCAAGATCGGCTACCGCGGCGCCGGCACGTTCGAATTCCTGTACGAGAACGGCGAGTTCTACTTCATCGAGATGAACACCCGCGTGCAGGTCGAACATCCGGTCACCGAAATGATCACCGGCATCGACATCGTGCAGGAACAGATCCGCATCGCCTGCGGCGAGCGCCTGCGCTTCCGCCAGCGCGACATCATGCTGTCGGGCCACGCGATCGAGTGCCGCATCAACGCGGAAGACCCGTTCAAGTTCACCCCGTCGCCGGGCCGCATCACGGGCTGGCACCCGCCGGGCGGCCCCGGCATCCGCGTCGATTCGCACGCGTACGCCGGCTACTACGTCCCGCCGAACTACGACTCGATGGTCGGCAAGGTGATTGCCTACGGCGCCACGCGCGACCAGGCGATCCGCCGCATGCAGATCGCGTTGTCGGAAATGGTCGTCGAGGGTATCCTGACCAACATCCCGCTGCACCGCGAACTGATGGTCGACGCCCGCTTCATCGAGGGCGGCACCAACATCCACTACCTGGAGCAGAAGCTGGCCCACAAGCCGGACCTGCCGAAGGATGGCGCGATCGGGGCAAAAGCCGAGGCCGAACAATGAGTTGGACGGAAGTCGTCATCGAGATCGCACGCGAGCACGCCGAAGGGCTCTCCGACGCCCTGATGGAAGCGGGCGCGCTGTCGGTTTCGGTGGAAGACGCGGACGAAGGCACGGACGCGGAAAAACCCCTGTTCGGCGAACCGGGCATGGTCCCCAAGGAAGCCGCCTGGGACCACAGCCGCGTCGTCGCGCTGACGGACGAGGATGCCGACCAGGCCGCCATCGTCGCGGAAGCGGCCGCCGCCATCGGCTTGCAGCAGGCGCCAGGCTTCACGACGCGTGCCGTCGCGGACGCCGACTGGGTGCGCCTCACGCAATCGCAGTTCGAGCCGATCCACATCGGCAAGAACATCTGGGTCGTGCCGAGCTGGCACGAAGCCCCGGATCCCGACGCGCTGATCCTCGAGGTCGACCCGGGCCTCGCATTCGGCACGGGCAGCCACCCGACCACGCGCCTGTGCATGGAATGGCTGGAAGCCCACCCGGCGCCCGGTAAATCCGTGCTGGACTACGGCTGCGGCTCGGGCATCCTCGCGATGGTCGCGAAGAAGCTCGGCGCGGCCGGCGTGACCGGCGTCGACATCGACGAGCAGGCCATCGAATCCGCCAGGGTGAACGCGGAACGCAACCGCTGCGAGATCGACTTCTACGTGCCGGACGACTTCGTCGCCTCGCAGCATGGCAACGAGCGTTTCGACATCGTCGTGGCGAACATCCTGTCGAGCCCATTGAAGCTGATGGCGCCGATGCTGTCCGGCCGCGTGGCCGAGGGCGGTTCGCTGATCCTGTCGGGCGTGCTGGCGCGCCAGGCCGAGGAAGTGGCCGCCGCGTACGCACCTTTCATCAAGCTGGGCGTCTGGGCCGAGCAGGACGGCTGGGTCGCTCTCCACGGGCAGCTCGGCCAGGAGACCTCACCTCCGCCGCGCGCTGCCGCCGGCGAGTGACCGCATGGCGCTCGCCACCCAGTGCCCGCATTGCCATACCACGTTCCGCGTCGCCGCGGACCAGCTCAAGCTCCGCGGCGGCATCGTCCGCTGCGGGTCTTGCCAGCGCATCTTTGACGGCAACGCCCACCTGATCGACCTGGACAAGCCGGCCGCGCCGGTGCCCGTCGAGGAAAACGACGCGCTGCCCGTCTACACGCTCGATTTCGACCACACCTTCGATCCGCTCGGTATCCTGCCGAAGCCGGTCGACGACGCCCCCGAGCCCGCGCGCGCGCACGTGTGGCGGCGCGCGCCCGCGGACGAGGAGGAACCGGAAGCGGCTGCCCTGGAGGGGCCGATCACGGCGGACTACGCCCCCGCTGACCGCGTCGAACCGCAACCGGAACCGGTCGCCGACGCGGCGCCCGACACCGCGCCGGAGCCGCTCCCCGAACCGCCCGCGGACATCGTCGCCGAACCGCCGCCAGCGAGCGCATACGCGCCCGCCGACCGCATCGAACCGAGCTTCGACCTGCCGGTGACCGAGGAAATCGTCGCCCAGCCGCTGCCGGACTACGAACCGGAACCGGAACCGGAGCCGATCGCGGCATCGCCCGAGCCGGAGCCCGAGCCGGAGCCGGAGCCCAGTGCGGAACCGCCCGCGCCGGCATCCGACGCCCCGCCCTTCCTGCCGCTGCGCGCATCGGCCGCGAGCGAACCGCCCGCGCCGGCACCGGCGATGATCCCGCCCGTGGTGAAGCCGGCGCGCAGCAAGGCCGCGCGGGCCACGGAGGCGCGAACACGCCGCTCCAGGCTGACGCCGACGAAGATCGAACCGCCGAAGCTGCGCCTCGCGCCTGATGCCGACGCCGACGAGCCGGAGTTCGTGAAGCGCAGCCGCCGCCAGGAACGCATGGGCCGCAAGCAGCGCATGCTGATGGCCGCGGGTGCCGTCGTGCTGCTGCTCCTGCTGCTGGCGCAGACGGTACTGGGCTTTCGCAACGTGCTGGCCGCGCAGCACCCGGGCCTGAAACCGGCCCTGGCGGCCGCCTGCACCGTGCTGGGCTGTCAGGTGGAGCTGCCGGCGCAGGCCGAGAACCTCGTCATCGAGACCGGTGAACTGTCCACGCTGGGGCCGAATACGTACGCACTGAATACGCTGCTGCGCAACCAGGGCGGCCTCGTGCTGGCCTGGCCCAGCATCGAGCTCGAGCTGACCGACGCCGGCGACAAGCCGGTGCTGCGCCGCGTGCTGGCGCCCGCCGACTACCTGCCGCGCGGCACGGCGCCGGCGGCCGGTTTCGCGCCGCATTCCGAGCAACCGGTCACGCTGCATTTCACGCTGGACGGCCTGCAGCCGTCCGGCTATCACACTTTCGTTTTCTATCCTTGAGGCTTCCCATGACCAAGACCGCGCTGATCTGCGGCTCGATCGCCTTCGACAAGATCATGCAATACCACGGCCGTTTCGGCGAAACCCTGCTGGCCGACCAGCTGCACCGCGTAAACGTCTCGTTCCTCGTGCCGACCTTGCGCACGGAATACGGCGGCTGCGCCGTCAACATCGCCTACAACCTGAAGCTGCTGGGCGGCGAGCCGCTCATCATGGGCACCATCGGCCAGGACGGCGGCGACTACCTCGACCGCATGGAACAGCAAGGCCTCGCGACCAACGCGATCCGCACCGTCGACCACGCGTACACGGCCCAGTGCTTCGTCACGGCCGACCTGGACGGCAACCAGATCAACGCCTTCCACCCGGGCGCGATGCAGTTCTCGCACGAGAACAGCCTGGCCGACTACCTGCCGCTGCGCGTCGCGATCGTCGCGCCGGACGGCCGCGACGGCATGATCAAGCACGCGCGCGACTGCGCGGAACGGGGCGTGCCGTTCATCTTCGACCCGGGCCAGCAGCTGCCGATGTTCAACGGCGACGAACTGCTGGCCTTCATCGGCCAGGCCAGCTACCTCGCCTGCAACGACTACGAATTCGAGATGGTGATGGACCGCACGGGCCTGCCGCTGCAGGACATCGCCGCGCGCCTGGACGCGCTTGTCGTCACCCGCGGCGAGCACGGTTCGGACATCTATGCCGGCGGCGAGCACCACAAGATCCCGGCCGTGCCTGCAGCCGGCGTCGTGGATCCGACGGGCTGCGGCGACGCCTACCGCGCGGGCCTGCTGTTCGGTATCGCCAACGACCTCGACTGGCCCACGACGGGCCGCCTGGCGAGCCTGCTGGGTTCCATCAAGATCGCCCACCAGGGCGGCCAGAACCACAGCTTCACGCAGCAGGAGATCGCCGACAAGTTCGAAGCGGCCTTCGGCTACCGCTTCTAACGGTCCGAAGCAAAGAAAAAGCGCGCCGTCCCTCGCGGGACCGGCGCGCTTTATCTTTTCTGCGGCGAACGATCGTGGGCAGGGGGTGCCCCCCCTACTATTTACCGGGCCGTAGGGTGGGCACTCCGTGCCCACGCGGAAGCGTCTTCAGATGTAGAACACCTGGCGCAGCAGATACTGCGCGATCTGGATCAGGATAAAGGCCACCAGCACCGACAGATCGAGGCCGCCGACGGGCGGGATCACGCGGCGCAGCGGACGCAGCAGCGGGTCGTTGAGCGCGTGGACGAACGGCGCCAGCGGCGCATGCGGATTCACCCAGCTGAAGATCACCTCGATGATCAACAGGCCCATGAACCCGTACAGGATCCAGTCGAGCAGGCGGAAGATGGCGATCAGCACGACGGCCTGGCCGCTCGTCCCGGCCAGCAGCAGGATCGACGACGCCGCCAGCACGACGAGGAACGCGCCCAGCAGGCTGGCCCAGTCGTAACCACCCATGCCCGGCACGATGCGGCGCAGCGGGCGCACGAGCCAGTCGGACAACGTGAACGTAAATTGCGCGACGGACGCCGGCGGGCGCACGCGGGTCACCTGCATCCAGAAACGCAGCAGCAAGACGCCACCCAGCACACCGGCCGCGGTATCGACGATCAATTTAAGAATGGGCAGCACGAGGACTCCTTGAAAAAAAAACCGCTGTGTGAAAGCTCACACAGCGGTATTTTGCCTGAACCAGGCAGGAATGGCTTACGGACGGCTGCTGGTCGGGAACGGCCATGCTGCCGGTGCGATCACCGACTTGGCGGCCGGTGCCGGGGCTGCAGCTGCGCCGCTGTCCTTGCCGTCGGTCTTGGCTTCGGCTTTCGTCTCGGCCTTGGTGTCGGCCTTGGTTTCAGCCTTCGACTCGGCCTTGGCTTCCGGCTTGGCTTCGGCCTTCGCTGCGGTCTTCGTCGCTGCCTTCTTGGCGGCCGGCTTCTTCGCGGCAGCGGCGGCTTCCGGCTTCGCTTCAGCCTTGGCGGCCGGCTTGGCGGCGGCCTTCTTCACTGCCGGCTTGGCTTCGCTTTTGGCGGCGGGCGCTGCGGCCTTGGTGGCTGCGGTCTTGGTCGCTGCAGTCTTCTTCGCAGCCGGCTTGGCGGCGGTGGTCGACTTGGCGGCGGTCTTGGTTGCAGCCGGCTTGGCGGCGGTCTTGGTCGCAGCAGCCTTGGTTGCGGTCGACTTGGCAGCGGTCTTCTTCGCAGCCGGTTTAGCGGCGGCGGTCGACTTGGCAGCAGTCTTCTTGGCAGCCGGTTTGGCAGCGGCGGTCGACTTGGCGGCAGTCTTGCCTGCAGCTTTTTTCGCAGCCGGCTTAGCGGCAGCGGTCGACTTGGCAGCGGCCTTGCCTGCTGCTTTCTTTGCAGCCGGCTTGGCAGCGGCGGTCGACTTGGCGGCAGTCTTCTTGGCTGCCGGTTTAGCGGCGGCGGTCGACTTGGCGGCGGTCTTCTTTGCAGCCGGCTTGGCAGCAGCGGTCGACTTGGCGGCAGTCTTCTTGGCTGCCGGTTTGGCGGCGGCGGTCGACTTGGCGGCGGTCTTCTTGGCTGCCGGCTTGGCGGCGGTGGTCGACTTGGCTGCAGTCTTCTTGGCTGCCGGTTTGGCGGCGGTGGTCGACTTGGCGGTGGTCTTGGTTGCAGCCGACTTGGTAGCGGTCGACTTGGTTGCTGCGGCTTTCTTTGCAGCCGGTTTAGCGGCGGCGGTCTTGGTTGCTGCGGCTTTCTTTGCAGCCGGTTTAGCGGCGGCGGTCGACTTGGCGGCGGTTTTGGTTGCTGCCGATTTAGCCGGAGCTTTGGTTGCTGCGGCTTTTTTCGCAGCCGGCTTCGCAGCGGCTTTAGCGGCTACGGTTTTGGTTGCGGGTTTATCTGCTGCTGCCTTAGCGGCCGGTTTGGTGGCGGCTTTTGCAGCCGGCTTTGCTGCTGGTTTTTTCGCGGCGGTTGCCATTTTCTGTTCTCCTTCTCTGCGATGAGAAATTACGCTACATGGTTTGAACCCGTCCAACCCGGTCTGCTTGGTCGGGCGAATTATTCATCGGCGCAAACGCGGCGTTTGCGTCAATGAATCCGGCACCAGCCGAACTGCCGCCGCGATTCGATAAAACCCGTAAAACATCCGGGCATTCATCGCCGATTTACGCTATACTGTGTTTTCATACAGTAGTCGCTCAATCGATCTCTGCGGCACTTCGGCTAATCGTCGTCGCCGACGACCTAAACGACTAAAGTCCGATGGCTCACTGCGCTGTCCACATCGCAGCCCGCTGGCCGCGAAAAGAAAAAGCCGCCATACCCGACGTTTATCAGGCAATGCGGCTTGTTCTTTTCGCTAAGCTTACGTGCATACTGAATGAATCAGCGTCCCATTTTTTGATCGGTTTGTTTCCCGTTCAGAGCCTCAAAAATCGGCCTCTTCACGTTTTGACAAATTCAATCACGTAAAGTACACGAAAACCTTGTCAGTGCGCAACCCGCACACAATATTTTTCATGTGTTTTACTGGGCGAACCAGCGATAGCATCAACCGAAACGATCGCTGCGATAACGTTTGATTCCTTCTTCGTCTTGCTTAGTCTCCAAAAACAAGCGCGCAAATCGATGCGCATTACCTTGCTACCATTTCGCATAAAGCCTTTATGTAAAGGCGCTATACGGAATTCATTCCTCCGCTGCAGTGATGCGCAGCAAGTCCATCTTGCATAACCACGCGAGTCCGCGCAGCAAAGTCGGCCGGTCGCAGGGTCCGAGCGCGTCGAGCAGCTCGTCGACCTGCATCGGCCGCGATTCGATCGATCCGAAGATCTGTCCAAACTCTTCCAGCGTCGGCAGCGACGCGTGTGCGAAGCGGTTGATCGCGAGTTCGCGATACTGGCGCAGCAGCGCGAGCGACGCGTCCGACGCGAGTTCCACCATCGACGCCGGCGTGATCCGCAGCGTCGGGTACGTGGCGAACAACTCGAACGGATCGAGCCGGTCCGGCACGGCCGCCGGCAGCGCGGGACCGAGCGCCGCATCGGCGCGGCGCCGTTCGTCGAGCTCGCGCCACAACGCGCGGTAGCGCCCGAACACGACGGCCCAGTCGAATTCCGCGCGCACGCGCCGGCGCGCGTTCTCGCCCAGCTCGCGGCGCAAATCGGCGTCGCCGGCAAGGCGCGCGCAGGCCTGCGCGAGGGCTGGCCCGTCCACCGCGACCGCCTGGCTCGTATGGCCGCAGTACGCGTCGTAGCTGTCCACGCCGTCGTCGTAGCGCTGCGCGAGATCGAGCCCGGCGCCCGCATCGGGCATCACGGTCGGGATGCGATAGCCGTCCACGCCGTCGCGCACGGTGTCGCGGTAGCCGTTCCAGTCGCTGACGATGCACGGCAGGCCGGCCGCCATCGCCTCCAGCGGCGTGAGGCCGAACGTCTCCTGCACGTTGTCCGCGAGCGAGATGAAGACGTCGGCGGCGGCCCAGGCGTCGAGCTGGTTCGCGGCCACGCGGCCATCCAGCACGGACAGCTTCACGGATGGGCACAGTTGCGCGGCCGCCTCGTGGAACGCCTTGTCGATGGCCTCGTTGGCGAACCAGCCGCACAGCACCAGGTGCACGCGCCGGCCGTCCCGCGCCGCAGCTTCGAGCGCCGCAAACATCTGTTGCGGATGCGCCTTCGCGTGGAACGACAGGCGGCCGAGGAACAGGAAGGCGACGTCGCCGCCCTCGATGCCCAGGCGCCGGCGCACGGTGGCGCGGCGGGCATCGTCGACGTCGAAGTCGGCCGCGTGCACGCCGAGCGGGATCAAAGGCAGCTGCGGCAACTCGAAGCGCTGGGCACCGAGCCGCGCACCCAGATAGTCGGCCTGGCGCTCGAGCACGCGGCGCACGCTGTCGCGCACGACCCGCGACGTGCAGATCACGGCATCCCAGCTGCGCACGGGCGCCACGAGCAGGTTGGCGAGACTCGTCGTCACCGCGTGGCTGGCCGTCGTGTGCGTGATGCCGCACAGGCTGTAGCGGCGCTCCCCGAGCCCCAGGCGGCGCCACGCGAGCCGTTCGATGCCGGGCGCGGGGTGATACAGCGTGCCGTAGCGTTCCAGGTCTTGCGGGCGGCCCTGCGCGATCCAGTCGACCTGGCCCTTGTAGCCGGATTCGCGCAGCAGGCGCTCGCCCTCGGCCGCGTGGGCCTGGCCCCCGGCGAAGCAGCCGACCGACTCCAGGCCGGGCGCCGTCGCGATCGCGCGCAGCAGGCCGGCGCCGGCGGCCTGGCGGCCCATCAGGCGCGGACCTGCCGTCGAGTAGCCGTCGGGCGCGTAATGGAAGGCGAAGCGGTCCGTCATGCGCCCTCCTCCGCGTCCGCGCCTTCTTCCAACGGCTTGAGCAGGTCGAGGTAGACCGGCAGGCCCACCGTTTCGAAATCGTAGCGCGTGCGCACCGTCTCGCGTCCTGCCTGGCCGATGGGCGCGATCTCGGCGCGGCGCGCGATGAGGTCGAGCGCGCGGTCGGCGAGCAGCGCCGTGTCGAAGAACGGCGTCAGGAACCCGTTCGCGCCGTCGCGGATCACTTCGCGCACCGGCGCCGTATCCGAGCCCAGCACCGGCACGCCGACGGCCATCGCCTCCAGCATCGACCAGGACAGCACGAACGGATACGTCAGGTACACGTGCAGGCTCGATACCTGCAGCGCGCTGCGGTAGATGGCGTACGGCACCTTGCCGAGGAAGGGCACGCGCGACCAGTCGACGGCCTCGCCGCGGCCGTCCAGCTCGGCCTTGAGCGCATCGCGGTAGCTCGCGTGACCTTGCGGCGGACGGCGGCCGTAGCTGACGCCGTCGCCGCCGATGACGACAACCTGCAGCTCCGGATTCCCGGCCAGCAGCCGCGGCAGGCTGCGCATGAAAACGTGGAAGCCGCGGTAGGGTTCAAGGTTGCGCGCCACGAACGTCAGCACCGGCTGCGCGCGCGTGAGCACGGTGCCGCCGGGCAGCTCCAGCCGCGCGTGCGGGTCGGGGCTCAGTTGCTGGGTGTCGATGCCCTCGTGGACTTCGCGGATCTTGCCGCGCAGTTCGGGCGGATGCACGCCGCGCTGCCACGCCGTGGGCGCGACGCCGTCGTCGGCCGCCAGCAGCGACTGCATCAGCACGGAGTTCTTGATGCGGATGCGCAGGCGGTCGTCGAAGCTCACCGGGTACTCGGGATCGAAGCCGACGTCCAACCCGCTTGCGGCCCACCAGAACTCGCAGAACACGACGAGGCGCGCCTGCGGGAACACGTCCTTGACGAACAGGGCCTCGCCCCAGCCGGGGTGGCACACGACGACGTCGGGCACGAAGCCGTCCTGCTTCAGCGCCACGCACACGCGCGCGACGGCCTGGCCGCGGCGCACGCAGCCTTCGAAGTGGCGCAGGTAGTGATGGGTCTTCTCGCCCGGACCGTCCGGCCTGGCGTAGCCGATCGTCCGCACCTTCGGTCCCGCGCTCTCGCGCCGCACCGCGGTCTCTTCGCCGATCGCGACGACGTCGAAGTCGGGCCGCGTCTGCAGATACCGCATCAGCCGGCGGAACTGGCCCGGCAGATTCTGGTGGATGAAGAGGACTCGGGTCATGACGTTCGGTTCGCGTGACGACGACGACAAGTTGGAATTGAACGCATGATAGCCTCAGACTCCGCGTCGTGGCGCGACGCACGTGCAAAATCGTGAAGAATGCGTGCGTTGGACCACGCAAGATGGCATCAACGTGTCGTCGAAGGCACGGATCAACGATCCGAAATCGCGATCGCGGACCAGTGCACATCGACCACCGGCGTGCGCGTCGCGCGGTCGCGGCGGTAGCTGTGGAAGGTCCAGCGTCCATCGATGCGCGTATGGCACATCGTGCATTCGCCCCGGCCCGCCACGGCCTCCACGCCCGCGCGTTCGAGCTGGCGGCGCACGATCGCGGGCAGGTCGAGCCGGCGCGGCCGCGGTGCGACGACGCCGGGCGCGAGGTCCCAGCGCTCGACGAAGCCGTCGATCACTTCCTGCCCCACTTCGTAGCAGCACGCGCGCGCGGCCGGACCCAGCGCCGCGATCCAGTCGGCGGGATCGCCGCCGCGCGCGCGCACGAGGTCCGCGAACGCCCCAACGATGCCGCCCAGCGCGCCGCGCCAGCCCGCGTGCAGCGCCGCCACTTCGCGCCCGTCGCGCCGCGCCAGCAGCACCGGCACGCAGTCGGCGGTGGCGATGGCCAGCAACAGGCCGGGCCTGTCGGTGAGCATGCCGTCGGCCTCGCCGCAGTCCTCGTTCGCCTGCGTCGCGACCGCGATGCGCGTGCCGTGGCGCTCGCGCTGGATGGGACGGCGCGGCCAGTAGCCGGGCAGCAGCGTGGCCATGTCGTCGTGACGCGTGCCGAAGCCGTGCACGATGGCGGGATGGTCGAGGAGCGGGCTGGTGAACATGGCGGGCAGCATAGCATGCGGTGTAAAGCTTTACGCGGCTTGGCGCCGTCGCTACCATGGGCGCTTCTCCACAGCGACGTCACCACCATGCTTCCCCTGCTCAATCCGCGGCCGCGTGTCGGCGTGGTGCCGATCTTCGATGGCCACCAATGCGTCATCATCGACGACTTCATGCTGGAGCCGGAGGAATTGGTCAACTACGCGGCGAACAACCACATGCATTTCCAGGACCTGGCGGGCAATTACTATCCGGGTCCCGAACTGCCACTCGGCGGCGCCCTCGCGGCGCGCATCCAGGACAGCTTCCTGCTGCACGCGCGCGCGCCGCTCAAGGCGCGCCGGATCCTCGACATGAAGAGCCGCCTGTCGCTCGTGACGCGCCGTCCCGAAGACCTGCTGCCGGGCCAGCGCCTGCCGCACCGCGACTTCACCGGCCTGCCGCCGGGCGTCGGCGTGGGCGCGATGGTGCTGTACCTGTTCAGGGACGAGCGCTTCGGCGGCACCAGCTTCTTCAAGCCGAAGGTGCCGGAGCACGAGATCGCGGCGCTGGAACGCGACCTGAGGCGCCACGAACAGGCCGGCCCGGCGCTGCCGGACGTGCCGCCCACCTTCGCGATCGCGTCGAGCCGCTGGTTCGAGAAGGTGCTGACGGTCGAACCGCGCTACAACCGGGCGATCTTCTACAACGGCGGGATTTTCCACTCGGGACACATCCACATGCCCGAGCTGATGGCCGACGACCCGCGCGCGGGACGCCTGACGGCGAACGCGTTCTTCCAGCTGCGCATGGCCGCCGGCTGAGCGGCCCTAGTCCCTGGCCCCGGTCTCCCAATACGGCGGATCGCCGAACGCCGCCCTCAACCAGGCGCCGAGCGCG
>CBIHRX010000113.1:0-18963 GCA_966212555.1 uncultured Massilia sp.
AGCATCCCGAGTGGTGCAACCCGCGCCTGCGCGGCGTGAAGAACTGGTTGCAGCGCAAGGCCGCGCAAAAGGCCGACCACGTGATCGCCCTGTCGCACTTCGCCATCGACGAACTGGTCGAATGCTTCGGCATCGACGAACGCCGCATCACCGTCGTGCCGTGCGGCGTGGACGACGAATGGCTCGACCCGCCGCCGGCGCACGCCGTGGCGATGACTCTGCAGGCCAATGGATTGCGCCCGGGGTATTTCCTGTTCGTGGGCACGCTGCAGCCGCGCAAGAACGTCGAACGCCTGCTGGACGCCTATCTGTCGCTGCCGCCGGCCGTGCGCGCGGAGCGCCAGCTCGTCATCGTCGGCAGCGCCGGCGCGCGCTCGGAAGACGTGTTGCGCCGCATCGCCGCCGCCGTGCAGGACGGTGCCCAGGTCGTGTGGCTGAACCGCCTCAACGACAACACCGAACTGCGTCACGTGTACGCGGGCGCGGGCGTGTTCGTGTTCGCCTCGCTGTACGAAGGGTTCGGCATCCCGGTGGTCGAGGCGTTCGCGTCCGGCGTGCCGGTCGTGGCGTCGAACACGACGTCGCTGCCGGAAGTGACGGCCGGCGCGGCGCTGGAGGTCGATCCGCTCGACACGGGCGCGATCGCCGACGCCATGCTCACGCTGGCGCGCGAATCCGCGGTGCGGGCGCGCTGCATCACGGCCGGGCGCGCGCGCGCCGCCCACCTGACGTGGAACGCGACGGCGCGCCAGACCGCCGCCGTCTACCGCTCCTTACTCTGACCCGACTGTCTCCATGTACCAGCCCATGCGCGTCATTCACTTCTACAAGACCTATTTCCCCGATTCGGTCGGCGGGGTCGAACAGGTCATCCGTCAGATGTGCGTGGGAACAGGGCGTTTGGGCATCACGAACCAGGTATTGTCGCTGTCGCGCGACCAGCGCCTGGAACCGTTCGACTACGAAGGCCATACGGTGCACCGCGTGCCGCTGAACTTCGAGGTGGCGTCGAACGCGGTGTCGGTTCAGGCGATCGGGCAGCTGGCGCGCATGGCGCGGGACGCCGACGTCGTGCACTACCACTTCCCGTGGCCGTTCATGGACATGGCACACTTCCTCGCCCGCATCGACAAACCGACCGTCGTCACGTACCACTCCGACATCGTGCGCCAGAAAGCGCTGCTGAAGCTGTACCAGCCGCTCAAGCACCGGTTCCTGGAAAGCGTCGACACGATCGTCGCGACGTCGCCCAACTACCTCGCGTCGTCGGCCGTGCTCGACCGCTACCGCGACAAGACGCGCGTGATCACGTTCGGCCTGGACAAATCCAGCTACCCGGAACCGGACCAGGCGCGCCTGGACCATTGGCGCGCGCGGGTCGGCCCGAAATTCTTCCTGTTCGTCGGCGTGCTGCGCTACTACAAGGGCCTGCACATCCTGCTCGACGCCGTGGCCGGCACGGACTACCCCGTCGTGATCGTCGGCGCGGGGCCGATCGAGGCGGAACTGAAGGCGCATGCGGAACGCCTGGGCCTGAAACGCGTGCAGTTCGTCGGCGCCGTGGACGACCTCGACAAGGCCGCGCTGCTCAAGCTCTGCTATGCCGTCGCCTTCCCGTCGCACCTGCGCTCGGAAGCGTTCGGCATCTCGCTGCTGGAAGGCGCGATGTACGGCAAGCCGATGATCTCCAGCGAGATCGGTACGGGCACGACGTACATCAACGTGCATGGCGAGACCGGCCTGGTCGTGCCGCCGTCCGACCACGAGGCGCTGCGCGCCGCGATGATCCGGCTGTGGAACGATCCGCGCATGGCGCAGGAGATGGGCCAGCGCGCGGAGGCGCGCTACTGGCAGCTGTTCACGTCGGCGCAGATGGCCGACAACTATGCGCGCCTGTACCAGGAACTGGTGGCGCGCAGGGCGGAAGTGCGGCTCGCGGCCGCGCCGCGGTTGGGGTAACGCCAACACGCCGCGACCGTCCGCGTGGGCACGGGGTGCCCACCCTACGCTACCGCGCGATCCGGTTCCACTTCCTGCTCCGCCCACCGTTCGCGGATCGCGCGGATCGCCGGCATCTGCACGAGGAACAGGTCGACCAGCTCCGGATCGAAGTGCTTGCCCTTCTGCTTGACGAGGAAGTCGAGCGCCTCGCTTTCCGTCCACGCTTTCTTGTACGGCCGGACCGACGTCAGCGCGTCGAACACGTCGGCGATGGCGCAGATGCGGCCTTCGAGCGGGATGTCCTTGCCGGCCAGCCCGTTCGGATAGCCGCTGCCGTCCCATTTCTCGTGGTGCGACAGGGCGATGTTGCACGCCAGCGCCAGCACGCCGTGGTCGTGCCGGCCGATGATCTCGGCGCCGATGTGCGCGTGGCTCTGCATGATCTTCCATTCGTCCGGATCGAGCGGTCCGGGTTTCAGCAGCACGCGGTCGGGGATGCCGATCTTCCCCACGTCATGCATGGGCGCGGCGTGCAGCAGGTCGTCCGCTTCCGTTTCCGTCATGCCGGCGGCAAGACCCAGGATGCGCGCGAAATGGCTCATGCGGATGACGTGCAGGCCCGTCTCGTTGTCCTTGTATTCGGCGGCCAGGCCCAGGCGCTGGACGATCTCCAGGCGCGAGGCGCGCAGTTCTTCCATGCGCACGAGCGACAGGTGGGTGCGCACGCGCGCGCGCACGATCGGCGGGCTGACGGGCTTGGTGATGTAGTCGACGGCGCCCGCTTCGAAGCCTTCGACCTCGTCGCTCGTGTCGTTCAGCGCCGTGACGAAGATGACGGGGACGGCGGCCAGCGCCGGATCGGCCTTGAAGGCGGCGCACACTTCGTAGCCGCTCATGCCGGGCATCATCACGTCGAGCAGGATCAGGTCGGGCACTTCCTCGCGCGCCAGGTCGAGCGCGCGCGGGCCGTCCTTGGCGAAGCGCAGGCGGTAGTGGTCTTGCAGGATCTGGCGCAGCAACTGCAGGTTGCTGGCCTCGTCGTCGACCGCAAGGATCAGCGGTTGGGTGACGGTGGTCATTCGGTGATCTCCTGTGCCGGCTCGTCGATGGCGGCCAGCACGGTGTCAAGTTGTTGCAGGGCGAGGTCGAACTCGAAATCGGAAATGGCGGCGTGGACTTGCGCGACGCGGGCGGCCAGCGGATGGCCGCTCGTGGCGGCGGCCAGGCCGGCCAGGGCGGCGTCGTCCAGGCCGCCGCGCTTGAGCGCGTCGCGCAGCACGTTGCCGGCGCGGCGCGCGCGGTCCAGGTCGGCCACGGGGCGTGCCGCCTGCGGCTTGGCGGCGGCCGGCTGGGGCAGGGCCGCGCGGATCGCATCCAGCGCGCCGTCGAGCAGGCCGCACAGGTTGGCCAGCGACGCGTCCAGCGTGGACTCGGCGCCCGGGTACAGCCTGCCGCTGTCGCCGTCGACGAGGCCTTCCAGCTTGGCCAGCGCGTCGGCCAGCAGTTCCAGGCCGAGGTTGGCGGCGATGCCGCGTACCTTGTGCGCCTGCATGCGCAGGGCGCGGTAGTCGGCCGCCGTGGCCTGGTCCGCGAGCGTCGCGCCGAGGCCGTCGTGCTGGGCGGCGAAGTGGGCGAGGGCTTCCAGCCACGCGTCTTCCTTGCCGCTCCAGCGGCGCACGCCGGTATGGCGGTTGAGGGTCTGGCGTTCCTGCGCCGGCAGGTCGTCCGCGTGGTGGCCGGGGCCGAGGCCCAGCACGCGCGCGATCTCGTGCGACAGTGCGAACCAGTCGACCGGCTTGCTCGCGAAGCCGTCCATGCCCGCCTCGGCGCTGGCGCGGCGGTGCTCGGCCAGCACGCTGGCGGTCATGGCGATGATCGGCACGCGCGCCCGGCCGCCGGCGGCCTCCTGCGCGCGGATCAGGCGCGTGGCGGCGAGGCCGTCGATGGTCGGCATCTGGAAATCCATCAGGATCACGTCGAAGTGCTCGCGGGCCGCGATCTCGACGACGGCGGCGCCGTCGCCGACGGCCGTCATCGTGTGGCCGCGGCGCGCCAGCAGCAGTTGCAGCAGTTCCTGGTTCTGCGGCACGTCGTCCGCCACCAGCACGCGCAGCGGCGGCAGGGCGGCGGCCGTGCGCACGCGCGGCTGCTGCGGGGCGAAGCGCGCCAGCACGAGCGGCAGCACCACGTGGAACGTCGTGCCCCGGCCCGGTTCGCTCTCGGCCCAGATGCGGCCGCCCATCAGCTCGACCAGCTGCTTGCAGATCGTGGTGCCGAGGCCCGTGCCGCCGAAGCGGCGCGTCATCGACGCGTCGGCCTGGGTGAACGGTTCGAAGATGGCGGACAGGCGCTCGGGCGCGATGCCGATGCCGGTGTCGCTGATCGCGAAGTGCACGTGTTCGTCCTTCAGCTCGGCGCGCAGGGTGACGCTGCCCCGTTCCGTGAACTTGATCGCGTTGTCGAGCAGGTTGGTAAGGACCTGGCGCACGCGCAGTTCGTCGCCGCGCAGGCAGGTCGGCAGCACGGGGTCGTACTGGATGTCGACGTGCAGGCCCTTGGCGCGCGCGTTCGCGGCCAGCGTCGACGACAGTTCGTCGATCAGCGACAGCAGGTTGTAGTCGTTCTGTTCCAGCTCGACCGCGCCCTTTTCCAGCTTCGCGGTGTCGAGGATTTCGTTGAGGAGGCGCAGCAGGGCGCGGCCCGAGCTGCGGATCGTGTCCAGGTGGCGGCGCTGGTCGGCGTTCAGCTGGCCGTCCAGTAGCACGTCGGTGAAGCCGAGGATGGCGTTCATCGGCGTGCGGATTTCGTGGCTCATGTTGGCGACGAAGCTCGCGCGCGCCGCGGCCGCCTGCTCCGCGTTTTCCTTGGCCACGCGCAGCGCGTCTTCCATGGCGCGCCGCTCCGTGATGTCGAGGATGACGCCGTCCAGCCAGCACAGTTCGCCCGCCTCGTTGCGCACGCCGGTGCCGTTTTCCCACATCCAGCGCGTGCTGCCGTCCGCGTGCAACAACCGGTATTCGACGAGGTACGGCCGGTCCTCGCGCAGCGCGGTGGCGATCGTTTCCGACACGCGCACGCGGTCGGCCGCGTGGATCAGCGGCGCGAAGGTGCGGCGCGGCGTGCTACCCAGGAAGTCGCGGCCCGGGTAGCCGGTGATGCGCTCGACGGCGTCGCTGATGAACAGCATCGGCGCCTCGCCTTCGACGAGGCTGCTGCGGTACGAGATGCCGGGGATGTTGCCGATCAGCGAACGGAACTGCTGCTCGCTGGCGCGCAGCGCCTGCTCCATCTTGCGCCGGTCGCTGATGTCGGTGATGAAGCAGACGAACAGGTCCTGCCCGTCCAGGCGCGCATGGCCGAGGGCGCGGCGGATCGGCACGATGCTGCCGTCCTTGCGGCGGCCCGTCACGTCGGCACCGCGCGCGCTGGGGCTGATTTCTCCCGTCCGCAGCGAGCGCAGCAGGCCGACTTCCTCGGACGCGGCTTCGTTGCCGATCACGAGGCGGATGTTGTGGCCCACGATCTCGTCGCGGCGCCAGCCGAAGATGCGCTCGGCCGAGGCATTGAATTCGCGGATGGTGCCCTGGCGGTCGACCGTGATCACGCCGTCGACGGTGGTGGTGAGCAGCGCCCGCATCCACGCTTCGCTGCGCGACAGTTCGCGGAACAGCTGGCGGTAGCGCAGCAGGCCGTTGGCGGCCAGCACGAAGACGGTGAACGCGACGGTGATCAGGGTAATCGCCAGCGCCAGGAACGTGCTGGTCTTGTGGGCCGTCTGCGTCGCCGCGTGACCGACGAAGCGCGCGGCGGCCATGCCCGTGTAATGCATGCCGGCGATGGCGCAACCCATGACGATGGCGGCCAGCAGCAGGCGGCGTTGCTCGCTCAGCCGGTGCGACAGGCTGGACAGGCCGAAGCGGACCCATAGGGCCAGCGTCGCCAGCACGACGGCGACGACGATCGACAGGCCGAACATGAACGGGTCGTAGCGCAGTTCCAGGCCCATCTGCATGCCCGTCATGCCCGCGTAATGCATGACGCCGATGCCCGCGCCGACGATGATGCCGCCGGCCAGCAGGCCCCAGCCGCCCAGGCGCTCGCGCGCGATCAGGGTCAGCGCCACGAACGAGGCGCCGATGCTCGGCAGGCTGGAGAGGATCGTGGCGGACGGGTCGTAGTCGACCTCCGTGCACAGGTCGAACGCGAGCATGCCGATGAAGTGCATGGCCCACACGCCGGCGCCGAGCGCGAGGCTGCCGGTACCGAGCACGATCCAGCGCTGGGCGCGGTTGGCGGCGGCCTGGCCGGCGATCTGCAAACCCATCCAGGAAGCGAAGATGGCGACGAGGACGGACAACGCGACCAGCTTGGGCGTGTACAGGCCGTAGCTGAGTAGCGACGGATCGGAGGGGAGTGTGAACACGGACAGCATGGACGCGTGATTTTTAGAGAGAATGACGAAATTGAGCGCGGACTCGTCAGTATGGCATTTTCAGGACTGAAAGTCTTGCTTGAGGGAATCAAATATGATATTGAACACGCATATTGTCGCAACGACGCCACCATGCGCCGGCCGGTGTTGCCGGGTTGCCACGCGTTGCCGCATGCGCGATGTTGCTGCTATGCTAGTTGAACGGGTTGTCCGCCGGGGACGCCCGCACGGGGCGAACGTATGAAAACGACAGTTCTTGCCGCACTGCTGGCGGTGGCCTGCACGTGGGCGCGGGCGGAGCCGGCGCCGCGGCTGTACCTGACCACCGAGACCTCGGCACCGTACAGCATGCGCGAAGGCGACCGCGTGACGGGCATCGGTACCGACATGGTGCGCGAGATCATGGCCCGCTCCGGCGTCGCCTATTCGATCGACCTGCTGCCCTGGAAGCGCGCGTACACGGCCGCGCTGGAACGCGGCGACGCCTGCGTGTTTTCGACCACCCGCACGCCGGAGCGCGAACCGCATTTCAAATGGATCGGCCCGATCGGCGAGGCCGAGTGGGTGCTGATGGGCCGCGCCGACCGCCGCTTCGACGTGCGCACCCTGGACGATGCGCGCGCCTACCGCGTGGGCACGTACAACGGCGACGCGCGCGACCAGTTCCTGCGTGCGCGCGGCTTCAACGTCGACCCCGCGCCGAATGACCTGATCAACCCGCGCAAGCTCATGATGGACCGCATCGACCTGTGGGCCGCCAGCATCCGCCGCGGCAGCCTCACGCTCGACCGGCTGGGCTATGGGGGCAAGGTGGTGCCCGTCCTCGTGTTCAACCGCATCCGCGTCTACCTGGCCTGCAACCGCGCCGTGCCGGACGCGCTCGTCGCGCGCATGAACGGTTCGCTGGAAGCCATGGAACGCGACGGGACCTCGCGCGCGATCGTGCACAAGTACGACGACTGGGGATTGCCGCGGCGCTGACCCGCCGCGCTGACCGTTTGTGCGACCCGGAACGGGCAGGCCCGCTATGATGCAGTTTTGCAAAATCTGTACGAAAGGACGCCGAGCCGTGGTGGTTTCGCTCACGCCTACCGGGGATTTTTCCTACAACTCGCATCGTATGCTCGGCCTGCGCGACGAGGTATTGCGCGTCTGGATCGACGAGGTGCGCCACCAGGTGCCGCGCGCCGAGGGCGTGAGCGGTCCCGTGCTGACCGACACGATGCCCGTCCTGTACGAACGCATGGCCGCCATGCTGACGCCCGCCCATTTCGCGCGCGACGGCATCGACGTGTCCAGCATCGCCGCCGAGCATGGCGTCGAGCGCGCCAACCTGACGGATTTCCAGGCCGAGACCATCCTCGCCGAGTTCCAGGTCTTCCGCGGCGTGCTGTTCGACATGCTGGACGCGCACGCCGTCGCGCTCACCGGCCACGAGCGGCGCGCCCTGCACCTGACCATCGACATGGCAGTGCGCGAAAGCGTGCGCGCCTTCATCGCCGCCGGCGACCAGTTGCGCGAGCGCGTGGCCGGCGCACTCGCGCACGATCTGCGCCAGCCGGTGACCAACGTCCTGCTGGCGGCCGACCTGATCCTGCAACTGGACCCGCCCCCGATGATCGCCGACTGGACCCGGCGCATCGCGAAGAACGGCGAACGCATCGCCACGATGCTGGGCGAACTGCTGGACGCGTTATCGGTCCAGGCCGGCGACCGCCTCAAGCTGACCCTGGAACAGTTCGACCTGTACGCGCTGGCGCACAACGTGGCCGAACGCGCGCGCGACTACCAGGGGGCGGACGTGCGCGTGTCAGGCACGCCCGTGACCGGCTGGTGGAACCGGTCGGCGCTCGAGCGCGCGCTGGAAAACCTCGTCGGCAATGCCCACAAGTACGGGGAACCGGGCGCGCCGATCGACGTCAGTGTGGGCGACAGCAATGGCCGCGTCATCCTGTCCGTGCGCAACCAGGGCAAGCCGATCCCGCCGGAAGAATTCGAGGCGATCTTCCAGCAGTTCGTGCGGGCGAAGGATGCGGGGGAGTCGACGACGGGCGGCTGGGGCGTGGGCCTGCCGTATGTCCGCACGGTGGCGCAGAGCCATGGCGGCAGTGCCGTCGTGTACAGCGATGCGGGGACGGGGACCGTGTTTGTCATCGACATGCCGGTCGATGCGCGGCCGTTTCAGCAGGGATGATGCTCCGGCCGCAATCGATGAGTCCGCTGTTATTGAAGTGCGGGCCGAAAGGCAACGTCGAACCGTTGCGCCAACTCGACCAGGCGCCTGTCCAGTGACCACAAACGCGATCCTGGCGTGAGCAACGTCGACGCCAGCAGAGCCAGGTCGACCACGCCACATCCGAGGCCGTACAGTTTTTCGCGCTCGATAAAACTGCGTACCTCATCCAGCGTGGCCTGACGCGCTTGAGGCAATGTCGCGATATCGGTCAGCGTACGGGACCGCGGTGCCGGCGGCGTGCCGCAAGCGAGCTCGGTCACGATCAGTGGGTGGGACAAGGCCAGGTCCAGCGTCAGCAGGCCGACCAGATCCTCGTTGCGATTGCGGAAGTGGTCTACCCACACCGAGGTATCGACCAGGACACCGTTCATTCCGCCGGCTCACCTGACCGGCGCGAAATGTCCGCCATGTCAGGCGCGGCTCCGCCAAGGCTGGCAAGCCGCCGCGCAGCCTGGACGCGCACGAAGGTCTTGATTGCCTCACGAAACAGGTCAGCCTTGTCCATGTCTGGATCCGCCATCTCCAACGCCTTCTCATACAACGCGTCGTCGATCGTCACTGTGGTTCGCATGCGCGCTCCGAGCATCAAATATGGAGACATTCTGCATCAGAAAAAGCATCTTTACAAGCGATGCCGGTGCGGGGTTGGTAATGGACGAGCTCAAACGTCGGAGCACAAAAAAACCGCGTTCCCAGAGGGAGAAACGCGGTTTCTTGGACTTTGCGGGACTACTACGGATGAGTAGGTGGTTCCGGCCGGAATCGATGAGTTCGGTGGAGGCCGCGTGGCTGCTGGGTTTTCTTGGCGGGCTCAGCTGTGGCATGGATACACGCGTGGATATAAAGCTGGTTAGGGTATAGGTGCGGTTTTCAAATGCGGAATCCCGCTGACCACTTTGACCCTTGTCGCTACTTTAAGTTCACTGCAGTTCTTCAGCCAGGCTAGCTGATGTCGAGCTCGCTATTGAAGCGCGGCTCATACAAGAGTATCGACCACCACATCATTCATTCTGCTCGCTATTGGCGACAGCCACGGCTCGGTAGTTAGCGTAGAGTGCGTGTCCACCGTCGGTTTGCGATCATCGTTGTGGAGTTTGCGACTGTGCTTTGGCACGTGAGCGCTTCTTCAAGCGTCGTTCGATAGAATCTGCCAGAAAATATGCTCCGATCGTATACAGGGCGATTAACAGCACGAGTCCAGCCGTGTTTGGCTCTGCTATGAGCCAGCCTCCAGAACTTAACCCCACCACCGCAAGGATCGGCACCGGCGCGATCAACAGGAAGTAACCGGGCAGCAGAACCAAATTTAATGTGGGAGAGCGCACCGCAAACGCGAAGACCGCGAAAATGAGATAGGTCATAGTTACAACCGCGGCTCCAGCAGCTACCTTTGAAAAAGGGCGGTTCTTCATCGCGTCTCCATCGTGTTCATAACATCGGGAGGCTCATACTTCAAGGCGGTGAGCGAAGAGCCGATCAAACAGAAATCGACGCTATGTGTTTTCAGAGCAGTTGCCGCAAGGCACAGCATGCTCCTGCATTCGCCTTGCGGCTTGATTGCAATCTAAAGCCTGGTGGCTTGCCGACAGCGCTGGCGTGCTGTTCGTAATAGGGATAGTGGAAATCGGCTGTTGTCCCTGCTGTTGAGCTAATTGCTATTGTGGAGCTGTTCAATATCAATATTTTTGGTTCACTGACACAACTTTTAACAGGCTTGGGAGAGCAAATTTCGTCATGGCGAAATCTTAGTGTTCGTCATCACGAATTCCTGGCCCGTTTGCCCGACGCCGGTCGAGATTCAGAACAAAGCCTCGGCACATATGGATAATTGCCTAGATTTTGTATAGACTGGTGAGATGAACCACCAGACCGACCGAATCCTTGAGCTGGCGCGATCCAAGGGCGTGCTGCGTACCCGGGACGTGGACAGTGCCGGCGCATCACGCGCACTCCTCGCGTCGCTGACCGACGAAGGCAAGCTGCTCAAGCTTGGTCGCGGCCTGTATGCTTTGCCCGACCGCGCTGCATCCGCCTACGACAGCTTCGCCGAAGTGGCCGCGCGCAGTGAAAATGGCGTGCTATGTCTGCTGTCCGCGCTGCGCTTCCACGACCTGACGACGCAGCAGTCCTCCGACGTGTGGCTCGCCATCCCGCACAAGGCCCACGCGCCGCGCTTCGACTATCCACCGCTGCGCGTGATTCGCATGTCCGGACCGGCGATGACCGAAGGCGTGGAGACGGTTGACGTCGCCGGTACGCAGGTGCGCGTATTCGGCGTGGCGAAGACGGTTGCCGACTGCTTCAAATTCCGCAACAAGATCGGTCTCGACGTCGCCCTGGAAGCGCTGCGCGAAGCCTGGAACGGTAAGCGCGCAACGATGGATGAACTGTGGCGCTACGCCGAGATCTGCAGGGTGGCGAACGTCATGCGTCCGTACCTTGAAACCGTTGGGGCAGCATGAAGGCGACGAATCGCGCCGCATCCATCCGCGCGCGCCTGCTGAACCGCGCACGCGCCGAGAGGGCGGACTTTAATCTGATGCTGACGCGGTATTCGCTTGAACGCCTGCTGTATCGATTGAGCGTATCGCCGTGGGCCGACCAGTTCCTGTTGAAGGGTGCGCTGCTCTTCGACCTGTGGTTCGACCAGCCGCACCGGCCAACCCGGGACATCGACCTCCTCGGGTTTGGTCCCTCTGAGATCGACCACTTGATCGAGGTCTTCCAGCAGGTCTGCACGATGCCTTCTGATGATGGCATCCTCTTCGACCACGCAAGCGTGCGGGCGGCACCGATCCGCAAAGAGGCAAATTACGAGGGCGTACGCGTCATCCTGAGTGGGGCTCTGGATAACGCGCGCTGCTCGGTGCAGATCGATGTAGGCTATGGTGATGCCGTCACGCCGGCGCCGGAACTCGTGCAGTTCCCGGCTCTTCTGGACGATGTCGAGGCACCGTCGTTGCGCGCCTATCCGGTGTATACCGTGATCGCAGAGAAGTACGAAGCGATCGTCAGCCTCGGCATGGCGAATACGCGCATGAAAGATTACTTTGATCTTCGGTTCCTTGCGACCTATGCCGAGATCGATGCCGCTGTCCTGCGACAAGCTGTTCAGGCGACGTTCGCGCGCCGACGAACCGAAGTGCCTGCGACCGTCCCGATGGGGCTGAGCGGCGCTTTTTTTGCGAGTCCGGTCAAGCAGCAGCAGTGGCGCGCGTTTCTCTCCAAAAGCAAGCTTGAGGCCCCGGGCCTGGACGAGGTGCTAGCGACGCTGCGACGCTTGCTTGCAATTGGTGACTGAGATCGGACTCGCGCGCAGACGCTAAGCCGATATTGGCGCATGCGATACCGCTTGCCTTGACCGTCGTGCTTGGCGTCCGTTAGTAGTCGACGGCCCGTATCTCAAGGCGTTTGATCCTTGGCCTGTTTCTCTTCGCGCTTGGCCCTGCCAGGGTCGATCTCCTGGGCCAGCAGTTTTCGGGCTGCAAGCCGCTTATCGCGGGCCTCCGCGAGTGGCACTTCGGGATACTTCCCGAAGGTCAGCCGGTTTTTCTTGCCGTCAGGCTGCCTGTAGGCCATGCGCCAGAATCTTGTCCCGTTCGGCATGACTTCGAGGTACATGCCTTCCCCGTCTCCCAGGGTATAGGTCTTGTCTCGGGGCTTGGCGTTGCGAATCGCGGTGTCCGTCAGCGGGGTGCAGAGCTTAGGCATTTTAGATCCATGACGTTTGGCGTTCGGTATCCGTGAACAAAGTGTGGATACAAAAACGCTGCTGGTAATGGACGAGCTCAAACGTCGGCGCACAAAAAAACCGCGTTCCCAGAGGGAGAAACGCGGTTTCTTGGACTTTGCGGGACTACTCCGGATGAGTAGGTGGTGCCTCCGGCCGGAATCGAACCGGCACGCCTTTCGGCGCTTGATTTTGAGTCAAGTGCGTCTACCAATTCCGCCACAGAGGCTGCAAGCGCAGGCGCGCATATTAGCACATGGAATGCAAAACTGACCAGAGTGCGTGCACCCGGCAGTGGGCGCAGAGGGCGTTCCGGCGTATGATCTCGCCTACCTGAGCAAACGCGCCGTCCGGCAGGCGGCCTGTACGATGAAGAATAAGAAAATACGCGAGATCATCCTCGGCAAGCCGCTCGACCCCATGAAGAGCGAGACGCGCCACTCGATGGCCCTGGTCGCCTTCCTTGCCTGGGTCGGGCTCGGTGCGGACGGCCTGTCCTCCTCGTCGTACGGTCCCGAAGAAACCTTTCGCGCGCTCGGCGCCCATACCCACCTCGGCCTGTACATGGCCGTCGCCACCGCCGTCACCGTCTTTATCATCGCGCTCGCGTACAACCAGGTGATCGAGCTGTTCCCGACCGGGGGCGGCGGCTACCGCGTGGCCACCAAGCTCGTCGGGCCGTATCTCGGCCTCGTGTCCGGCGCCGCCCTGATCCTCGACTACGTGCTGACCATCGCGATCTCGATCGCATCCGGCGTCGATGCGCTCGCGTCGTTCCTGCCGCTCGGCTTCCAGCCCTATAAATTGTGGGCCGAGGCGTTCTTCATCGGTCTCCTGATCGTGATGAACCTGCGCGGGCTGAAGGAGGCGATCCAGATCCTGCTGCCGATCTTCCTCGGCTTCGTCGCCACGCACCTCGTGCTGATCGTGTACGGCATCGTGGCGCATGCCTCGCACCTGCCGCAGCTGGTGCCGGACACGATGGCCGAGACGAATTCGCTGGCCGGCGAGATCGGCTGGGCCGGCGTGGCCGGCATGCTGCTGCTCGCGTACTCGCAGGGCGGCGGTACCTATACGGGCCTGGAGGCCGTGTCCAACAACGTCAACCTGTTGGCCGAGCCGCGCGTCCGCACGGGCAAGATGACGATGTTCTACATGGCCCTGTCGCTCGCCGTCACGGCCGGCGGCATCATCCTGCTGTACCTGCTGTGGGACGCGCAGCCGACCGCGGGCGAGACGCTGAACGCGACCACCTTCCGCCGCATCATCGCCAGCATGGGCCTGGGCGGCGACCTCGTGAACAAGATCCTGCTCGCCGTCGTCCTCGCGTTCGAGGCCGGACTCCTGTTCGTGGCGGCGAATACGGGCTTTCTCGGCGGGCCGTCCGTGTTGTCGAACATGGCGGGCGATTCGTGGGTGCCGCACCAGTTCCGCTACCTGTCCACCCGCCTCGTCACGCAGAACGGCATCCTCGTGATGGGCATCGCCGCGCTGGCCATCCTGTTCTGGACGCGCGGCCAGGTCACGCTGCTCGTCGTGCTGTATTCGATCTCCGTGTTCCTCACGTTCGCCATTTCGCTGTTCGGCCTGTGTCTGTACTGGTGGCGCCATCGCAAGGACGCGCGCTGGGTGCGTCGCTTCCTGCTGTCGCTGACGGGCTTCATCATCTGCGCGGGCATCCTCGCCGTGCTGCTCGTCGAACGGTTTACGCAGGGCGGCTGGGCCACGGCGCTGATCATCGCGGCCATCGCCGGCCTGTGCATCTTCATTCGCAACCACTACCGCGAAACCAAGCGCGCCATCCGTTCCGTCGACCGCGTGTTCGCCAACCAGCCGTTCGGCCCGGTGAAGGAAGGCGTCGACCCGGAGCCCGATGCGCAGACGGCCGTCTTCATCGTCGGTAACTCGCGCGGCGGCGGCCTGCACGCGCTGCTGTGGGTGCTGCGCATGTTCCCCGGCCACTTCAAGAACTTCCTGTTCGTGAACGCGCGCACGGTCGACGCCCACGCCTACGGCGGCGAGGGCGCGCTCGAGAAGATGCGGAAGGATGCGGCGCGGACGCTGGAATATTTCGTCGTTTTCTGCCAGAGCCACGGGATGGCCTCGGCGTCGTACATCGGCTTCGGCACGGACGCGGTGGAGGAGGTGACCCGCATGTGCGAGCAGATCAATCACGAGTATCCGAACTCGATCTTCTTCACCAGTAAATTGATCTTCGCATCCGATAACTGGTTCACGCGGCTGCTGCACAACCAGGCGGCGCTGGCGGTGCAGCGCCGCCTGCACCTGGAAGGCTTGCAGATGGTGATCCTGCCGATGAAGGTATAAGGGCCTTCAGCAGCTGAGTTGCCGGCGCAGCGCGTGCAAGGTGCGCACGGGGCCGGTGACATCGAGCATGTGGTCGCGCACGGCCACCGTGATGTCCGCGTTCCTCCATGCGGGCCAGCGCGTCGCGCGCAGGCGGTAGCGCACGGTGCCGGGGCCGCGTTCGGCCGGCGCATAGCCGAGCTGCGCCATCGCATCGTCCAGCGTGCCGACCAGGTGGCAGGCCGAAAAGCGCGTCGTGACCTCGAAGCGGCCCGGCAGCGTGCGCGCGATCGCCGGCAGCAGCCCGCCCAGCAGTACGGGCACGACGATGTAGCCGAGCGGCGCCGTCGGATCGACGACGTGGAAGGCGAAGGCCAGCGCGGGCAGGCCCAGCACCATGCTCAACAGGAGGACCGCCTGGCGTTGCGCAGGGGCGAGGGAGGTGGGGCGATGCGGTCCCTTCCGGACGCGCTCGATTTCGGAAAACGTCACGCTTTTCATGTCGGAGTCCTTTCGTTGAACGACAGCAGGGACCGCTACAAACTCCATTTTGATCAAGCGTCCCCGGCGCGGATTGACCTCCCTCAAATTCGCTTTTTCCAGAAAGAACTGTTCTGGAATTAAAAGTTCCTAGGTGGAAAATTCTTTTCTATCTAGAAATGATAGAAATTTGTGCGAGATCTAACGGTTAGTCAGGCTTTCCGAACTTAAGCTGTTCCGACGGATCGGTGTAAAGACACCTGCTCCTGGATAGCGAGTCCGATTAATCTCTCAACGGAACTATCATGAAACTCAAATCTCTCGTTCTGGCCATGGTCGCGGGCGCGGCCCTGATGGCGCAAGGCGCGGGGGCGGCGACGGTCAACCGCACGGCCCCGGTCGTCACGGCGGACGATGGCCTGGGCGGCTTCAACGCGCATTTCGGCGATACGTTCGCGCAATCGACCACCGGCAGCACCTTCACCGACATCTTCACGTTCGATGTCGGCACGCCGTTCGACGCGGCCGCCTCGCTGACGTCGTCGTACCTGAACACGCCGCAGACGAAAGACCTGCTGATCACGGGCGTTTCCCTGTACCGCTACGATCCGGTCACGCAGGCCATGCTGGGGACCGCCATCGCGGGCATCGATCTGACCGGCCCGGGTGCCGATGCGCCGGATTCCTGGGCGCTCTCCGGCTTCGGGCTGGCGAGCGGTTCGTACGCGATCCAGGTGAATGGGGAAGTGCGCGGGCTCGGCGGCGGGGCATTCGGGGCGGATCTGACGATCTCGCCGGTGCCGGAACCGCAGACCTGGGGCATGCTGCTGGCGGGCCTCGGCGTGCTGACGACGCTGGCGTGGCGCCGTCGGCAGCCCGTGCGCGTGCGGGCGGAGGCCGGACGCATCCGGCGCCGCTGAGCCGTCAGCGCACGCGCCGGTACAGGCGGAAGCGCTCGTCGCGGTCGGACGGGCGGCGGCCTTCCCACAGCAACGTCCAGTCGCGGCCGCGGAACGGCAGCGCCGCGCCGCCGCGCACGAGCGCGCCGTTCTGCATCGGGCCGGATTGGGCGGGCACCTTCTGGCCCATGCTGTCCTGCAGCAGCAGGTAGCTGCATGTGCCGCCGTCGACAGGCGCGAAGGGCAGGTGGCCGAAGTAGGCGAACGACGCACGTTGGGGCGCGCCGACGTTCGTATCGATGCAGTCGGCCCCGGCCGGCAGGCGCGCGGCGATCTGCTGGGCCACGCTGGCGTAGCTCTTGCCGTAGTTCAAGTCCGGCAGGAACAGCGTCATCAGCAGGACCCACAGCAGGATCCGGCCGCCCCACTACCGCACCACCGCACCCCACAGCACGGACGGCTGGCGCGCCCGGCGCCAGTGCACGAGGAAGACCCAGCCCACCGGCGTCGCGGCCGCGACGAGGAAGGCGACGATGCCGAATTCCGGCTTGAAGCCCGGGACCAGCTTGAGGGCGTTCTTGGCCAGCTGCGCGGGCCAGCCCGTCAGCTTGGCGATCCAGAACAGCCAGACGAGGCCGCCCAGCAGGGTCAGCACCATCACGGAGAACCAGTCGATCGCATTGATCGCGCCGCGCTTCATCGTCGGCAGGCCGAACGCGGCCATCAGCGCCATCGGCGGCAGCAGTTTCAGCAGGTCGCCGCCTTCCGGGACGGGGTCGCACAGGATCAGGAGCGTGAGCACGCCGACGAAGCACGACGGCAGGATGATGTGCAGCAGCCCGTGCTGGCGGCGCCAGGCCCAGGCGGCCCACGCGGCGAACGGCCACGCCGGCCAGAAATACCAGATGCCGACGCGGAAGAACGCCTTGATCGCATGCCAGCCCGGCACGCTCAGTTGCTCGGCATTCCAGGCCAGCCAGTCGCCGACGGGCGACAGGCCGTATGGATGCGCCAGCGTGGCCGGGATGGCCCACACGAGCGTGATGAGCAGCGCGGTGCCCGCGGCCTGTCCGAGATGGCGGAGCAGGGATGCCGACGGCAGCTTCAGGAAGCGGATGCACAGGTAGAGGGCGGCCAGCAGGGCCAGCGGCGGCGCGAAGCCGCGCGTCAGCGTGAGCAGGCCCAGCGCGACGCCGACGTGCACGGCGTTGCGCGGGGTGCTGTCCTCGATGTAGCGCACCGAGCGGAACAGGAACCAGGACAGCAGGGCGCCCTGCAGGGTGACGGCCAATGTCTCGTGGCTGTGCAGCAGCAGGCCCAGGCAGCCGAGGTAGATCAGGACGGCCGTATCGGCCAGCGTGCGGCCGTAATCGTCCGGCTCGGGCTGGCCGCCGAAGGCCAGGCGCAGCGGTTGCGCCTCCGAACGGCGGCCCAGGTGGAATGCCGTGTGCCACAGCGACACCGTGCCCAGCACGAAGATGCCGATGGTCGAGATGCGCGCCCCGAGCACGTCGCCCACGAGCCAGCCGAACAGCTTGATGCACAGTGCCCCGAGCCAGAACGCCAGCGGCCCTTCCTCGGGTGCGGGCAGGCCGGCGATGTGCGGCATCAGCCAGTCCTGGATGCCGCCGTGCGCCATCGTCCACATGATGCCGAAGCTGGCGGCGTCATCCTTCCAGGGATCGCGCCCGATCAGGCCCGGCAGGATGTACAGCAGGCCGAGTGCGTACAAAGCCCAGCGTGGCAGCGCGAGGGTGGCGGCGGCGGGTAGGCGGACGGGTTTCATCGATAGCGCGCGAAGTAATGCAATAAATTAATGTCGCGTAGTATAAGGGGACCGTGGCAAAGCGTCGCGGGTGGTATTGCTACGAGGCGTAACGCGGGTGCGCGACGGCGAAAAAAAAGGAAGCCCCAGGCTTCCTTTTTGGAAGCCCGAAGGCTTCCCGGGTGTTCGCTCGTCGGGGACTTAGCCGTTGGCGACGCTGGTCTTCGAACCGACCGAGCCGAACTTCTGGCGGAATTTTTCAACGCGGCCAGCGGTGTCGACGATCTTGTGCTTGCCGGTAAAGAACGGGTGCGATTCAGCGGACACCTCGATCTTGACCAGCGGGTAATCTTTACCTTCGAAATTGATGGTTTCGCGGGTAGCGATGGTCGAACGGGTGATGAATTTGAAATCGCAGGACAGGTCGTGGAACACGACTTCGCGGTAATCCGGATGGATATCGGTCTTCATGGTTTTGCCTCGGTTAAGTTGGTAGCCAAACGGCACTTCGTCGGTCGATCTGCTTCTTGACCCGATTGCCGATCACTTGCCAGGGTTGGATACGGAACCGGCGATTATAAGCCAGCTGCGCCCGGGAGGCAACCGGCGCGGTTCAGGCATGGGGCAGGCGCGACATCATGGTGAGGATCATGCCCCCGAAGCCGATCACCATCGTGATGGCGGTTGCCGCCATCCACTTGCTCAGGTGGGCCGATTCGCCATGGATGTCGGCCTTGAGTTCGGCCTTCAGTTCCGCCAGGTCTGCTTTGTTGGGTAACATGGTCAGCGTGGTGTCGAAGCGGGTTTCGAGGACCGTCAGCCGGCGATCGAGCAACACGTCCTTGTTGCGCTGGGCCGCGACGTCGTGTAAGTCGTTGAAAGCCATGTTGGTCTCCGTGGTTGTCTGGTGCGGATTGTCCGCCCTGGCATGCTCCCCCGTTTGACCTAGCTGAATCGTAGCGCATAAAACAGAAAAGGCGAGTACGACTCGCCTTTTCCGTTCGATGCCAGGGCTGGAGGATCAGCCGCCGCGACGCATCAGGTCGAAGAATTCGACGTTATTCTTGGTCGCGCGCATCTTGTCGAGGATGAACTCCATCGCCTCGATCTCGTCCATCGAGTACAGCAGCTTGCGCAGGATCCAGATCTTCTGCAGCTGGTCCGGCTTGATCA
>CBIHRX010000114.1:0-18908 GCA_966212555.1 uncultured Massilia sp.
AAAAACGCGGATTTCATATACAGGGGGTAGGATTTGAGGTAACCTTGAGCGCGATTTAAAGTCTCTACGTCCAGCCAAAGCCGCCGCTCCCGGCCAAGCCGCGCGAAGCGCGTCCCGTCACCCCGGTTTCCCCGCGTTGGCCCTGCCATGGCAGCAGCCGGCCGTAGAACGCAACGATTCATTGCCCGAAAGAAAACATGTCTGAAACACCGACCACTATTGAAGCTGGCGGCGCGCCGACCGTGCGCTTCGCCGATTTCGGCCTCGCGCCTGAGATCCAGCGTGCGCTGTCGGACCAGGGCTATGTCCATCCGACCCCGATCCAGGCCAAGGCGATTCCCATCGTCCTGCAGGGCCGCGACGTCATGGGCGCGGCCCAGACCGGCACCGGCAAGACGGCGAGCTTCTCGCTGCCGATCATCCAGCTGCTGCTGCCGCATGCCAACACGAGCATGTCGCCGGCGCGCCATGCCGTGCGCGCCCTCGTGCTGACGCCGACGCGCGAACTCGCGATCCAGGTCGCGGAGAACGTCAAGGCCTATGCCCAGCACACGCCGCTGCGTTCCACCGTCGTCTTCGGCGGCATGGACATGAAGCCGCAGACCGAGATCCTGCGCCGCGGCGTCGAGATCGTCATCGCCACGCCGGGCCGCCTGCTCGACCACGTGGAGCAGAAGAACATCAGCCTGGCCCAGGTCCAGATGCTCGTGATGGACGAAGCCGACCGCATGCTCGACATGGGCTTCCTGCCCGACCTGCAGCGCATCATCAACCTGCTGCCGAAGAAGCGCCAGAACCTGATGTTCTCGGCCACGTTCTCGCCCGAGATCAAGAAGCTGGCGTCCAGCTTCCTGAACGACCCGCTGACGATCGAAGTCGCGCGCAGCAACGCCACCAACACGTCGATCACCCAGGTGCTGTACAAGGTCGACGAGGAGCAGAAGCGCAACGTCGTCGAGCACCTGATCCGTGCGCGCGACCTGAAGCAGGTGCTCGTGTTCTCGAACACCAAGATCGGCGCCTCGCGTCTCGCGCGCTACCTCGAACAGGCCGGCATCAAGGCGTCCGCCATCCACGGCGACAAGACGCAGCAGGAGCGCATCGCCGCGCTGGATGCGTTCAAGAACGGCGAGATCGACGTGCTCGTCGCGACCGACGTCGCGGCGCGCGGCCTCGACATCACCGACCTGCCGTGCGTGATCAACTACGACCTGCCGTACAACGCCGAGGACTACGTGCACCGCATCGGCCGCACGGGCCGCGCCGGCGCCACGGGCGATGCGCTGTCCGTGTATTCGGACAAGGACGAGCGCCTGCTGGCCGACATCGAGAAGCTGATCAAGCAGACCATCACGCGCGGCGAACTGACGGGCTTTGCCCCGTCGCGCGGCTTCGAGCGTGGCGAGCGCGGGGAGCGCACGGGCGACCGCCGCGGCGGCCGCCGCGAGTCGGACAACCCGCGCGCCGAGCGTGCGGAGCGTACCGAGCGCGGCCCGCGCAGCTACGCCGCGCCGCGCCGCGACAAGATCGATCCGTGGTTCCTCAAGCCGTACGAACCGTCGGCGGCCCCGCGCAAGGAAGCCCCCGCGGCACCGGCCGCATCGAGCAAGCCGAAGCCGAAGCTGGCTGCGTTGCTGGGCGGGTTGCCGAAGCAGTAATCAGTTTGCCGTCGTTCCCGCGGAAGCGGGAACCCATGCTGAGTGTCCGAAGTCTGTATATCGGATAGGTTGCAGTTTCTCCCGGCGCGCGAATTCTGATGCTCAGCATGGGCCCCCGCCTTCGCGGGGGCGACGGGTAATCAGATTTCCTTCCCCAGCGCCGCTTCCACCCGCTCCAGCAGGTCGCCATGCTTGTACGGCTTGGCGAGGATGTTCAACCGCTGGCCCTGGCCGCGTCCCGGCAACTCGTCCATGTAGCCCGTCGTGACGAGCACCGGCAGGCGCGGGCGCAGCCGGCGCGCTTCGTCGACGAGCTGCAGGCCGTTCATCCCGCCCGGCATGATCACGTCCGTGAACAGCAGGTCGACGCGCGCATCCTCGCGCAGCAGGTCCAGCGCCTGTTCGCCGCTGGCGGCCGCCAGCACCGCGTAGCCGGCCATGCCCAGCACGCTCTCCGCCAGTTCGCGCACGTCGTCGTTGTCTTCCACCACGAGCACGCTGGGCCGGCTGCCCGCCAGGTCGTCCGCGTCGGGCGGCGCGGCGTCCCGGTCCGGGTCCGTGCCGCCGTCCTGGCCATTGTCGGCCACGGGGAAGATCATGCGCACCGTCGTGCCTTCGTCCGGCTTGCTGTCGATTTCCAGGCGGCCGTGCGACTGCTGCACGAACCCGTGTACCATCGCCAGGCCGAGACCCGTGCCCGGTCCCTTGGTCGTGAAGAACGGCTCGGTCGCGCGCCGCAAGACCTCGGGCGGCATGCCGGTGCCCTTGTCGATCACGCACAGGTCGATGTAGGTGCCGGGCGCCAGGTTGTGGCGGCGGATGCGCTCCTCGCCGCGCACGATCGACGTCCCGACCGTGACCGTGCCGCCTTCCGGCAGCGCATCGCGCGCGTTGATCAGCACGTTCAGCAGGGCCATCTCCAGGTGCGTCGGGTCGAGGTGGCACTGCGGCAGCCCGGGACGCAGGTCGAGGCGCAGGTCGACCTTCTCGCCCAGCGTGCGCACGAGCATCTCGGAAAATTCGACGACGAGGTTGTTGATGTTGACCGGCTTGGGTTCCAGCCGCTGCTTGCGCGCGAACGTCAGCAGCTGCTGGGTGAGTTTGCCGGCGCGCATGGCCGCGCGCTGCGCCCGGTCCAGCGCGGCGCGCGCCATGTCCGGTTTCTCGAGGCTGATCAGCGCGACCTCCAGGTTGCCGTTGATGACCTGCAGGAGATTGTTGAAGTCGTGCGCCATGCCGGCCGTCAGCTGGCCGATCGCTTCCATCTTTTGCGCCTGCAGGTGCGACTCCTGGCTCGTGCGGCGCTCCGTGATGTCCATCTGCGACGCGAAGAAGTACAGCAGCTGGCCGTCCTGGTCGAAGATCGGACCGATGAACAGCGCGTTCCAGAACGGCGTGCCGTCGGCCTTGTAGTTCAGGATGTCGACGGCGACGGCGCGCTGTTCGGCGACGGCCTTGCGCACCTCGTCCACCGTGCGCCGGTCCGTCTGCGGGCCTTGCAGGAAGCGGCAGTTGCGGCCGACGATGTCTTCCTGCCTGTAGTGCGTGAGGTCGACGAAGGCGCCGTTGCAGAACACGATCGGATTGTCCGGCTGGCGCGGATCGGTGATGACCATCGGCATCCGCGTCATCTCGACGGCGGCAAAGAAGATGTTGCCGCGGTCGTCCAAGCCATCGCGCTTGATGTACGTGGCCTGCCAGTGGTTGACGCCGGGGTTGCCCATGGGCTCGTAGGCATTGCCCTCGATCTCGCCGTCCGCGCGCACGCCGAAGCTCTGGCCGCCGCCTTGCTCCTCGAGCCCTTGTTTAAGGGCCTTCTCCTTGTCCGGTCCCATCACCATCGCGCATCCTTTCGCCCCAGCCGGTGGAGCTCGATGATTCATTGTATGGCGTGCGTTCGGGGTGAACTGTTCGAGAGCGCACCAAGCGCGGCGCGGTATCAGCGCGCCGGCATGCAGCGCGGCGCGCCGTCGAGGTAGCGCCAGGCCTGGCTGCTGGCCACGATGCGATTGTCCGGCGCCAGTGTCCGGCCCGGACCGCACAGCTGTTCCCCGGCGCGGGGATTGGCCGCGTTGAACAGCGCCTTGGGCGGCAGTCCGGCCGGGCGGTAGACATACACCTTGTCCGGCTGGATGTAGTCGTCGTTGCCGGCCATGCGCTCGGCGAAGATTTCCGGCTCCGGGTGGTAGTGCTCGGGTATATGCGCCAGCACGAAGCGGGCGGCGGGGCTGAATTCCACGTACGAGTAGCTGCTTGCATTGACCATGGCCGCCCCCTGCGCCAGCACCAGCCACAGCGCGAGCAGCGGCGGCCAGCGCCCGTGCGTGCGCACGCGCAGCAGCAGCGCGAGCACGAACGGCATCCCGGCCCAGAATGCATACCGCATCACGCCGGCCGCGCCGGAATTCCAGTTCAGCACGGCCAGCGCGGGGCCGATCAGCGCCAGCACGAGGGCCAGGCACACGGCCGTCGCCGCGGCCGACCGGCGCCGCCAGCCCCACGCGAGCAGCGCGGCGGCCACGCCGGGCAGCGCGACGATCGCGCCCTGGTTCAGGTCGAAGAAGAACGAGACGAGACGCGTGCCGCTGATCAGGCCCGGATCGGAAAACCGGTTCGCGATGATGTTGGGTACACCGAACTGCGCGAGGTTGAACAACGGGGGCAGCGCGAACAAGGCGAGACCCGCGGCCAGGCCGGCAATGTTCGCGCGCGTGAGCTGGGCCTGCACGTTGGATCTGACATCCGCATCGCGCCGCCAGTCGACGCACAGTTTCAACAGCGGCGCGAACACGAAGAACATCACGATGGTGGGATTCTGCTGCGCCGCGAGACCCGCCATGACGCCGCCGGCGAGCGGCGCGCCGCCCAGCCAGAACAGCAGGCCGGCCAGCAGCGACGCGGCGCCGACGCACTCGGGGCTCGTCTGGTTCATGTACAGCACGCCGCCGCAGCCGAGGAACAGCAGCACGCCCAGGCCCGCGCTCGCGGCGGAACGGAAGAAGCGCAGCAGCGCGAGGCCCAGCACGAAGATGGCCGCATAGTTCGCGGCCTGGAACGCCTTCAGCGGCGGGATGCCGGCCGCCTCGAACACGCGCAGGGGGAGGGCGGCCAGCGCGGGATAGCCGAAGAAGTGGATCGGAAAGACGTCGCCGTATCTTCCGCGCGCGAACGCGGGATAGACGTTTTTCACGCCGGCGCGCATGTCCTGCTCGAGCGGGTCGAACGCCCAGCCCAGTTGCGGCACGAGCTTGCGCACGGCGGCGATGTCGTCGAGGCGGATGTCGGGCGTGCCGTGGCGCGCGATGGCGACCGCGTCGAGCGTGTACTCGAGCATGTCGCCGCCGAGGATGGGCTGGTTCAGGCAGAACAGCACCGTCAATGCGGCCAGCAGCGCCAACGGAAAACGCCAGGCGCGCCGCATCGCGTTACGCGTCCGTGCCGGGCAGCGTGCGATACCAGCGCCCGCCAATGACCGTGTCGATCACCTGGCGCGCGCTGCGGTCCCACGTCAGCCACGGCATACCGGTGGAGACCGGGGCGTTGCCGGCGCGGTGCAGGGCGAGCCAGTCCTCGATGGCGCGCGCCAGGTCGGCGGGCGCGAGGCCGTCGAAATAATAGGCGTGCTCGCCCGCGACTTCCTGGAACACGGGCAGGCTGCGCGCGATGATCGGGATGCCGTGCTGCGCGGCTTCGATCAGCGGCAGGCCGAAGCCTTCGCCCTCCGACGCGGCGAGCAGCGCCGCCGAACCGGCATACAGCTTCAGCAGCATCTCGTCCGAGATCCCGGCCAGCCAGAACATGCGTTTGCCCTTTTCCGGGTGATTCGCCATGCGCGCGGCGAGCTGCTCGACCATCCAGCCTTCCTTGCCGACGATGACGAGGTTGACGTCCACGCCGCGCTCCCACAGCTGCTCGAACGCGGCCAGCGCCTGGGCCTGGCCCTTGCGCGGTTCGACCGTGCCGACCATCAGGAAGCTGGGACGCGCGGCGAGGGCGTTCAGCACGACGTGCGCGTCGGGCGGCATGCCCGTGCTCGGGGCGCTGGCGTCGATGTCGGCGCCCAGGTGGAACCAGCCCAGTTGCAGCGGGAGCCGGCGGCGCAGGCCTTGTCCTGCGTACCAGTCCGCCAGCTCGTCGGCGACGGCGCGCGAGATGCAGATCACGCCGTCGGTCACGGCGTGCACGGTGCGCAGGAAGTCGCCGAAGTATTGTTCCGTCCCGAACGGGAACACGTCCGGCCGCAGCATCGGCAGCAGGTCGTACACGACGAAGTGGATGGCGACGCCCCGGTCCGACATCGACCGCAGCAAGGCCTCGTTCTGCGACGTGCCGTTGGTGAACAGGTCCAGGCCGAGGAACACGTCGCCCGGACGCAGGTCGGCGGGCGCATCTTCCAGCGCGAGGCCGGCGGTGCCCGTCAGGTTCAGCGCGAACTGGCGCGCGTAGCGGTAAGGATTGCCGCCGCCGAGCGAGAACACGGGCTCGATGCGGAATCCCGGCGGCGGATCGTTCAGCATCGCCAGGAGGACGCTGCGCACGACGCGCTGGATGCCCGTCTTGAGGTCCGACTGCACGAGCGCGGACACGTCCACCAGAAGCTGGCGCGGCGCGACCGGCGCGCGGTTGAACGCGATCGCCGCGGCGAGCGGGGCCAGCTCGTTGTCCGGGCACACGGGCGCCGCGGCGCGCACGACCTGGCGGTAGTGCGCCTGGCTGCCGTGCTGCGTGAAGCGTTCGATGGCGTCCGCGTACATCTTGCCCACGCGCGCCGGCGCGTGCTCCGCTTCCATGTGGGCGAGGGCTTTTGCGGCAAGCGTCGTGCGCGCGCCGGCGTCGCCGTGCAGGTGCGCGAGCGCGTCGGCCAGTTCCGCGACCGTGAACTCGTCGCGCAGCTTGACGAGCAGCTCGTCGTCGATCGAGGCGGTGGACCCGTGCGCGTTGACGACGGTGGGCAGGCCATACAGCAGGCAGTCGAGCACCGAGGCCGACGTCTCGCCGCGCGTGGACGTGCGCAGCTGCACGGCGCAGTCGGCGGCGGCCAGCCAGTCCGCGTACGTGGCCGCGTCGACGAAGCCCGTGATGCGGATGCGGTCCTTCGCCGCGCCGGCGTTCGCCTTCTGCAGGAGTTCGCCGCCGTACAGGCCCGGGTCGTTCTCGCCCACGAACACCAGCCTGCAATGCGGGTCCAGCGCGAGCGGCGACGCGAGGAAGGCGTCCAGCAGTTCGTCGTTCAGCTTCGTGCGGCCCAGCATGCCGAACGTGCACACGACGTAGTCGTCGGGCGCAATGCCCAGGCGCGTGCGGGCGTTCGCGCGCGCGTCCGGGCCGATGCTGCCCTCCGGCCGGCCGCGCAGCAGCGGGATCGTGCGCCAGCCGGCGGCCGTCTGCGGGCCGTACCAGCTTGCTGCCAGCGTCTTGGAAAAATCGGAATGCACGATCACGCCGGCGGCCGCGTCGAGCACGCCCTTGTTGACGGGGTACTTCCAGATCGCCGCATGGCGGCCGTTCTTCGCATGATCGAGCAGGCCGGGGAAGCCATGCGATTCGTACAGCGCGTGCAGGAATGCCTGCGGCAGGTAGCCTTCGTTCTCCAGGTTGTCCAGCACGCCCGAGAAGAAGAAGTCGTGCAGCACGACGATGCCGGGTACGTCGCGGATCAATTCGAACATGTGCTGGTGTGCGTGCGAATTGCCGAAGTGGTAGACCACGCGGTCGAACGCATGCGCGTTGGCGCGCAGCCAGTCGGGAGATCGCTGCGGGAAGCCGGCCACGCGCGGATCGTCCACGCGTTCCTGGTCGACGACGAGGTCGATCTCGTAATACTTCGCCAGCTCCGGCAGCAGTTCCGCGCTGTAGTCGGCGATGCCGGATTTCACGGGCGGCAGCGGCGAGACGTAGGCCAGCTTCGGACGGTCCAGCGGCGCGGTCGGCGCCGCCGTTTCAGCCGCGCTGGCGGCGATGCGGGTCCACAGCGCGGCGGCATTCTCCATGCCGGGCGCGGACACGACGTGGGCGCACGGCGCGCCCGGCCTGGGGCGCGCGCGGCCGGCGCGGGCCAGCGACACGACGACGTCCGGCGCCAGGCCGGCGAACGCGTGGATGCGTACGGCGGCCGCGTAGCGCGGGTTGTTCGGAAAATCGAACGTGCGCAGGGACAGGCCAAACGTGGCGCGCAGCGTCTCCACTGCCGCGTGCGCGCGGCTCGATGCGGAGAGCAGGATCTCGTGGCCGTCGGCCATGCGGATCAGTTCCTGGGCGAGCAGCAGGGCCGCGGGTTCGATGCGGCCTTCGCCGTCGTCGAAGTCGATCACGATGCGCATGGTTCAACCGCCTGTGTGTTTGCGGGCGCGCTGCAGGTCGGCCAGCACGTTGCGGACCGAGACCGGCAGGCCCTTGAGTTCTTCGGGGACGTCGATGTTCACCACCGGCTGCGGCAGGCTGCCCTTGACGGCCTGCAGCATGCCGGCCACGCGCCGGTTCAGCGCCGGATGGCGCAGCAGGAACGGGATCAGGGTGCGGCGGATGCGCTGGTTCTTCGTCACGCGCGCCAGCAGGCGGCGTGCGAGGCCGGGCCGGCGCACGCGCTGCACGAGGGCGCCGGCCACGCGCAGCGGGCGCGTCACCTTCCACGACGTGCTGTTCAGGGTCGCCGTGAGGCGCTGTTCGAGGTCGAGCGCCCACAGCTGGACCTCGGCCAGTTGCTGGCGGTGCTGCGCGGCCTGGGCCAGCGCGTCCTGCTTTTCCAGCTCCAGCGTTTCCGCGAACTGGATCATGTCGTGCAGTTCCGTGCGGGCGGCATCGAGCTCCCGCTCCTGCGCCTGCAGCGCTGCCGTCGCCTCGCCGTTCGCGGCCCAGGCCTTGTCCAGGTGGTGCGAGATGTAGTCGTCGAACACGTTCGGCTGGATGCCGAAGCTGGCCAGCAGTTCCGCGTGTTCCTCGGCGACGTAGTAGCGATTCAGGCCGTCGAACCAGGCGTAGCGGTAGCGCCGCCCGGTAACGAGGTGTTCCCAGCTGGCGTGGTTCGTCTCGCGGCTGTTCGGCAGCGTGGCCTCGATCACGAGCACCCATGGGCGCCAGCGTTCGAAATCCATGCCGCGCAGGACTTCGCCCTCGAACCCTTCGACGTCGATCTTCAAAAAGTGGATCTCGCCGCGCGCGTGTTCGGCGCACACGTCCGCCAGCGTGCGCACGGGCACGGTGAGTTCGGCCACGGTGTGGCCTTCGGCGCGGTGCAGGTCGGCGACCGACCGTTCGGGCGACGCCCAGCCGCGCACGGCCGGCACGTCGTACAGGGTAAGCGAACCGGCTGCGCTGCCGGCGGCGACGGCCAGGTTGATGTCGCCGGGACGCTGTTCGTCGAAGGCGGCGATGTGCGCGGGCAGCGGTTCGATGTTGATGCCGCGCCAGCCGGCGTCGTAGAACGCTTTCGTGACCGAGTGCTCGACCGGGTCGTTGGCACCCACGTCGATGTAGAAGCCGTCCCGGACGTGGCCGAGCGCGCGCCACAGCAGCACGTCCTCGTTGTTCTGGGCGTAGGAGATGAATCTCATGTGCGTTGGATGTCGACGGCCGGGTCGAGCCAGGCCGAACCTTCGAAATACGGACGGCGCATGTTCACGACCGTGAACACGAGCGCCAGGTCGCGCCATTCATAATTGTTGACGAGGTGGGTCTCGGTGCTGACGATGGCCGTCGCCACCGAATAACTGCCCGGCCCCAGGTTCATCGGGAAGGCGAAGCGGTACACGACTTGTTCGCCGGCCGCCACGTCGTCCAGCGGCAGTTCCTTCAAATGCGTGTTGGTGCCGTACATCGGCTGGCCCAGGCGGTCCTTGATCATGTAGCCGAGGACCATGCGCGGGATCGCGGCGTTGGTCTTCACCGTCACCTGCAGCGTGACGGCCGCGCCGACGTCGACGACTTCCACGCGCTCGCCGTGTTCGTCGAGCAGGGCGATGTCGGCCACCGTCGCCTCGCCCGTGCCGGACACCGTCTGCACCTTGCCCGTCTCGGTCGCCTGCAAGCGCACGGTCGCATTTTCCCGTTCCGCGATCAGGGCGTTGTAATAATCCATGATCTCTTCGGGCGCGCCTTCCTTGGTGAGCCGCCCTCCATCGAGCAGCAGCGCGCGGTCGCACACCGACTGGATCGCCTGCTTGTCGTGCGAGACGAGCAGCAAGGTCGTGCCCTGCTGGCGGTAGCGGCGGATGCGGTCGAAGCTCTTGTGCTGGAAATACGCGTCGCCCACGGACAGCGCTTCGTCGACGATGAGGATGTCGGGCCGGCGCGCGGTGGCGACGGAAAACGCGACGCGCATCTGCATGCCGCTCGAGTACACGCGCACGGGCTGGTCCATGTAGTCGCCGATCTCGGCGAACGCCTCGATTTCCGGCATCAGCGTCGTGATCTCCTCGACCGTCATGCCGAGCAGCTGGCCGGCCATGTAGACGTTCTGGCGGCCCGTGAAATCGGGGTGGAAGCCCATGCCCAGTTCCAGCAGCGCGGCCACGCGGCCTTCCATGAAGACGGTGCCCGTCGTGGGCTGCGTCGTGCCCGTGATGAGTTTCAGCAGCGTGCTCTTGCCCGCGCCGTTGATGCCGATGAGGCCCACGGCTTCGCCCGGCTTGACGGAGAAGCCGACGTCGCGCAGCACCCATTTCAGCTTGTGGCGCGGGCGGCCGGGAACGAGCCATTCCGCCAGGCGCGACCAGCGCGTCGGATACTGTTTATACGCCTTGCCCAGGCCTGTGACGACGATCGCGCCCATCAGAGTTCATCCACCATCTCGCCGGCGCGGCGGCGGAACAGGCGCAGGCCGAACAGGCACAGGACCACGGCCAGCACGAACACGGGGAACAGGGCACGCCAGTCGGGCGCCGCGCCCTGCACGAGCACGGCCTGGTACGCGCCGATGACGCGCGCCATCGGATTGAAGTCCAGCAGCGGGCGCACGCCGGGCGGCAGGATCGTGGCGGGATAGACGATGGGCGTGAGCCAGAACCAGAACTGCATCGCGATCGTGACGAACTGGCCCACGTCGCGGAAGAACACGTTCAGGACGCCCGCGATCATGCCCAGGCCGATCGCCAGCAGCACCTGCACGACGAGCACGGGCAGGATGGAAAAAAAAATCCAGCCGGGGAACGAGCCCGAGGCGACGAGGAAGACGGTGAACAGGCCGAAGATGATGGCGAAATTGAGCGTCGCGGAAAGCACGACGATGAGGGGCAGGCAGATGCGGGGAAAGCTGACCTTCTTGATCAGGTTGGCCTGCTCGATGAACATGCCCTGGGCGCGCGCGACGATTTCCGCGAACAGGCCCCACGTGAGCACGCCCGCGCACAGCCAGACGCTGTAGGCGTAGCGGGAGTCCGCCGCACCCGGCAGCTTGCTGTGCATGACTTCGGAAAAGATCACCGTGTACACGACGATCATTGCGAGCGGCGACAGCAGGGACCACAACGCCCCCAGCACCGCATTGCTGTACTTCGACTGGAATTCGCGCTTGACGCTGCCCAGCACGAAGCCGCGGTAGGCCCAGAGGCCGCGCAGCATCAGCGGAGAGATCATGGCACGGTCCCGGCAGGCCGCGCCTCGGCAGAGTACGTCGGGTGGTTCTTCATAAAGTGGCAAGGCCCAGTGAGCGCAAGATTATACTCTACGGTTCCGCCACACAAATTAACAGAGTTGTAACGAAATTCAGCCCGAATGTATGCCCGCGGGCTGTCGTTGACCTGCCTCGGACGGGCGCGCACGGCGCAGCCGGCGCCGGATCGCGCGCAGCGCCGGCGCTTCCACGAAGTGCCAGCTGAGCACGGCCAGCACGCCCGTCACGACGAGGCCCAGCGCCAGCAGGCGCCAGTGGCCCAGCGGTGCGAACGCCGTGCGCAGCGCCAGCAGGACGGGCCAGTGGTAGATGTAGATGCCGTACGAGTAATCGTGGCGCTGCAGGTGGCGGGCGAACGGCAGCCGCGCCGTGCCGACGGCGAGCGCGAGCGTGCCGGCGACGAGGAAGATGCCGAACCACGTCAGCGGGCTCGGGGTGAGGGCCTGCGAGCGCGTCCAGTCCAGCGCCACCAGCGCCAGCGCGCACGCGACGTGGCGCCCGCCGATGCGCAGGTCGCGTCCCAGCGTATGGACCAGCATGCCGGTCAGGAACAGCGACCACAGCCGCACTTCCCAGATGTAACCGGACAGCACGTCCGGAAACAGGTTCGCCGCCGCCAGCAGGAACAGCGCGGCGCCGCGCATCCACGTGCGCAGCGGCAGCGCGGCGGAGAGGCCGACCAGTGCGACGACGACGTACATGCGGCCTTCCCAGTACAGCGTCCACAGGGGACCGTTCAGCGTCTCGCCGCCGAACACGCCCGGGATTTTCAGTTCTTCCGGCGGGATGATGTAGCGCAGCCAGTGCAGCACGGTATTGCCGAAGATGTAGCGCCACGGCGCCGGGTCCAGCAGGCCGCGCCAGCCCGTATCGGAAAACAGGCCGACCGCGAGCACCGTCATCACGAGCAGGCATACGAACAGGCCGGGCACGGTGCGCGCCACGCGGCGCAGCACGTAGCGGCCGAGGTGCGGGTCGCGCTCCCAGCTCTGGCTGATGAAGATGCCGCTGATCAGGAAAAAGACGCCGACGGCCAGCGCGCCGAGGTCCGTGTGCGGCGCCAGCAGCGGGCTGACGGGATCGGAGGCGCCGGGCCGCGCCGAATTCATCGGGAAGGCGTGGAACACGACGACGAGCGTCGCGCAGACGAGCCGGACGAGATTGAAACCGTTGTCGTGCGAGGCGGTGGCCTGGTCGAGGGTGCGTGGACCCATCTCAAGTGCCCTGCACGAGTTTGTGCAGGGCGGCCGGATCGAGGATGACGAGGCGGTTCGATTCCTTCTGCACGATGCCTTGCTGGACGAGGCTCAGCAGGGCGCGGGTGACCGTCTCGCGGCTCGTGTTGATCATGTTCGCGATGTCCTGGTGCGTCGGCAGGTTGTCGATCATGGCCTGGCCGTTACCGTCCGGCTTTTGCAGCAAGGACAGGTACGTGTAGATGCGGCGCGCCGTGTTGTTGATGCTGAGGACCGCGCGGAATTCCGAGTCGCGCTGGATCTTTTGCGCGAGGTGACGGAGCATCTGCCTGGCGACGCTGGGCGAGTGCGCGAACAGGTGCAGCGCGGTCGCGGACGGCAGGAAAGCGACGAGCACGTCGGACGTCGCCACCACCGAGGCCGAGCGGGTCGAATCGTTGATCAGCGCGATTTCGCCGAAGAAGTCGCCCGGGGCGAGCATGCGCAGGCCGATCGCGCGGCCGTCTTCCGTGATGTCGACCACCTGCAGCTGGCCGGACAGCAGGAACAGCAGGGCGTCGCCGCTGCCGCCCTTGTGCAGGACGACTTCGCGCTTGTTGTAGTGGCGGATGCGGATCTCGGCGTTCACGCGGCGCATCTCGTCTTCGCTCAGGCCGGCCAGCAGCGGGATCTTGCGCAGGTTGATCTGGATCTGGCTCGCCTCGACGGCCGCGCCGGAAGCGTAAGGAGTTGCCAGGGTCTTGCTCGCGGACGTCATCGATGATCCTGTTCATTGCGCGGTGCGCTCACGGGAGCTGCCACTGCAAGCTCAGCTGCAAAATCCGGTTATTGTACTGAAAGATCGATATGTTTTCGTTGTTTCGGACGCCGCGCGCTTCCAGGTGTAGCGTTTGTCCCTTGCCCAACCGATAAGACAAGTCCGCCCGCAACATCTGCGTGCGCTGGGCGCGTACGGCGTCGATCAGCAGTTCGGGCGCATAGGGGAGGGCGCTGTTCCAGGTCTGGCGCGTATAGCCGAGTTCGCCCGTGACGTTCTCCGACAGCGTGCGCTTGAACATCAGGCTGGCAAAGTTGCCGTGGCGGTTGCCGCCGGGACGCTGGTCGCGCGCCTGGTCGGTCATCAGGCCGACCGTGGCGCTGGCCGCCAGCGGGCCTTCGCGCCAGGTCAGCAGGGCGCGTCCCTCCAGCATCAGGGAATTGAAGTTGGTCAGCGTCAGGTAGTCGCTGTAGGTGGCGCCGGCGATCAGGTTGAGTTGCGCGCCGGCCGGCAGCGGCAGCCCCGGACTCACCCGCGCCTGCACCTGGCCCTGGCGCTGGTACAGGTGGCCGCCCAGGCTCACCGCGCCCAGCGCGCCGCTGGCGTGCACGGTCCAGCGCCCGACGCGCCACGGCGATTCGACCCCGGCATACAGGGCGGCGCTATCGTACTGGCGCAGGGCGTCGTTGCGCCGCACCTGGTATTGCAGGTAGCCGATGCTGCCGTTGGGCGTCAGCTCGCGCAGGTGGTCGGCGCCGATCACGCTGTACTGGTCGGCGTGCGGCTGGAATTCCGGCAGCAGGGGCAGCTCGATCGGCCCGCCGCGGTCGACGATCAGCGACGAGACGCTGGTGCCCTGGTTGACGTTGCGGTCGAAGCCGCGTCCCAGGGTCACCACGGTCGATTTCGACGGCGTCCATTGCTTGCAGCCCGCTTCGCGCGTTTCCGCGATGAGGGTCAGCAGGTCGCGCGTCGGGCTGAAGCGGGTTTCGATGATCGCGAACAGGCGTTCGGCCTCGTCGGCGTTGCCCAGGCTGCACTGGGTCAGGGCCAGTTCGAGGAAGGCGCCGGCGTGCAGCGGCGCCTGCTCGACGAGGCGGCGCAGGGTGGCCGACGCATCGCTGCGGCGCCCTTCGGACAGCGCCTCGAGCGCCTCGCGGTACAGCGCCTGCTCGGGGCTCTCGGCGGCGGCGTCCCCGCCGTCCGCAATGTTCTCGGCGGCCGGCGCCGGCCCATACGCCAGCGCGCACGCCAGCACGGCCGGCAGCCAGGCGATCTTGCGCGGGAATGTCATGCCGCCGGCCCCGTCGTGATGGATGCCGTCGTGTCCTGGATGCTGCCCGGTTGATACATGCTGTCTTGCAAAGTGAAAACGTTAATGAGGTGTTCCTTGCCGCGCAGGCGGCGCTCGCCCAGCGGCAGGAACCCGTGCCGGCGCGCCCGTGCCACCGTGCCCGGGCCGATGATGACGTCGTGAGGATAGTCGCGCGCCGCCTGTTCCAGGCGCGAGGCGGTGTTCACGCTGTCGCCCACGGCAGTATAAATGCTGCGGAAGCTGGTGCCGAAGTCGCCGGCCATGGCCGGGCCGCTTTCGATGCCGATGCGCACCCGCAGCGGCGGATGGCCCACGCGTTCGCGCGCCGCGCTGAAGGCGCGCACCCGCGCGACGATCGCGCGCGCGGCGTCCAGCGCCAGGTCGGCATGCTGGTCGAGCGGCAGCGGTGCGCCCCAGAACGCGACCAGGCCGTCGCCGGTGTATTTGTCCAGCGTGCCCTGGCGCTCGATCACGGGGCCGGTCAGGCAGTCGAGGAAATCGCGCGTGAGCCGCGCCGCTTCCTCGACCGGCAGCGACTCAACCTGGGCGGTATAGCCTTCCATGTCGGCGATCAAGGTGGTCACGTCGAGCTGGCGCGGCTGCAGCGGATCCTCGAGGTCGCTGCGCAGCAGTTCTGCCACCACCGCCGGGGCGACGTACTGCCGCAAGGTCAGCAGCAGGCTGCGCGAGCGGCGCTGGGTCAGTTGCCACTGGTAGGGCACGGCCACCGCCAGCAGCAGCAGGTTGCTGGCCAGCGGCGCGACGGTGCTGAAATCCGGATCGTGCGGCGCCGCGAGCCAGGCGAGGCCCGTCCAGCCCAGCGAACTCGCGCCCAGCAGGCCCACGCTGGCCAGCGCCGACAGGCGCGGGAACGCCAGCGGCACCAGCAGCGCCGTCAGCAGGGTCCAGCCCAGCGCGAGCAGGGCGCCCGGCCAGCGCGCCGGGGCGCGTCCGGCCTGCAAGTCGAGCAGCGTGGACAGCATGGCGGCCTGGACGCCCAGGCCGGGGCGGCTGGCGGCCAGCGGCGTGGCCACGCGGTCGCCCATGCCCAGCGAGGACGAGCCGACCAGCACGAGGCGGCCGCGCGCGCTGGCCGGGTCGATCCCCTGGTCGAGGATGTCGGCCGCGCCGACGACGGTATAGGCATTCCAGTCCCGCTGGAAGGCGACGCGCATCGGGCCGCCGTCGGGCAGCGGCAGGTTGCCGCGTCCGGTGCAGCAATTGACGAGGGCGAGGGCCAGGGCAGGGTAGGCGCGGCCTTCGTAGCGGGTGATCAGGGGCACGCGCCGCAGCGTGCCGTCCGGGTCGGGAATGAAGCCGATCGCGCCGATGTGCGGCGCCTGCGCCAGCGCGGGATAGTTGGCAATGTAGCCCGTGGCGTCGACGCCGCCGGCATAGCCCGTGACCGCGCCGCCCAGCCGGCCGTCGCGCACGGGTTCCGGCCGCAGGCGCGCCAGGTCGAAGTCGAACGCCTGGGCCGGCACCACCGGACCGTGGCGCGCGAGCAGGGCCAGGCGGGTATCGCCCTGGCCGCCGTCGGCCTTGGGCAACAGGATGTCGAGGGCGACGCCGCGCGCTTCGTAATGGCTCAGCAGGATCTCGACCAGTTCGGCCAAGCGTTCGCGCGGCCACGGCCAGGGACCGATCCGCGCCAGGCTGGCCTCGTCGATGTCCACCACCAGGATGCGGGGTTCCGGCGCATTGCTGACCTGCAGGCGCAGGAACGCGTCGCGCAGCCATTCGTTGGCGATGAAGGCCAGGCGCGGCGCCGGCGCCCACTGCATCCAGGCGGTCAGCAGCACCGCCGCGATGGCGATCAGCCAGCGGATCGGCAGGCCCGCGCGCCTGGTCGATGGCGGCGTGGCAGCGGATGGTGGGAGGATGTCTGCCACGCGCGAAAAGAAAAATGAAAAATTGCAAGCAAAGAAACATTATAACGTTGCGCTGTTGCTAGTGTGCACTGTTCATAGTTTTTGCGACAAAATAGCGACAAGCAGGCTCCGGCGTTTGCATATAATTGTGACCGTCATCACTTTCTACCGTCCTGCCCGCACGTTAAGCTCGGGGCAGGAGAGGAACCCATTCATGCCGCGCTATCTGCTTGCCACCATCCTGTTCGCCGGCGCCTGCATCGCGCAGGCCGCCCATGCCGCCGACGCCGGGCGCATCATTTTCGTTGCCGGCAAGGCCAAGGTCGGCGACCAGCCGGCCGTCGAGGGCGGCACCGTGCGCGAAGGCGAGCTGCTGTCCACCGGCAGCGACGGCTATATTTATGTCAAGACGGTCGACAACGGCCTGTTCATCCTGCGTCCCGCGACCCGCGCGCGCATCGCGGCCTATCACGTCGATACGGCCAACCCGGCGAATACCCACGTCAAGTTCGAGCTGCTGAGCGGCGTGGCCCGCAGCAAGTCGGGCGAGGCGGTGAAGCAGGCGCGCCAGAACTTCCGTTTCAATACCCCGGTGGCGGCCATCGGCGTGCGCGGCACCGACTTCACCGTGTTCACCGACGACCACACGTCGCGCGTGGCCGTGCTGACCGGCGGCGTGGTGGTGAGCGGCTTCGCCGGCGCCTGCCGTCCGGAAGGCGGCGGCCCCTGCGAGGGCACGACCAGCCGCGAGCTGTCCGCGGCCCAGCGGGGCCAGTTGCTGCAGGTGACGCGCGGCCAGGTGGCGCCCCAGCTGCTCAGCGGCAGCCCGCTGGCGCCGGACCTGGTGTCGCCGCCGCGCACTGACGAGCCCGTTGCCAAGACCGACGCCACGTCGGGCGTGACGACCAATGGCGGCACCCCGAATCTCGAGGTCAAGAAGGTAGTGGCCCTGACGGCCGTCAATGAACAGCCGCCAGCCAAGCCGCCGGTATTGCCCGCACCGGAAACCCCGGTGCCACCGCCCACCAATCCGGTGCCACCAGCGGATCCGTCCAAGCCGGAAAGCGGCATCGTGTGGGGACGCTGGGTGCAATTCGACTCCTATTACGCCAAGTTGAATTTGCCGACGGAAATGCAAAAGGCCGAGCTGCTGGCGACGAATGGCGATTACGCGCTGCTGCGTACGCCCGGCCGCCAATTCGTCACGCCGAACAATGGCAGCATGGGTTTTGCGCTGCGCGATTCCGATGCGGTGGTTTATACGGATTACGGCTATGGTTCGCGCACGATCGCGCCGGCAACCGTGGCAAATGGCTCGCTGAACGTCGATTTCGGCAGCCGTACGTTCGCCACCAATTTCACCGTCCTGTCGAAGGACGAATCGTTCCCGTTCCAGGCGACGGGCGCGGTGGGAAGCGACGGTCGCCTGTTCGGCGACGAGGCCAAGGGACGGCCGGGTTATCTCAACGTGCAGGGATTGCTGAGTAACGACAAAGGCGGCAGTGCCGCATATATCTTCGATGGCCGTATCGACGCCTTGCGCACTGTGAATGGCGCGACATATTGGCTGCGTAGATAAATCATTTTAATTTCCGAAAAAGCCCTGGCAAATGCCGGGGCTTTTTTATATGTATGCGCGTTACCGCCAATGCCGTTTTTTTGTGCAGTCGTGAATATTGTTGAGATAATTGGAGAGAATTGACGGGCAATGTCAACCGAAGTGTCGAAAATTTGTATGAATTTTGAACGAGTTTTTTATTTTTGTGATGGCTGTCACATCGCCCTGCTTGTTCGATCTGTCATGATTCGGCCCGTTGGACAGCAAAGGCATTCCCGAGGCTGCACAATCTAGAGACATTTATCGATCGATCGATCTACTTGGAGCATTAAATGGCAACGACCTACTACGAAAACATCCAGAAGCTGTACGTGGCATACTTCAACCGTCCGGCCGACACCGCTGGCCTGGCATACTGGGAAGGCGTCGTCGAAGCCGCCAAGGGCGACACCGCAGCCGTTTCGGCCGCTTTCGCCGCTGATACCGAATACAAGACCGCCTACGCGAACATGTCGAACGCCGACATCGTCAACAAGGTCTACCAGAACCTGTTCGGCCGTGACGCCGAAGCCGCTGGTAAAGCCTACTGGGCCGACCTGCTGGACAAGAAGACGATCACCATCGACGCAGTCGTGACCGCCATCGCCACCGGCGCACAAGGTTCCGACCTGACCGCGTACAACAACAAGGTCAAGGCTGCTACCGCCTTCACCGCCGCTCTGGACACCCCGGCCGAGCAATCGGGCTACAGCGGCGACGCCGCCAACGCCATCGCCAAGACCTTCATCTCGGGCGTGACCACCGACGCATCGCTGGCTTCGGCTGTTGCTCCGGCAACCCTGGGCGCCACCGTCGCCAAGTCGGTCGCTGCCGGCACCACGTTCTCGCTGACCTCGGGCCTGGCCGCTCTGGACGTCGCTACCCAAGCTAAAGCCGACTTCCTGGC
>CBIHRX010000115.1:0-18774 GCA_966212555.1 uncultured Massilia sp.
AGCCGAAGATCGACGACAAGCGCCAGCTGCTGCACTCGGAAGAACAGGACCACGGCCTGGACAAGGCCCTGGACCACAAGCTGATCGCGCAGGCCAAGGCGGCGCTGGAGAAGGGCGAGCGCGTCTCGTTCATCTCGCCGGTGAAGAACGTCAACCGCACGGTCGGCGCGATGCTGTCGGGCGAAGTCGCCAAGCGCTACGGCCATGCCGGCCTGCCGGACGACACGATCCACATCCAGCTGCAGGGCACCGCGGGCCAGTCGGCCGGCGCGTTCCTGGCACACGGCATCACGCTGGACCTGGTCGGCGAGGGCAACGACTACGTGGGTAAAGGCCTGTCGGGCGGCCGCATCATCGTGCGTCCGAACACGGAATTCCGCGGCTGGGCCGTCGACAACATCATCGTCGGCAATACGGTGCTGTACGGCGCGATCGCCGGCGAAGCATTCCTGAACGGCGTGGCCGGCGAGCGTTTCGCGGTGCGTAACTCGGGTGCGACGGCCATCGTCGAAGGCGTGGGCGACCACGGCTGCGAATACATGACGGGCGGTACCGTCGTCGTGCTGGGCGACACCGGCCGCAACTTCGCGGCGGGCATGTCGGGCGGCGTGGCATACGTCTACGATCCGAAGGGCGACTTCGAGCAGAAGTGCAACACCGCGATGGTGGCACTCGAGCGCGTGCTGTCGACCAAGGAACAGAGCGACAAGGCTAGCTGGCACGCACAGACCCGCAACGGCGAGCGCGAGTCGGACGAAGCGATCCTGAAGCGCCTGATCGAGCGTCACTTCAAGCACACCGGTTCGACCCGTGCGCGCAACCTGCTGGACGACTGGGCCAACAGCCGCGGCAAGTTCGTCAAGGTCTTCCCGACCGAGTACAAGCGCGCACTGGAAGAGATGCACAACAGCAGCATGGAAGAAGCCAACGACAAGATCGAACTGGCTGCCTGATGCTGCGGGCCGCGTGGCCGCACACTCAGCATGGATCCCCGCTTGCGCGGGGATGACGGCAAATCGTCGTTCCCGCGAAAGCGGGAACCCATACTGAGCCACCGAAGTCGCGCCGCCCGCATCTCTCCGAACCGAACAGAACACGACATACCAAGGACCACAAATGGGTAAGATCACCGGCTTCATGGAATTTCAGCGCCAGGAAGAAGACCACCTGGAACCCGCTGCCCGTCTCAAGAACTACAAGGAATTTTCGATCACCCTGACCGACGCGCAAGCGAAGGTGCAAGGTGCGCGTTGCATGGATTGCGGCATCCCGTTCTGCAACACCGGCTGCCCCGTCAACAACCAGATCCCCGACTGGAACGACCTGGTCTACCACGGCAACTACCGCTACGCCGTCGACAACCTGCACTCGACGAACAACTTCCCGGAGTTCACGGGCCGCATCTGCCCGGCACCGTGCGAAGCCGCTTGCACGCTGGGCATCAACAACGAGCCGGTCGGCATCAAGTCGATCGAGCGCAAGATCGCCGACGCCGGCTGGGAACACGGCTGGATCGTCCCGCAACCGGCTGCCGATAAAACCGGCAAGAAGGTCGCGATCATCGGTTCCGGCCCCGCGGGCCTGGCCGCTGCCCAGCAGTTGGCACGCGTCGGCCACGACGTGACGGTGTTCGAGAAGAACGACCGCGTCGGCGGCCTGCTGCGCTACGGCATCCCCGACTTCAAGATGGAAAAGGACCTGATCGACCGCCGCGTCGAACAGATGAAGGCGGAAGGCGTCACCTTCCGCACGTCCACGCTGATCGGCAAGGATTTCCCGACCACCGTCAGCAACATGGCGCGCGACACCATCTTCCCGGAAGACCTGGTGAAGGATTACGACGCCGTCGTCATGGCCGGCGGCGCCGAGGCACCGCGCGACCTGCCGGTCCCGGGCCGCGACCTGAAGGGCGTGCACTTCGCGATGGACTTCCTGCCGCAGCAGAACCGCGTGAACGCGGGCGACAAAGTGAAAGACCAGATCAAGGCGACGGGCAAGCACGTGATCGTGATCGGCGGCGGCGACACCGGTTCCGACTGCGTGGGCACGTCGAACCGCCACGGCGCCGCGTCCGTGACCCAGTTCGAACTGATGCCGATGCCGCCGGAACAGGAAAACAAGCCGCTCGTGTGGCCGTACTGGCCTACCAAGCTGCGCACCTCGTCGTCGCACGAAGAAGGCTGCGAGCGCGACTTCGCCGTCGCCACCAAGCGCTTCGAAGGCAAGGGCGGCAAGGTCGAAAAAGTCATCGCCTGCCGCGTCGAGTGGAAGGACGGCAAGATGATCGAAGTGGCCGGCTCGGAATTCGAACTGAAGGCCGACCTCGTGCTGCTGGCGATGGGTTTCGTGTCGCCGGTGCAGCAGGTGCTGGACGCGTTCGGCGTGCAGAAGGACCCGCGCGGCAACGCCCGCGCCACGACGGATGGCGAAACCTGCTACCAGACGTCGGTGCCGAAGGTCTTTGCCGCCGGCGACATGCGCCGCGGCCAGTCCCTGGTCGTGTGGGCGATCCGCGAAGGCCGCCAGTGCGCGCGTGCCGTCGATGAATTCCTGATGGGTTCGTCGGTGCTGCCGCGCTGATTGCCGGTTGACGCCGTGTCGAAAAAGCCCGGGTGCACAGCCCGGGCTTTTTTTTCAGTGAAGCAGGAACCCAGCGGCAAAAGTTAACTATGGTTAGTTTTGCGTAAGTCTCGGAGAACGGTGATCACTCGTGCGGCGTGGCCGCGTCCGGCTCGATGACGAGCAGGTCGCCGTCCAGCCGCGCCGTCGTGCCGAGGTCGCGGCACAGCGCCTGCATGCGTGTATAGATCCACGTGCGTTGCGTGTGGCCGGCCGGCAGCGCGCGGCCGTGGCGGATGAACACCGGGTGCAGCACGATGCGGCGCAGCGCGTCCTCGCCCAGGTGCACCTCGAACAGCAATTGATGGTCGTTGCGCAGGTCCACGTCGACGGCGTAGTCGTCGACGAGGTCGCCGGTCGCGTACAGGATCGGCCAACCCCGGTACAGCTCGATGCCGTGGAAGATGTGGGCGCTGTGGCCGTAGACGATCTTCCAGCCGACGTCGATGGCGGCGCGGGCCAGGCGGCGCAGGTGCGGCGCGGGCGTCGTCACCATGTTCGGGCCCCAGTGCAGCGACAGGACCGGCCAGCGTACGCCGGCCGCGCGCAGGGGCGCGAGCGCGCGGGCGAAGGCGTCGATGGCGGCCGCTTCGTCGTGCAGGCCGAGCCAGGCGATGCCGGGGTGGTCGTCCGTGGCGGCGAAATCGGCCTGGTGGTCGCAGAACGCCGCCATCCCGACCAGCACGTCGCCGCACGCCACGACGGCCGGGGCCTGCGCCCATGCGAGGTCCGGACCGGCGCCCGTGTGGGCGATGCCGTGCGCGTCCAGGGTACGCAGCGTGTCGGCCAGCCCTTGCACGTCGTAGTCGAGGCTGTGGTTGTTCGCGAGGCTGACCATGCGGATGCCGGCATCGACCAGCGCCTGGCCGGCGGTGGAGGGCGCCGCGAAGTAATACGCCTTGGGGACGCCGTGCCAGCGCGCCGTGCTGTCGGTGAGCGCACACTCCAGGTTGACGACGGCGGCGTCGGCCGCGCGCAGCAGCGGAGCGATCGCTTCGAGCGGCGCGTGGATGCCGTCGCGCAGCATGACGTCGCGCACGTGGCGGCCCAGCATGACGTCGCCGCCGAACACGAGGCGCAGGTCAGGGCTCATGGGTGAACCAGGCCGTGAACCAGTCCGCCGCCAGCCGCGCCACCTCTTCCAGCGTGCCGGGTTCCTCGAAGAGATGGGTGGCGCCTGGCACGATCGCCAGCTGCTTCACGCAGCCCAGCTCGGCATAAGCCTGCCGGTTCAGCGCGATGACGGGTTCGTCGGCGCCGCCCACGATGAGGAGTGTCGGCGCCTCGACGGCGCGCAAGGCGTCGCTGCCGGCGAGATCCGGCCGCCCGCCGCGCGAGACGACGGCCGCGACAGGCACCGCCGGGTCGGCCGCCAGTTGCAACGCGGCGGCCGCGCCCGTGCTGGCGCCGAACAGGCCGAGCGGCAACGGGGCCGTCGCGTCCTGCGCACCCAGCCAGCTTGCGGCCGCGCGCAGCCGGCCCGTCAGCAAGGAAATGTCGAAACGGTTATGGTATTGGCGATCTTCGTGTGGCGTGAGCAGGTCCAGCAGCAAGGTGCCGATGCCGGCGTCGCGCAGCACGTGCGCCACGTGGTTGTTGCGCGGGCTCAGCCGGCTGCTGCCGCTGCCGTGCGCGAACAGCACGACGCCGGCGGCGTTGTGGGGCAGTTCGAGCATGCCTTCCATCGTCGCCGCGCCGCTGTCGATGTGGACCAGGGCTTTTGTCATGACCATTAGACCATCTGGCAGAGGCAAAGATTCGGCATCCGATTGTTAAATACAGGATAGCCGAAAGTCCGGTATGCATGCGTTCCCAGTGTCCGGGACAGGCCGGTCGAACAGGCTGTAGTGAATGTTCAGGACGCCCCCATACAAGGGGTTTCTTTGAGGCATTTGTAAAGATTGTTTACTGATGTGAAACAATGTGTTGTATGCATAAGTTAGTAAAAACAAGCACTTATGTTCCAAAATATCTGACTCTTCGTTTAGTAATGTTGTAATATCACGTCGATAACATGCCCGGAATTGGGCCGTGTCCTGCAGGCCTTGCCGTTTCTGCACTACAATACGGGATTCTCCAAATACCAATATCCACTGTGTCCAACCTCGTCGAAATTCGCGATCTGCATTTTTCGTATGGCGATCGCCCGATCCTGCAGAACCTGAGCATGGACTTCCCACGCGGCAAGCTGATTGCCGTGATGGGCGGCTCCGGCTCGGGCAAGACGACGGTCCTGCGCCTGATCGGCGGCCAGATCAAGCCGCAGCGCGGCACCGTCGCCGTGAACGGCGAGGTGGTGAACCAGCTCGACACGGACGGCCTGTACAGGTTGCGGCGCAAGATGGGCATGCTGTTCCAGTTCGGCGCGCTGTTCACGGACCTGACCGTGTTCGAGAACGTGGCCTTTCCGCTGCGCGAGCACACGGAACTGCCGGAAGAACTCATTCGCGACCTGGTGCTGATGCGCCTGAACGCCGTCGGCCTGCGCAATGCCGCGGGCTTGAAGCCGAACGAGATCTCGGGCGGCATGGCGCGCCGCGTGGCGCTGGCCCGTGCCGTCGCGCTCGACCCGGCGCTGATCATGTACGACGAACCGTTCGCCGGCCTCGACCCGATCTCGATGGGCGTGACCGCCAACCTGATCCGTAACCTGAACGATGCGCTCGGCTCGACGTCCATCCTCGTCTCGCACGACGTGAACGAAACCTTCCTGATCGCCGATTACGTGTATTTCCTGTCCGCGGGCCGGATCGTCGCCTCGGGCACGCCGGACGAGATGCGCCGCTCGGCCGATCCATACGTCAAACAGTTCGTGAACGCCCAGCCGGACGGTCCCGTGCCGTTCCACTATCCCGGCAAATCGCTGGCCGAGGACCTGGGCCTGGGAGGCAAGCAATGACCAATCCTCTCGCACTCCTGGGCGGCTTCGTCCTCGACACCTTTGCCCGTGTCGGCTTCGTCACGCGTTCGTTCGGCGGCCTGCTCGGCAAGGCGCCGGGCGCGCTGCGCCGTCCCGCCCTGATCTCGGAACAGGTCCACTTCATCGGCAATTATTCGCTGTTGATCATCACCGTGTCCGGCCTGTTCGTCGGCATGGTGCTGGGCCTGCAGGGGTATTACACGCTGAGCCAGTTCGGCGCCGAGGAAAAACTCGGCCAGCTGGTGGCGCTGTCGCTGCTGCGCGAGCTGGGCCCGGTCGTGACAGCCCTGTTGTTCGCGGGCCGCGCCGGCACGTCCCTCACCGCGGAAATCGGCCTCATGAAGGCCGGCGAGCAACTGACCGCGATGGAAATGATGGCCGTCAACCCGATCCAGCGCGTGCTGGCGCCCCGGTTCTGGGCGGGCGTGATCGCCATGCCGGTGCTGGCCGCCGTGTTCTCCGCCATCGGCGTGATCGGCGGCTACCTGGTCGGCGTGCAACTGATCGGCGTGGACGAGGGTGCGTTCTGGTCGCAGATGCAGGCGAACATCGACGTGCGCCGCGACATCATGAATGGCGTCATCAAGAGCTTTGTATTTGGCATGGCCGTGACCTTCACGGCGCTGTTCCAGGGCTATGAAGCGCAGCCGACGCCGGAAGGCGTGTCGCGCGCCACCACGCGCACCGTCGTGATCGCGTCGCTGATGGTGCTGGGGCTGGACTTCATCATGACTGCCTTGATGTTCAACAAGTAATTTGAAGAGTTGGGAAAAACTTATGCATCGTAAATCCATTGACGTCTGGGTCGGCCTTTTTGTCCTGTTGGGTGCGTTATCGCTCCTTTTCCTGGCACTCAAGGCCGGTAACATGAGCACGATCTCGTTCAGCAAGACGTACGCCATCACGGGCAAGTTCGACAACATCGGCGGCCTCAAGCCGCAATCGCCCGTCAAGAGCGCGGGCGTCGTCGTGGGCCGCGTGGGCGACATCTCGTTCGACGATAAAAGTTTCCAGGCCATCGTCCGCCTCGATCTGAATCCTGCTTACAAGTTCCCGAAGGACAGCTCCCTCAAGATCCTGACTTCGGGCCTGCTGGGCGAGCAATACATCGGCATCGAGGCCGGTGGCGACACGAACAATCTCGTCGAAGGCGACCGCATCACCCGTACGCAATCGGCCGCCGTGCTCGAAGACTTGATTAACCAATTTATTTACAGCAAGGCAGCCGAAGGAAAGGACAGTAGCAAATGACGAACCGCAATGACTCCGCCACGCCGCGCAAAGCACGCACTGGCCTGGCGCTGGCACTCGGCGCCGCCGTATTGCTGAGTGGCTGTGCGACGACCGCCAACCCGAAAGACCCGTTCGAGAAGTTCAACCGGGCCATGTTCAGCTTTAACGACACGGTCGACCGCGTCGCCCTGAAGCCGGCCGCCACCGCCTACAAGAACGTCACGCCCAGCTTCGTGCAAACGGGCGTGAACAATTTCTTCGGTAACTTGACCGATTTGTGGAGCTCGCTGAACAATTTTGCCCAGCTGAAAGGGCAAGATGGCTTGAACGATTTCATGCGTTTTGCCGTGAACTCCACGCTGGGTCTCGCCGGCGTGCTGGACATTGCCACCCCGGCCGGCATGCGCAAGCATAACGAAGACTTCGGCCAGACCCTGGGTTATTGGGGCGTGCCGAGCGGCCCCTACTTGATGTTGCCGCTGCTGGGCCCATCTACGGTCCGTGACACCGCCACCTTGCCGGCCGACTGGTGGGGTGACCCGTGGACCCACGTGAACGACGTGCCGTGGCGCACCGGCGGTATCGTCCTCCGTGCGGTCGACCAGCGCGCGAGCGTGCTGGACGCGTCGAACCTGCTGGAAGACGCTGCCCTCGACCGTTACGAATTCATCCGTGACGGCTACATGCAGCGTCGCAACAGCAAGGTGCTCGACACGGACAAGGCGCAGGAACGTGCCGACAAGGTCCACGAAAAACTGGAAAAGGTCCAGGAAAAGGTCGAATCGAAGCTGGGCGTGAAGCTGGGCCCGAAACCGGAGCCGGAAGACGGCTCGGAAGAGCCCGCAGCGGCGCCGTCCGAGGGGTCGGCGCCCAACAATCCGCCCGTGCCGGCGCCCGTGTCATCCGAACCGGCCAGTAAATAGTTAACTACGGTACAGCCAGGCCGTCCGCGCAGCACGCGGGACCGCCCGGTCAGACCCAACCAAGATAAAGGAAGCGTATGAAGCCCATCGCAAAACTGATCGTGACCGCCGCCGCCGTGGCCATGTCCACCGCCGTTCTCGTCGCGCCGGCCCGTGCCGCCGTCGAGGCACCGGATGCCCTCGTGAAACGCGTCTCCACCGACGTCATCGAGAGCGTGAAGGCCGACAAGGACATCCAGGCCGGCAACAACAAGAAAATCATGGATCTGGTCAACAGCAAGATCCTGCCGTACGTCGATTCGGACAAGATGACCGCCCAGGCGGCCGGCCGCTTCTGGCGCCAGGCGACGCCGGAGCAGCAGAAGCAACTGGCGGCCGAGTTCCGCACGCTGCTCGTGTACACCTACGCCGGTGCGCTGTCGCAGATCAAGAACGAAACCATCGAGTTCAAGCCGTTCCGCGCCGACCCGGCCGACACGGAAGTCGAGGTGAAATCGCAGGTCAACCTGACCCGCGGCGAGCCGATCACCCTGAACTACCGCCTGTCCAAGGGCCCGCAGGGCTGGAAGATCTTCGACCTGAACGTGCTGGGCGCGTGGCTGGTGGAAACCTACAAGAGCACCTTCGCGTCGGAAATCGGCAAGAACGGCATTGACGGCCTGATCAAGAAGCTGCACGACCGCAACGAGCAGCTGGCCAACAAGCCGCTGGCCAAGTCCGCGCAGAAGTAAGCATGGCGGAAGCGAATCCCATGCTCTCGCTGGAAGCCCTGACGTTCGACAACGCGCAAGCGGCGTTGGCGCAGGGCTGTGCGGCCGTGTCCGCCGGCGAAACCGAGTTCGACCTCGGCGGCGTCAAGGCCGCCGACTCCTCGGCCCTGGCCCTGATGCTGGCCTGGCAGCGCCGCGCGCAGGGGCAGGGGCGCAGCCTGAAGTTCATCAATGTGCCGGCCAACGTGGATGCGTTGGCAAAGTTGTACGGCGTCGACGGGTTGTTGGGCCGCGTTTGACCGCACCCCCGAAAACGCCACGGCCCGGAACGCCGTGGCGTTTTCTTCTATAATGGCTCGTTTCACCCGCACGGTTCCGGTCCCTCGGATCCCCAACGCATGACAGCAGCCATCCAGATCGACAGCGTCGAGAAAAGCTACAAGGGCTTCAAGGCCCTCAAGGGCGTTTCACTGAATATCGAGCAAGGCGAATTCTTCGGTCTCCTCGGCCCGAACGGCGCCGGCAAGACGACCCTGATTTCGACCATCGCCGGCCTCATTCGTCCGGACGTGGGCAGCGTGCGCATCCACGGCCACGACGTCGTGAAGGATTTCCGCGACGCGCGCATGAAGCTGGGCGTCGTGCCGCAGGAACTCGTGTTCGACCCGTTCTTCACCGTGCGCGAGACCCTGCGCCTGCAATCGGGCTACTTCGGCCTGAAGAACAACGATCCCTGGATCGACGAGGTCATGGAAAACCTCGACCTCACGCCCAAGGCGGACGTCAACATGCGCGCGCTGTCCGGCGGCATGAAGCGCCGCGTGCTCGTCGCCCAGGCCCTCGTCCATAAACCGCCCGTGATCGTGCTGGACGAACCGACGGCCGGCGTCGACGTCGAACTGCGCCAGACGCTGTGGAAGTTCATCGCGCGCCTGAACCGCGAGGGTCATACGGTCGTCCTGACGACGCACTACCTGGAAGAAGCGCAGGCCATGTGCCAGCGCGTGGCCATGCTCAAGACGGGCAACGTCGTCGCGCTGGACACCATGTCGCAGCTGCTGCGCCGCGTGTCCGGCTCGTCGCTCGTCGTGAACCTGAAGCACGGGACGCTGCCGGAAGGCCTGCGCCACCTCGTCGCGCACGACGAACACAACGGCGGCAACACGTACACCCTGCGCGTGAACGAATACAGCGAAGTCGAAGGCATCCTTGCGCGCCTGCGCGAATCCGGCGCCGAGATCGACGAGATGCAGTTGCAGCAGGCCGACCTGGAAGACATTTTTATCCAGATCATGGAAGGGAGCCCCGTGCGATGAACGCGTTTTCCGTCGGGTTCCGCACCCTGTTTTATAAAGAGATCCTGCGCTTCTGGAAGGTCGCCACGCAGACGATCGCCGCGCCCGTCGTCAGCGCGATGCTGTACCTGCTGATCTTCGGCCACGTGCTCGATGGCCGCGTCGAGATGCTCGATGGCGTGAGCTACACCTCGTTCCTCGTCCCGGGCCTCGTGATGATGAGCGTGCTGCAGAATGCGTTCGCCAACTCGTCGTCGTCGCTGATCCAGTCGAAAATCACGGGCAACCTCGTGTTCATCCTGCTGCCGCCGCTGTCGCACGTGGAGATCCTGTCGGCGTACGTGACGGCGTCCGTCGTGCGCGGCCTGGCGGTCGGTTTCGGCGTGTTCGTCATCACGGCGTGGTTCGCGCACCTGTCGTTCGTCGCACCCTTGTGGATCATCGTGTTCGCGCTGCTGGGCGCCGGCATCCTCGGCACGCTGGGCGTCATCGCCGGCATCTGGGCGGAAAAATTCGACCAGCTGGCCGCATTCCAGAACTTTTTGATCACGCCTGCAACATTTTTGGCCGGTGTGTTCTATTCCATTAAGAAACTTCCGCCGTTCTGGCTTGCAGTCTCGCATTTCAACCCGTTCTTTTATATGATTGACGGGTTCCGCTATGGTTTCTTCGGCCAGTCCGACGTGTCGCCCTGGACCAGCCTGGCCATCGTCGCCGTCTTCTTCGTGGCCTTGGCCGCTATCGCAATCAATCTGCTTCGCCGCGGCTACAAGCTGCGTCACTGACAAAACATGGTTACTACACCCGAACTGATCCACGGCTACATCCAAAAGGGCCTGGAATGCACCCACCTGGAAGTGGAGGGCGATGGCCAGCATTTCAGCGCCGTCATCGTCTCGCCCGCGTTTGCCGGCAAGAGCCGTATCCAGCGCCACCAGATCGTCTACGCCGCTTTGGGCGACCGCATGCGTGAAGAAATCCACGCGCTGTCGATGAAGACGCTCACCCCGGAAGAGTACCAAGGATAAGCATGGACAAGCTCCAGATCGTCGGCGGCAAGCGCCTGAACGGTGACATCCCCATTTCGGGCGCCAAGAACGCGGCGCTCCCGATCCTGTGCGCGGGCCTGCTGACGGGCGGCGACCTCGCCCTGTCGAACGTGCCGCGCCTGCACGACGTGCGCACGATGCTGCGCCTGCTCGAACAGACCGGCCTCAAGGTTACGCAGGACGACGAGAACGTCGTGCTGAACGGCGCCGCCATCAACACCCTCGTCGCACCGTACGAGCTGGTGAAGACGATGCGCGCGTCGATCCTCGTGCTGGGCCCGATGCTGGCGCGCTTCGGCGAAGCCAAGGTGTCGCTGCCGGGCGGCTGCGCGATCGGTTCGCGACCCGTCGACCAGCACATCAAGGGCCTGCGCCAGATGGGCGCCGACATCACGATCGAGGGCGGCTATATCTACGCGAAAGCGGCCCGCCTGAAGGGCGCCCGCATCCACACGGACATGATCACCGTGACGGGTACGGAGAACCTCTTGATGGCCGCTACGCTGGCCGACGGCGAGACGATCCTGGAAAACGCCGCGCGCGAGCCGGAAGTGACGGACCTCGCGAACATGCTCGTCGCGATGGGCGCGAAGATCGACGGCATCGGCACCGACCGCCTCGTGATCCAGGGCGTCGACAGCCTGCACGGCACCGAGCACGCGGTGATCTCCGACCGCATCGAAGCGGCCACGTTCCTGTGCGCGGTGGCGGCGACGGGCGGCGACATCCGCATCACCCGCACCCGCACGGACATCTTCGACGCGGGCATCGACAAGCTGCGCGAGATGGGCGTGCAACTCACCATCGAAGGCGACAGCATCCGCGCGCGCATGGACGGCCGCCCGCAGCCGGTGTCGTTCCGTACCACGGAATACCCGGGCTTCCCGACCGACATGCAGGCGCAGTTCATGGCCGTGAACACGATCGCGAACGGATCGAGCCGTGTCACCGAAACCATCTTCGAAAACCGCTTCATGCACGTGCAGGAAATGAACCGCCTGGGCGCGCAGATCTCCACCGAGGGCAACACGGCCTTCATCAAGGGCGTCGACCGCCTCGTCGGCGCGCCCGTGATGGCGACCGACCTGCGCGCGTCGGCCTCCCTCGTGATCGCCGGCCTGGCCGCCGAGGGCACGACCCTCGTCGACCGTATCTATCACCTGGATCGCGGGTATGACCGGATGGAGGCGAAGTTGTCGGCGGTTGGGGCGGATATCGTACGCATCAAATAAAGATCAAGCGTCGTTCCCGCGAAAGCGGGAACCCATACTGAGGCTCCGGCAGCCGGTTCGTCGAATCAGCGTTAGCCCCACTTGGAAGCTCAGCATGGATCCCCGCGTGCGCGGGGATGACGGCACAAACCAGAACTAGCCACATGAACGACACCCGCAACCAGCTCATCCTCGCCCTCTCGAAGGGCCGCATCTTCGAAGACACGCTGCCGCTGCTGTCCGCGGCCGGCATCGAAGTGCTGGAAAATCCGGAAACCTCGCGCAAGCTGATCCTCGCCACCAACGATCCCGGCATCCGCGTGCTGATCGTGCGCGCCAGCGACGTGCCGACCTATGTCCAGCATGGCGCCGCCGACTTCGGCGTGGCCGGCAAGGACGTGCTGCTCGAGCATGGCGGCGAAGGGCTGTACCAGCCGATCGACTTGCGCATCGCCTGCTGCCGCATGTCCGTGGCCGCCAACGCCGGCTTCGACTACGACAACGCCGTGCGCCAGGGCGCGCGCCTGCGCGTGGCGACGAAATTCGTGCACACGGCGCGCGAGCACTTCGCCAAGAAGGGCGTGCACGTCGACCTCATCAAGCTGTATGGCTCGATGGAGCTGGCGCCGCTGGTCGGCCTGTCCGACGCCATCGTCGACGTCGTGTCGACGGGCGGCACGCTGCGCGCCAACAACCTGGTCGAAGTCGAAAAGATCATGGAGATCTCGTCGCGCCTCGTCGTCAACCAGGCCGCTCTGAAACTGAAGCGCGAGCGCCTGCAACCGATCATCGACGCGTTCGAACGCGCGTCCAAGCAGCAGAAGTGCTAACGACCATGTCCATCACGATCCGCAAACTCGATTCCACCGCCGCCGATTTCCAGCAGACCCTCAGCAACCTGCTCGCGTTCGAAGCCGAGACCGACGACGCCATCGAATCGGCCGTCGCCAAGATCCTCGCCGACGTGAAGGCGCGCGGCGACGCCGCCGTGCTGGAATACACGAACAAGTTCGATCGCCTCCCCAACGGCGGCGCCACCAGCATGGCGGCCCTCGACGTCGGCCAGGCCGAGCTGGATGAAGCCCTGGCCGCGCTGCCGGAAGCCCAGCGCGCCGCATTGAAAACGGCGGCAGAACGCATCCGCGTCTTCCACGAGCGCCAGAAGCAGGAATTGAACGGTTTTACGTACACGGAACCGGACGGCACGGTGCTGGGCCAGCGCGTCACGCCGCTGGACCGCGTGGGCATCTACGTTCCGGGCGGCAAGGCTGCGTATCCGTCGTCCGTGCTGATGAACGCGATCCCGGCGCAGGTGGCGGGCGTGAAGGAAATCGTGATGGTCGTGCCGACGCCGGACGGCGTCAAGAACCGCATGGTGCTGGCGGCCGCCGCGATCGCGGGCGTCACGCGCGTGATCACGATCGGCGGCGCGCAAGCCGTCGGCGCACTGGCCTACGGCACGGCGACGATTCCGCCCGTGGATAAAATCGTCGGCCCGGGCAATGCCTATGTCGCCGCCGCCAAGCGCCGCGTGTTCGGCACGGTCGGCATCGACATGATCGCGGGCCCGTCCGAAATCCTCGTGCTGTGCGACGGCACGACGGACCCGGACTGGGTCGCGATGGACCTGTTCTCGCAGGCCGAGCACGACGAGCTGGCGCAGGCGATCCTGCTGTGCCCCGACGCCGACTACATCGCGCGGGTGGAAGCGAGCATTCATGAACTGCTGCCGACGATGCCGCGCAAGGACACGATCGCCACGTCGATGACGGACCGCGGCGCGCTGATCAAGGTGCGCGACATGGACGAGGCGTGCGCCATCGCGAACGCCATCGCCGCCGAGCACCTGGAGATCTCCGCCGAAGACCCGCAGCAGTGGGCCGATAAAATCCGTCACGCGGGCGCGATGTTCCTGGGCCGCTTCTCGTCCGAATCGCTGGGCGATTATTGCTGCGGCCCGAACCATGTGCTGCCGACGTCGCGCACGGCGCGCTTCTCGTCGCCGCTGGGCGTGTACGATTTCCAGAAGCGCTCGTCGATCCTGTTCGTCTCGCAGGCCGGCGCGCAAACGCTGGGCAAGGTGGCGGCCGAACTCGCGTACGGCGAAGGCCTGCAGGCACACGCGCGCAGCGCAGAGCTCAGGATCGAATCGAAATCATGACGGCCTGGCTCGATCAGGTCTTCTGCGAGGATGCGCTCGAAGGCATGGCGCGCATCCCCGACGGCAGCATCGACCTGATCCTGACGGACCCGCCGTACAATCTCGGCAAGGATTACGGCAACGGCTCGGACCAGCAGAGCGTGGAGGATTACCTCGCGTGGACCGAGCGCTGGATCGATTGTGCGCTGCCGAAGCTGAAGGACAACGGCAGCCTGTATCTCTTTCTCACGTGGCGCTTCGCGCCCGAGATCTTCGTCATGCTCAAGCGGCGCATGACGATGATGAACGAGATCATCTGGGACCGCCGCGTCCCCTCGATGGGGGGCAGCACCAGGAGCTTCAGCTCCGTGCACGACACCATCGGCTTCTTCGTGAAGCGCAAGGATTATTATTTCGACTTGGACTCCGTGCGTATCCCGTACGACGCCGAGACGAAGAAGGCGCGATCGCGCTCGATCTTCGTGGGCGCCAAGTGGCTGGAAGTGGGTTACAACCCGAAGGACCTGTGGAGCGTGTCGCGCCTGCATCGCGAACATGCGGAACGGGTCGACCATCCGACCCAGAAACCGCTCGAGATCATCGAGCGCATGGTCAAGGCGTCGTGCCCGCCGGGCGGCGTCGTGCTCGACCCGTTCATGGGCAGCGGCACGACGGCGCTGGCCGCGAAGCGCCTCGGCCGGCATTTCACCGGTTTCGAGCTGAACCCCGCCTACTGCGCGACCATCGCGGAACGCTTGTCCGCTCCCGCGCAGCCGGCCACGAAAAAACGCAAAGGCGCCCGCCCGGACGCCGCCACCGAAGGAGTGAACCAAGCATGACCCGCATCGACAACCTCATCGCCAACACGATCCGCGAAGACGTCCGTGCCGGCCATATCTACAACGTGCCGGATTCGAGCGGCTACATCAAGCTGGACGCGATGGAAAACCCGTACCAGCTGCCGGACCCGCTGCGCGCCGAGCTGGCCCAGCGCCTGGCGGACGCCGTCCTGAACCGCTATCCGGTGCCGTCGTACGCCGGCATCAAGGAACGCATCCGCGCGAAGCTGGGCGTGCCGGCCGGGTTCGACGTCATCCTCGGCAACGGCTCCGACGAGATCATCTCGATCCTGTGCACCGCCACCGCACGGCAAGACAAGCGCGCGGTCGTGCTCGCGCCGATCCCCGCGTTCGTGATGTTCCAGCGTTCCGCCCAGTTCGCGGGCATGGACTTCGTCGGCGTGCCGCTCAAGGCCGACTTCTCGCTGGACCGCGCCGCGATGCTGGCCGCGATCGCCGAGCACAAGCCGAGCCTCGTGTTCCTGGCCTACCCGAACAACCCGACCGGCAACCTGTACAGCGAAGCGGACATGGTCGCCATCATCGACGCGCTGGGCGAAAACGGCATCGCCGTCGCGGACGAGGCCTACCACCCGTTCGCGCGCACGAGCTTCATGGACAAGCTGCCGCAGTATCCGAACCTGGTCGTCATGCGCACGCTGTCGAAGCTGGGCCTGGCCGGCATCCGCCTGGGCTACCTCGCCGCCGCGCCCGCGCTCTTGGAACAGTTCGACAAGGTGCGCCCGCCGTACAACGTCAACGTATTGACGCAGGTGGCGGCCGAATTCGCGCTCGACCACGTCGAGGTGCTGGACGAGCAGGCCGCCCGTTTGAACGAAGCGCGCACGGAACTGGCGGCGGCAATGGCCGCGCTGCCGGGCGTGACGGTGTTCCCGTCGAGCGCCAATTTCATCACCTTGCGTGTGCCGGATGCCGAAAAGACCTGCGCTAAACTGTTCGCAGAACGGGTACTGATTAAAAATTTGAGTAGAATGCATGAATTGCTGGCCAATTGCATCCGTGTTACGGTCAGCACCCCGGAAGAGAACTCCGTATTCCTGAATGCCCTGAAGGCTTCGCTGCAAGCCTGAACACCGCCGAGCACCTAGCAATGACCCGCACCGCAGAAATCACGCGCAATACGAGCGAAACGCAGATCCGCGTCGCGCTCAACCTGGACGGCACCGGCCGCCAGAAACTCAATACCGGGGTGCCGTTCCTCGACCACATGCTGGACCAGATCGCGCGCCACGGCCTGATCGACCTGGAAGTCGAGGCCGTCGGCGACCTGCACATCGACGACCACCACACCGTCGAGGACACAGGCATCACGCTAGGCATGGCGGTGGCCAAGGCCATCGGCGACAAGAAGGGCATTCGCCGCTACGGCCATGCCTACGTGCCGCTGGACGAGGCGCTGTCGCGCGTCGTGATCGACTTTTCCGGCCGCCCGGGCCTGGAATGGCATGTGCCGTTCACCCGCGCGACCATCGGCCGCTTCGACGTCGACCTGACCATCGAGTTCTTCCGCGGCTTCGTCAACCACGCCGGCGTGACGCTGCACGTGGATAACCTGCGCGGCGTGAACGCGCACCACCAGTGCGAGACCGTCTTCAAAGCGTTCGGCCGCGCGCTGCGCATGGCGTCCGAACTGGATGACCGCGCCGCGGGCACGATCCCGTCCACCAAGGGCAGCCTGTAAAGAGAATCATGAACAAGATTGTTGTTGTCGACTACGGCATGGGCAACCTGCGTTCGGTTGCGCAAGCCCTGCGCGCCGTCGCGCCCGAAGCCGACGTCCAGATTTCCGGCGACGCGGCCGCCATCGACGCGGCCGACCGCATCGTCCTGCCCGGCCAGGGCGCCATGCGCGACTGCATGCGCAGCCTGCGCGAATCCGGCGTCGAGGACGCCCTGCTGCGTGCCGCCAAGAGCCGGCCGATGATGGGCGTGTGCGTGGGCGAGCAGATGCTGTTCGATTCGAGCGACGAGAACGGCGGCGTGCCCGGCCTGGGCCTCCTGCCCGGTCAAGTCGTGCGCTTCGAACTCGACGGCAAGCTGCAGGCCGACGGCTCGCGTTTTAAAGTGCCGCAGATGGGCTGGAACCGCGTGCACCAGACGCGTGCCCACCCGCTGTGGGAAGGCGTCGCCCCGGACAGCTATTTTTATTTCGTGCACAGCTATTACGCCAAGCCGGCCGAGGCGCAGGACGCCATCGGCGAGACCGACTACGGCGGACAATTCTGCTGCGCGGTCGCGCGCGACAACATCGTCGCCACCCAGTTCCACCCCGAGAAAAGCGCGGCCGCCGGCCTGCGCCTGTATCGCAACTTCGTCCACTGGAATCCCTGAGTTACCTAATCAACCGACTACGACCATGCTGCTGATCCCCGCCATCGACCTGAAAGACGGTCACTGCGTTCGCCTGAAACAGGGCGACATGGACCTTGCCACCGTGTTCTCCGAAGATCCCGCCGATATGGCGCTGCACTGGCTCAAGAAGGGTGCGCGCCGTCTGCACCTGGTCGACCTGAACGGTGCGTTCGCGGGCAAACCGAAGAACGAAGAGGCGATCAAATCGATCCTGCAAGTCGTGCAGGAATACGCCGAAGACAACGACCTGGACGAGATCCCGGTCCAGCTGGGTGGCGGCATCCGCGACCTGGACACCATCGAGCGCTACCTGGACGACGGCATCACCTACATCATCGTGGGCACCGCGGCCGTGAAGAACCCGGGCTTCCTGCACGACGCCTGCGGCGCCTTTCCGGGCAGCATTATCGTCGGCCTGGACGCCAAGGACGGCAAGGTCGCGACCGACGGCTGGAGCAAGATGTCCGGCCACGAAGTCATCGACCTGGCGCAGAAATTCGAAGGCTACGGCGTGGAATCGATCATCTACACCGACATCGGCCGCGACGGCATGATGGGCGGCGTGAACATCGAAGCGACCGTGCGCCTGGCGCAGGCCGTCAAGATCCCGATCATCGCCTCGGGTGGCCTGCACAACCTGGCCGACGTGGAAGCCCTGTGCGCCGTGCAGGACGAGGGCATCGAAGGCGTGATCTGCGGCCGCTCGATCTACGAAGGCACGCTCGACCTGGCCAGCGCGCAGGAACGCGCGGATGAACTCACCGAGGGCGCGCAGGCGTAATCAAGGCCACCGCCCTCAAAACCGTCGCCCCTGCGCAGGCAGGGGCCCAATTTGCACGCGCAAACGCTGCGCATGCAGAACTTGGGTCCCCGCCTGCGCGGGGACGACGCTAACTTAGTACTCTTATGCTCGCAAAACGCATCATCCCCTGCCTGGACGTCACCGGCGGCCGCGTGGTCAAGGGCGTCAACTTCACCGAACTGCGCGATGCCGGCGACCCCGTCGAGATCGCGCGCCGCTACAACGAGCAGGGCGCCGACGAGATCACCTTCCTCGACATCACCGCCTCGAGCGACGGCCGCGACCTGATCCTGCCGATCATCGAAGCCGTGGCATCGTCCGTGTTCATTCCGCTGACCGTGGGCGGCGGCGTGCGCAAGGTCGAGGACGTGCGCCGCCTGCTGAACGCCGGCGCGGACAAGGTGTCGATGAACACCTCGGCCGTGACCAACCCGCAGCTCGTGTACGACGCATCGCAGAAACACGGCGCGCAGTGCATCGTCGTCGCCATCGACGCCAAGCAGGTCGCGCCCGGCAAGTGGGAAGTCTTTACCCACGGCGGCCGCAACCCGACCGGACTCGATGCCGTCGAATGGGCCCGCAAGATGGAAAGCCTGGGCGCCGGCGAACTGCTGCTGACCAGCATGGACCGCGACGGCACCAAGTCCGGCTTCGACCTGG
>CBIHRX010000116.1:0-18726 GCA_966212555.1 uncultured Massilia sp.
CAAAACAATCCCCACGACATCGTGCGCATGGTCCGCCGCCTGCTCGACGAAGACCTCGACCTGCTCGTCGGCTGGCGCCGCAAGCGCCGCGACGGACTGTGGCGGCGCCTGCCGTCCAGCCTGGGCAATCGCCTGATCGGCCTGCTGACGGGCGTGCCGCTGCACGACTACGGCTGCACGTTGAAGGTCTACCGTGCCGCCGTGCTGCGGCGGGTGCGCCTGTATGGCGAGATGCACCGCTTCATCCCGAGCTGGATGGCGACGCTGACGTCGCCGGACCGCATCCGCGAAGAAGAAGTGAGCCATTTCCCGCGCCGCCACGGGCGCTCGAAATACGGCGCGTCCGGCCTGGGGCGGGCCGTGAAGGTCGTGCTGGACCTGCTCACGATGGCGTTCTTCGTGCGCTTCCGGGCCAGTCCCGGGCACTTCTTCGGGCGCATCGGACTCGGCTGCGGTGGCGCGGGGCTGGCCGTGCTCGGCTGGCTGACATGGCTGAAGCTGGGCGAGGGCGCCTCCATCGCCGGGCGCCCGCTGCTCCTGCTGGGCATCCTGCTCGTCGTGATCGGCGTGCAATTCGTGTGCACGGGCATCCTGACGGAAATGCTGGCCCGCACGTGGTTCGAAGCCGGCGGCGTCCCGGCCTACCTCGTGCGCGAGACGGTCGGGGCCGGCGCGGAGCTGCCGTCCCACCCACGGCCGAGCCCGGCGCGGGAGCGGCCATGAGCGCGCCGCAGCGCGACCCCGGCGCCCTGGCGCGGGCGGAAACGGCGCAAGCCGGCCCGGCCGGCGTGCGCGCCGTGACGGCGCCGTGGGCGTGGCCGGTGCTGCTCGCGGCGGCGGTGTGGCTCGGCCTGTTCCACAACCTGGGCGCGATCCCGCTGTTCGACGTGGACGAGGGCGCCTTCGGCGAAGCGACGCGGGAAATGCTGGCGCGGGGCGACTACGTGTCGACGTGGCTGAACGGCCAGCCGCGCTTCGACAAGCCGATCCTCGTCTACTGGCTGCAGGCCGCGTCCGTGCGCCTGTTCGGCCTGGACGAATTCGCGCTGCGGCTGCCGTCGGCGCTCGCGGCCACGGCGTGGGTCGCGGCCATCTACGCGTTCGTGCGTCGCGCCCTTGAGCGCGAGACGGCATGCGCCGCCGCGTTCATCGCCGCCACCAGCGCGGGCGTCGTCGTGATCGGCCGGGGCGCGATCGCCGACGCCCTGCTGAACCTGTTCCTGGCGCTGGCGCTATTCGACGTCTACCGCGAACTGGTCGACCCGCGGCCGCGCTGGCGCCGCCGGGCATACTTCTGGATCGCGCTCGGCGTGCTGACGAAGGGGCCCGTCGCACTGCTCGTGCCGGGTACCGCGAGCGCACTCGCGTTCGGGCTGCAGGGGCGGTTGGCCGACTGGTGGCGCGCCGTGCGCGACCCGGTCGGCTGGCTGATCCTGCTTGCCGTCGCGGGACCGTGGTATGCGCTGGAATACGCGGCGCGCGGCGACGCGTTCCTGGCCGGCTTTTTCATGCGCCACAACGTCGAACGCTTCCTCGTGCCGCTGCAAGGCCATGCGGGCAGCCCGTTGTTCTACCTGCCGGCGTTGCTGCTGCTCGTGCTGCCGTACACGGGCCTCCTGCTGGCCACGCTCCCCGAGGTGCGGCGGCTGCGCGCGACGCCGCTCGACACCCTGCTGTGGTGCTGGTTCCTGTTCGTCCTCGGTTTCTTCACCCTGGCGGGCACCAAGCTGCCGCATTACCTCCTGTACGGCGCGACACCGCTGTTCATCCTGATGGCGCGCCGGCGCGACGCGCTGCGCAGCCGCGGCGCGGCACTGTGGCCCGCGCTGCTGCTGCTCGCCGCCGTCGCGGCGCTGCCGCTCGTACTGCGCCATGCCGCGCCCGGCGCGCGCAATGCGTACGTGCGCGACGCGCTGTCCCGTCCCGACGTGTTCGGCCCGGCCTGGTACGCGCAGTCGATCGCGCTGCTGGCGGGCGTGCTGCTTCTGGCGCTGTGGCCCGGCCGGTCGCGCACGAGCCGGCCATTGCCGCGCCTCGGCGCGGCGGCGCTGGCCTGTTCGTACGCCTTCGGCGGCCTGCTGCTGCCCGCCGCGGCCGAGCTGCAGCAGGGCCCCGTCAAGCGGGCCGCGCTGCTGGCCCGGGAAGCCGGCTGGCCGGTGCGCAGCTGGCGTATCAACGTGCCCAGCTTTTCCGTCTACCGCGCCGCGGTGACGCCCGCGACGGATGCACCGCGCCCGGGCGACGTCATCCTCACGCGCAGCGATGCGCTGGACGGCTTGCCGCCACGCTGGCGCGTGCTGTTCCGCGAGGGCGGCGTGCTGCTGGTGCGCATCGAAGGGTGACGCGATGCCGGCCTCCCTGCGCTCGCCCTGGGCCTGGCTCCCGCCCGCCGTCGCGCTGGCGCTGGTGGCGGGCATCCTCGGCACGGACACCAACCGTGCGTTGTTCCTGTGGCTGAACCGGGGCGGCCAGGGCGTCGGCGACGTCGTATGGTTCCACCTGACGATGCTGGGCGACGGCGCGGTGGCGCTGGCGCTCGTGCTGCCCTGGATCCGGCGTGCGCCGCACCTGTTCCGGGCGGCCCTGCTGGCGGCCGTCGTGGCGGGCCTGTGGACCCAGGTCACCAAGGAATTCGTCGACGTGCCGCGCCCGCTGTCCGTGCTCGCGGGCGACGCGTTTCACCAGGCCGGACCGGCCTATCGCCGCGTGTCGTTCCCGTCCGGCCACGCCGCGGCCGCGTTCGCGCTGGCCGGCATCTGGGTGATGGGCCTGCGAGGCCGGCGGCTGTGGCGCGGCCTGCTGCTCGTGCTGGCCAGTCTCGTCGGACTGTCGCGCATCATGGTCGGCGTGCATTGGCCGCTGGACGTGTTGTGGGGCATGCTGGGCGGCTGGCTGGGCGCGTGGTGCGGCCTCGCACTGCAGGCGCGCCGGCACGGGCCCCGGCAGACGGCGGGGCGGGCCGGCATGCTGGCCGGCGCGGTGCTGATGGCCGTGGCGGCGAGCCTCGTGGTCAGCCGCCACATCGGCATCCCCGCGGTGCTGCCGGCGCAGCGCCTGCTCGCGGCCACGTGCATCGCGTGGGGTGCCTGGGAGATGGGCTGTCTGTCCCGTGCGCCGCCGTCCGGTGCAAGCGTCGCCTGGTCGGCAAGCGCGGGCTGGCTGCGCTGGAGGCTGGCGTGGGCCGGCCAGGCGCGGGTCGGCCTGGCGCGGCTGGTCCAGAGGATGCAGCGGGTGCAGCGGGGGCGGGGCGATGGCTGAGGAAGACGGGTGGCTGCTGCTGGGCTTTGTCGGGCAGGCCGTGTTCATGGGCCGGTTCGTCGTCCAGTGGCTGGCCAGCGAGCGCGACCGCCGCAGCGTGATCCCGGTGTCGTTCTGGTACCTGAGCGTCGTCGGCGCGCTCGTGCTGCTCGCCTACGCGGTGCACCGGCGCGATCCCGTGTTCGTCGCGGGGCAGGGCCTCGGCGTCGCGATCTACTTGCGCAACCTGCAGCTGATCCGGCGTTCAGCGCACGGCCAGCAGCGAGACCTTGGCGGCCAGCACGAGCAGCACGGCGCCGACGGTCCGGTCGAGCCAGACGAGGCGCGCACGCAGCCAGGCCAGCACGGGGCGCGACGAGAACAGCAGCGCGACGAGTACGAACCACAGCATCGACTCGGCGACGAGCAGCGTCCACAGCAAGGCGACGTCGGCGGCGGCCAGGCCCGGCTTCAATGCCTGGGACAGGACCGAGCCGAAGTACAGCATGGCCTTCGGATTGAGCAGGTTCGTGAGGAAGCCGCCGACGAAGGCCTTGTGGCCGGCCCGGGTGCCCTGCGCGTCCGGCAACTGGCCCCGCGAGCGCAGGCACTGGATGCCCAGCCAGGCCAGGTACAGCGCGCCGACGACGGCCAGGATGCGCGCCAGGCCCGGCAGTGCCGCCAGCACGAGCGACATGCCGAGCACGGAGACGAGGACGTAGATGCCGATCGCCGTCGCGACGCCGGCCGCGGCCCACAGGCCGGCGCGGCGTCCGGACACGATGGCGGTGCGGGTCACGACGGCGAAGTCGGGTCCCGGCGAGACCAGGGCCAGCGCGTGGATGCTCAGGATGAGGAGTAAGGTGTTCGGCGTCATGGCGTGGCGGACGGAGCAGGGTGGACGGTGCCGGACATCGTAGCACCGTCCGCGTCGGTCCGCACGCCAGCGAGGTTCTGCCCCCGGCAGAACGTCACTCGCGGCCGAACGCGGGATTCGGGCGCGTGAGGTAGTACCACTCGTGATTCGGCTGCGCGTTCACGTCCGGGAACAGGATGCGGCCCGCGAATTCCGCGACGACGGGCGTGCCGTCCGCGCGCACGCCGATCTGTTCGCCTTCCGCGAGCGGGTCGAAGCTCGCCCATTGGCGCGTGAACTGGTCGCCGGCGTCGAGCTTGTCGTGCACGACGACCATCTGCAACGCTTCCATTTCCTCGAACGGGACGGGTTCCGGTTCCGGCGCATCGATGATCTTCAGGAAGGCAAGGGTATTCATGATGGCCGTGTAGGCGACGTCCGGCGCGCGCGGGTCGAGGTGCTGGCCGCATTCGAGCGTGAGGGCGTAGCCGCCCGTGCTGCGCATGTATTCCGTCGTGCCCATGCCGTAGCGCAGCACGGTTTCCAGTTCTTGCGCGTTGCCGCGCGAACGGCGCTGCACGCCGCCGCCGTACGCGGCCATCCAGCCCGTGACGAAGCGGCGCACGCCCAGGCGGCGGGCCAGCGCGCGCTCGGCGCGCATGTGCTTGAAGGGTTCCAGCGGGCCGTCGTTGTCGACGGGGCCGACCATCACGAACGGTTCGCCGTGCGCCGCGTTGAACGAGTGCAGGTCGAGCAGGACGTCGTGCTGCGCCAGCAGCGGGCACAGCCAGTTGGCGACGTGGTCTTCGAAGTCGTGCGGTTCCGCTTTCGGCGACAGGTCGCGGTTCAGGTTGCGGTCGCCCGAGCGCGTATCCTGCGCATAGGCCTTTGGATTGACGATGGGGACGAACGTCACGCTGCCGTTCACGACCGGCAGCGTGCCCGCATCGATCTCCGCCATGATCCGCTGGATGGCCCGGGTGCCGCATTTCTCGTTGCCGTGCGTGGCACCCATGATGATGACTTTCGGGCCGGGGCCCTGGCCGGTGTAGTTGACGGATTTGAAGTGCAGCTGGCTGGCGGGGATCATGCGTCGTGTTCCAAGAAGAAAGAATGCGGGCATTGTAGCGTGCCGGCCACGCACATGGCATCATCCGTGGTTTTCGTAGAAGAATGTCAGCATGGACGGCGTCAATACGGGGACTGCGTCCCGCATCCACGGCCTCGACACGTTGCGCGCGCTTGCGGTAACGCTCGTCGTGCTGCACCACTACACGCTGTTCGTCAGCGACGCGCCCACGTTCGGCTGGGTCGGGACGATGGGCTGGGCGGGCGTGGACCTGTTCTTCGCGCTGTCCGGCTACCTGATCGGCAACCAGATCTTCGCGGCCCTCGGCTCCGCCCGCGGGTTTTCGTTGGGACGCTTCTACGGCAGGCGCTTGCTGCGCACGCTCCCCAATTTCTGGGTCGTGCTGGCGTTGTACGCACTGTGGCCGGCGTGGCGCGGCGACGCGGCCATGCTCCCGCTGTGGCAATACCTCACGTTCACGCAGAACATCCATTTGCAACCGGGTACGGCGTTCTCGCACGCGTGGTCGCTGTGCATCGAGGAACAGTTTTATATGCTGGTGCCGGCCGCGGCCATCCTCGGCGCCGCACTGGGGCAGGGCGGCGTGAAGCAGCGCTGGGCGTGGATCGCGCTGCTGCTGGCCGTCGCGGGCGGCATGCTGGCCCGCGCGACGATCTGGCAGGACGGCCAGAATGCACCTAACCGACTGGGCTACTACTACCAGTACATCTATTACTCGAGCTGGTGCCGCGCGGACGAATTGCTGGCGGGCGTTGCGCTCGCGCTGCTGAAGCACCGTGCGCCGGGGCTGTGGCGCCGCATTCTCGCGTACGGCAACGCGCTGCTGGCGGCCGGCATGGCCGTCATCGGCGCCGCGTTCGCGTGGTTCCTCGACGACCATTATGCGTACGCCCAGACGGTGACCGGCTATCCGCTGCTGGCCCTTGGCTTTGCGCTGCTGATCCTCGCCGCGCTGGCACCGGGTTCGCTGCTGCACCGCGTGCGTGTGCCGGGCGCGGCCAGCCTCGCGCTGTGGTCGTATGCCATTTACCTGACGCACAAGTCCGTCAGCATCCTCGTCGCGGCGCGCCTGGCGCGGGCGGGCTACGGGGCCGAGACGCCCGTGACGATCGCAGCGTGCATGCTGGCGTCGCTGGCGGCCGGCTGGCTGCTGTACGTCCTCGTCGAGACGCCGTTCATGCGCTTGCGTGCGCGGTGGGATGCGGCGCTCAGCCCCGCACCCGCACCGGCGCTTCGATGACGTCGAAGGCGGCCGGCATGTCCGCGAGCCAGGCTTGCAGGTGGGCGATGCGCATCGACGGGTCGTAGCCTTCCGTCGACGCCAGTGCCGCGCGCAGGCCGGGCAGGGCTTCCGGCGTGCGCGGGCTGTCGCAGGCGTCGATCAGCAGCGCGACGAGGTCCGTCGGCGCCGTGCTGCCGCGGCGCAGGCGCGCATGGATGACGGCCAGCAGCGCGCGCTGCATGCGCGGTGTCGGATGGGTGATGTGGGCGAAGACGGCGGGCGTGTTCGTGATGGCCTCGCAGATCGCCGTCTCCATCCGGTCCGCCGTCAGGTCGGACGCGATGTCGAAATAGGCGCGGTCCCAGCGCGTATGGGGGTAGCGGTGGCCGGGCGGGAACGCGTCGACGCTTTCCAGGCCGAGGGCGCGGCTGGCGCGGGAGAGCAGGGACGACAGGACGGGGAGCAGCGGCATCGTGAGCGAGCGTAAATCATGCGATGCGCGCTAGTGTAGACCAAGAAACGGAAACGCGCGGGGAGCGGACCCGGGGTCGCTCGCCCGCGCGGAAAACTGACGGATGCGATCACGCCGCCGACGCCGCCGTGCTATCGGTGAACTTCCCGTTGCGGAAATCCTCGACGGCCTGGAACACCTCGGCCTGCGTGTTCATCACGAACGGTCCGTATTGCGCGATCGGCTCGTTCAGCGGCCGGCCCGCGATCAGCAGCAGGCGCGCCGGTTGCGCCGCCTTGATGCGCACGCCGTCGGCGGCCCTGGCGTTGTCGAGGATCGCCATGCGGGCCTGCGGCACGGCTTTGCCCTCGACGACCACCTCGCCCCGGAACACGTACAGGAACGCGTTGTGCCCGGCCGGCAGCGGCTGCTCGAACGTGGCGCCCGCGGGCAGCTCGATGTCCAGGTACAGCGGTTCCGTGACCTCGCGCTGCACGGCGCCGGCGACGCCGTGGCTGCTGCCGGCGATCACTTGCACGGCTGCGCCCGAGTCCAGGGTGAAGCGCGGCATGGCTTCGGCCGGGATGTCGCGGTACCACGGTGCGCTCATCTTGTCCTTGGCGGCCAGGTTGAGCCACAGCTGGAACCCTTCCATCAGGCCCTCGTTCTGCTCCGGCATTTCCGAGTGGATCACGCCGCGGCCGGCCGTCATCCACTGCACGCCGCCGTTGGTGATCGAGCCTTCGTGGCCGGCGCTGTCGCGGTGGCGCATGTTCCCCGTCAGCATGTAGGTGACGGTCTCGAAGCCGCGGTGCGGGTGCTCCGGAAAGCCGGCGATGTAGTCGCCCGCCTTGTCGCTGCCGAACGCGTCCAGCATCAGGAACGGGTCGAGGCGGCGCTGCAGCGGTTGCGTCAGGACGCGGTTGATCTTGACGCCCGCGCCGTCCATCACGAACTGGCCGCCGACCAGGCGTTCGACGCCGCGGCTCGTGGCCACGGCCTGGGTTTGCACTTGCTGGGTCATGATCTCTCTCCTTGACGCAAAATCGTTGTCGTTCAGGCCAGGGCGGCGACTGCGGCGTCCGCTTCGGCCTGGCCTTTCGCGGCCATTTCCGGACCCATCGCCAGGCCCGCCGAGTAGATGAACTGGTGGTCCGTCAGGCCCAGGAAGTTCAGCAGCATGCGGATGTGCGGGACTTGCGGGTCCGCGTCCGCCGGGTAGATGCCGCCGCGGGCCGTGGCCACGACCACCTTCTTGTTCTTCAGCAGGCCTTCCGGACCGTTCTCCGTGTAGCGGAAGGTCACGCCGGCGCGGGCGATGGCGTCGAACCACGCTTTCAGCTGGATCGGCATGCCGAAGTTGTACATCGGAGCGCCGAGCACGATCACGTCGGCGGCCTGCGCTTCGGCGATCAGTGCGTCGTCCAGGGCCACGCGGGCAGCCTGCCCGGCGGTGCGCTGGTCGGCCGGGGTGAACAGGGCGCCCAGCGCCGCTTCGTCCAGCACCGGGTGCGGGTTCGCGCCCAGGTCGCGCACCGTGACGTTCGCGCCCGGGTTGGCGGCCGCCACCTTGGCGACGATCGCATTGGCCACACGGGTCGATTCGGATTGGTTGCCACGCAGGCTGGAATTGATCTGCAGAATGTTCATGATGCGCTCCTTCGTTGTCTGTTGGTTTGTGTTTCGATGGAGACACTTTAGCGGTTCCAAATATCGTGCGGTAGACGGTAGAATGGATAACATTATTCAATCAGTGGAACAATCTATGGACGTCGAACCGAACGACCTGTTGCTGTTCGCCCGCATCGTCGAGGCCGGCAGTTTCAGCATGGCGGCGCAGCGCCTCGATTTGCCGAAGTCGACCGTGTCGCGCCGCATCGCGATGCTGGAGGCGAGCGTGGGCGAGCGCCTGCTGCAGCGGACGACGCGCCGCCTGATGCTGACGGAATTCGGCGCCAGCCTGCTGGAACACGCGCGCAAGGTGGCGGAAGAGGTGGAGGCGGCCGGCGCGCTGGCGCAGCACCGCCAGGCCGCGCCCAGCGGCAAGCTGCGCATTTCGATGCCGCAGGATTTTGCCAACGTCGTGATGGTCGACATGATTCCGCAGTTCATGGACCGCTATCCGGCCGTGTCGCTGGAACTGGACCTGTCGCCGCGGCGCGTGGACCTCGTCGCGGAAAACTTCGACATCGCGATCCGGATGGGCGACCTGCCCGAGGATTCGACGCTGGCCGCGCGCCGCGTCGCCATCCAGCAGTTCGGCCTGTACGCGGCGCCGTCCTACCTCGCGCGGCGCGGCCTGCCCGAGCAGCCGGACGATCTGCTGCAGCACGACTTGCTGTGCATCCTCAGCCGCATGGGCGGTGCCGTGCCGTGGATTCTGCAGCGGGGCAAAGTGCGGTGGGAAAAGGAACTGACGGCGCGCCTGACGGCCAATTCGCCCCAGTTGCTGGCGAAGATCGCGTCCAGCGGTGCCGGCATCGCGGCGAGCACGGATTTCATCGTGGCCAAGCACGTCAGGAAGGGGGAACTGGTGCGCGTGCTGCCGGACTGGGATCTGCCCGGTTCGACGGGCTGGGCCGTGTTTCCCGGCCGGCGCCTGATGCCCGCGAAGACGCGGGCGTTTCTCGACATGCTGGACGAGGTGTTCTGCAAGGACCGCGACAAATCCCGGTAGAGGCCCGAATGAGCGTCAGGCCGATGCGCGCGCCGTGCTGGCCGTGCGGCGCAGCCCGGCCAGCACGATGACGCCGAACACGATCTCGATGCCGCCGCCGACGAACGCCGCGGTCGCGGGCGCCGCATGCAGCGCCGCCAATTGCCAGCCCGCCAGCGCCAGCACGGCGCCGCACGCCCAGAACAGCTTCGTGCCGAATACGGTGGCGAACGTGAGGTAGCGCCCGCCGATGACGAACAGCATCGCGGGGAAGAACAGCTCGATGCGCCACAGGGCGATGCCGTAGGCGAGGGCGAGCATCAGGATCATCCAGATCGTGCCGGCGAACGCGAGCATGCCGAGCGCATTGCCGGCGGCGTGGCGGCCGGAGCGTCCGAGGAGGCGGGTCAGCAGGGTCGATATCGGATGGATCAGCACGCCGCCCGCGTAGAGGGCCCAGACGGCGTCCTGCGGCGGCTTCCACAAGCAGACGAGGCCGGCAATGGTCCAGACGGTGCCCGAGACGAACAGTCCGGGCGCGCCGCCCAGATAGGCGGTGCGCATGTCCTGCTGGGCGTCGGCGACGGTAAGCGATTCTTGCATGGTTGCCTCCTTGAAATGAGGCGTCCATGCTGCCATGAAAAAGTTGTCAGTACAATCAGGCCGGCCGGTTGCCCATCATCTCGCCCAAGCGCACGGCGCGTTCCGGCGCCCAGTCCGGATTGAAGCGGATCGTGTCGGGACGGAACAGCATGACGATCGTCGAGCCGAGCAGGAAGCGGCCCATCTCTTCTCCCTTTTTCAGGACGATGTCGCGGTCGTCGTAGGTCCACTCCGTCACCTTCGGCGTGCGGGTCGGATTCACGACGCCGTGCCACACGGTGGCCATGCTGCCGACGATCGTCGCGCCCACGAGCACCAGCACGAACGTGCCATGCTCCGGCGATTCGAACACGCACACGACGCGCTCGTTGCGGGCGAACAGGTTCGGCACGCCGCGCGCCGTCGTCGGATTCACGGAGAACAGGGCCCCAGGCACATAGATCATCCGGGTCAGCCGGCCGTCGCACGGCATGTGCAGGCGGTGGTAGTCCTTCGGCGACAGATACAGGTTCGCGAAGCAGCCGTGCTGGAACCGTTTCGCGAGCGAAGCGTCGCCGCCGACCAGTTCCGTCGTCGTGAAGCGGTGGCCCTTCGCCTGCAGGATGTGGTGGTCGTCGATCGCGCCGAACTGGCTGATCGCGCCGTCGACGGGGCAGACGAAATCGGCATCGGCCAGCGGGCGCACGCCGGGTTTCAGCGGGCGGGTGAAGAATTCGTTGAAGCTTTTGTAGCTGGCGATGTCCGGATTCTCGGCCTCCAGCATGTTCACACCGTATTTCGCGACGAACCAGCGGATCAGTCGCGTCGTCACCGTGCCCCCGTTGGCGCCGGCCACGCGGCCGGCGAAGGTCGTGAGGCGCCGCTTCGGCAGCAGGTACTGGGGCAGGACTTTCAGGCGATCGGACACGGTAAACCTCGATATGAAGACGCGCCATTATAGCGGCACGGGCGTTCGCTCAGGCAAAACCGCGGGATGGCCGACGGTAATGCATATCAAAAATATTTACGCAGGGGCAACGCAAATCCGGCGATCCAAGGGACAATGGCGGCCGCTCTATTTTTTTGCCATTCTGACATGCATATCGCGAAAATGCCATTCCGCCTGACCCTGCTCGCCGCCGCCATCGCCGTCACGTGTTCCGTACATGCCCAGCAAGCGCCGGCGCCGCTCGCCAAGGACAATAAAATCCAGCAAGTCGAAGTGAAGGGCGCGGCCGACGCCTACGATCCGCGCCGCGACGACACCGCCAGCAAGATCGTCGTCAATCACGACGAGATCGTCAAGTACGGCGATACGAGCATCCTCGACGTGCTGAAGCGCGTGCCGGGCGTGACCGTCAGCGGGACGGGCGGCGGACGGGGCGGCGAGATCCGCATGCGTGGGCTCGGCAGCGGCTATACGCAGGTGCTGCTCAACGGCGAGCGCGCCCCGGCCGGCTTTTCCATCGATTCGCTGGCGCCGGACGTCATCGAACGCATCGAAGTGCTGCGCGCGGCCAGCGCGGAATTCTCGACGCAGTCGATCGCCGGTACCATCAACATCGTCCTCAAGAAGACGGTCAGGACGGCCCAGCGCGAATTGAAGGCGGGCTATGGCCATGGGCATGATGTGGCAAACCCGTCCTTCAACCTGCAGCTGTCGGACCGCGTCGGCAAGCTGTCGTATTCGCTGTCGGCGAACCTGTCCCGCTCGTACTTCTGGCGCGAGCCGGCGACCGTCGAACAGCATCTCGACACGTCCGGCCGCCTCGACGGCCTGCGCCTGGGCAACCAGTCCGACGCCGCCCGGTTCACGGCCTTCAACGTGAGCCCCCGCCTGAACTGGAGCTTCGACAACGGCGATACTCTCACCTCGCAGACGTTCTTCAACATCAACCGGTTCCAGAACGCGTCCGAGGGGCGCGTCGCCACGCAACTCGGCCCGCTGCCGGCCTACCCGGCGCTGGACCAGACGATGAGCAACGACAACCGCTTCTTCCGCGAAGAGCTGAACTGGGTGCACAAGTTCGCGGGCGGCGCCAAGCTGGATGCCAAGGTCAGCGGCCTGTACGGCGCCCTTGCCAACGCGACCTATCGCACCGGCAGTGGCAACCCGGCGTCGCCGGTCCTGCATGAGGTCATTTTTTCGGCGGGCACGGATCGCGGTATCAGTTCTATGGGCAAATACACGAGCGCCAATTGGGAAGGGCACGCGCTCGCGTTCGGCTGGGACGGCGGCTATTCGACGCGCGACGATGCCCGCCGCGACCGCGATTACTTCCGGCCCGACGTCGCGCTGCCCGGTGGCGACGAAGTCTACGATGCGCACGTCGCCCGGCTCGCCGTCTACACGCAGGACGAGTGGAACGTGACGCCGCGCTGGTCCGTGTACCTGGGCGCGCGCTGGGAAGGCATCCAGACGCGGACGGAAGGCAACACATTCGCGACGGCCCGTTCGCGCTCGACCGTCTTGAGCCCGCTGGTGCAGACCCTGTACAAGCTGCCGGACACGAAGGGCGACCAGGTCCGTTTCGCCGTCACCCGCACGTACAAGGCGCCGGGCCTGCAGAGCCTGATCCCGCACCGGTTCACAACCGTCAACAACAGCCAGACGGAACCGGATTACATCGGCAACCCGAACCTGAAGCCGGAACTGGCGCTGGGCATCGATGCGTCGTACGAGCATTACTGGGCCGAGGGCGCGCTGCTGTCGGCGAGCGTATCGACCCGCCGCATCGACGACTACACGCGCAACCAGGTGCTGTTCGACGGCACGCGCTGGGTGTTGACGCCGTCCAACGCGGGCCAGGCGCGCACGCATGGCCTGGAGCTGGAAGCGAAGTTCCCTCTGAAGGCCGTGATCGACACGAAGGAGGCGCTGGACCTGCGCGCGAGCCTGTCGCGCAACTGGTCGACGGTCGATTCCGTGCCGGGGCCGAACAACCGCCTGGACGCGCAGACGCCCCTCTCGGCCACGCTGGGCGCGGACTACAAGCGCGGTCCGCTGACAGTGGGCGGCTCGTACGTGTTCAAGAATGGCGGCCAGGTGCGCGTGTCGGCGAACCAGATCAGCTACCAGTCCGTGCGCCGCGACCTCGACCTGTACGCGCTGTGGAAATTCGACCCGAAGCTGCAACTGCGCGTCGCCACGGCGAACCTGCTCGCGCAGGACTACATCAGCGAAAGCAGCTACGTCCTGGCCGGCAACGGCACGCAATCGACGCGCACGATCATGCCGCTGTACCGCAGCGTGCGCGCGACGCTCGAAATGAAGTTCTGACACTGGGGACCGACCCCGCATCGACGAGCCGGGGCAGATTGCACCGGCTCGCGACGCCGAGCGGTACGCATCTCCGAATCTATCCGCAAACGTTATATCACCATACAAAATCCACATAGGATTGTTGGCAATCTTTTCTCGTAACATCGTATTTATGCGATAACGTTGTCGCGCCGTTCCACACAACATTGCTGCCACCCCCTGCAGCTGTTGAACGCGATAACTCAAGCGCCATTCCCGCCGGCTGGAATGTGATCTATATCGAGCCGGCAGCATACGAGAGCGATACCCAAAAATTACTATAAGGAGATATTTGCTGTGCGAAACGGAAATGTAAAAACGATGAGAAAGACGATGGTGGCCCAAGCTTGCGCGCTTGCCATCGCAGGGCCGATGGCCGCGCATGCGCAGGAGGCGGGCACGGCAAGTGCAAGTGGGGACACGAACGCCCCGAGCACCGTCATCGTCACCGGTCAACGGGCAGCGTTGAAGTCGGCGCGCGATCTCAAGCAGGACGCCAATCAGATCGTCGACTCGATCCAGGCCACCGATATCGGCAAGCTGCCGGACGTGAGTACCGTCGAGTCGCTGCAGCGGGTCGCGGGCGTCCAGATCCAGCGCCGCTATGGCGAGGGCGGCACGGATTACGACCATCGCACCGAGCCCGCGATCACGATCCGCGGCATCACGCAGGTCCGCAACCTGATCGACGGACGCGACTTTTTTACGGCCAACGGTGGCCGGGCACCGGACCTGGAAGGGCTTCCCTCCGAACTCATGGCCGGCGTCGACGTTTACAAGAACGCCGCGTCCAACCTGATCGAAGGCGGTGTCGGCGGCGTGGTCAACATTCGCACGCGACTGCCATTCGATTCGAAAGAAGACATCAACGTCATTACGCTCAAGTCCAATTACTACGACCGGATTCGCAAGTACTCGCCGTCGGGTTCGGGCCTGTTGAGCCGCCAGTTCAAGACGGATTTCGGCCGCATGGGCTTCCTGGTGAATGCAACGGCGAGCAAGACCTATTATCGCCAGGACGCGGTGCTTCAACAGCAGCAGCACTGCCTGACCGCGACGGTTGGTAAATGTGCGACCGACCCCGCGCAAGCGCCCTCGGCGGCCAAGGTTGCGGCCTACAATTCGATGCCGAACAAGGGGTCGCTCTCGGAACTCTATGTGCCGACATCGTTCGAGATGTACGAGGACTCGGGCGAGCGAAAGCGCCAGGGCCTGGCACTCGCCTACCAGTGGCAGGTGAACAACGACGTTCTCCTCACGGCACAGAATCTCTATTCGAACTACACGTTCATCCGTCGCGGCGAATACATCTACGGCGACGACAAGAACAGCGACCCGCGCGCAGCGGCGGGTTCCACATGGACCTGGGCGGCGGATGGCAGCGCGACGAGCGGCGTTTTGTCGCCGCAGATTTTTTCATCCTCCCGGTTTGACCAGGATGTTCGCAATCGCACGAACCTGTCCGCAGTGAATGTCAAGTGGCGCATTTCGGACAGGCTCAGGTCGAAGACCGACTTCGCTTATGAACGTGCCAGCTACGACGCCGACCGCAATGGCGACTCGATCAAGCTGTACGATAACGAAAGCAGAAGTGTCGCCAATATTCCCAACCTGAATCTGGCCTTCGACGTGCGCGGCAGGATCCCCACCTTCTCGATCGTCGATCCAGCCAACCCAGGCAACCCATACGCCTATTTTGGCAATCCGAAGAATTGGTATTATGAGTGGCTCGCCAATGCGGTCGACCGCCATAAGCTGAACATGTCGGCACTCAGCCAGGATTTCGACTACGACCTCGGGGGCGACAGCTTCTTTACCAAACTGCACGTCGGCATTCGCGCAGCCGATACCAAGGTGCTGTTGCGGGGTAACTGGAACAACACCGGTGTCTGTAACGATACGGGCACCAACCCCAGCTGGGGTGCATGTCCGCTTATTCCGGTTGCGCAGCATCCGGGTCTTGCCTACGCTGGGCCTGCCAGCAACTTCATGCAGCCGGGTATCGGTTGGCCTGTTGCCGTGTTCCCGGAGTACGCCAATCCCAACTCGAGCGTTCTCGATCGTACCGTCGCGACTTATGCCGAGTTATTCGCCGGAAAGCCGAATACTTATACGTTCGATACCTCGTTCCGCCCCGGGGATATCAATGAGCAACGCGAAAAGACGCGGTCCTTCTTTGTCACGGGCGACTTCGGTACGAGCGTATTCGGTTACGACCTCGACGGTACTGCCGGTATTCGCGTCGTGAAGACCGATCAGACGTCGATCGGCTATGTCCAGGACAGCACCGGGTCGCGCGCCGCCACGCTCAATAACAGCTACAGGAATTTCCTCCCCAGCCTCAACACGCGCCTGCACCTGAACGAAGATGTGCAGGTCCGCTTTGGCTACAGCAAGACGATGACGCGGCCGAACTTTACCGACATGGCCGCCCATGTCCAATTGAATCCGAACATCCCTTCGCAGTACGACGCCAACGGACGCCCGACCGGCAGTTCCGGTAATCCGTACCTGAAGCCGATGACTGCGACTTCCTACGACTTGACGCTGGAAGACTATTGGGGGACGTCGAATATGGCGTTCCTCGGTTTGTTCAAGAAGGATATCGAGGGTTACCTGGCCGGCGGCACCGAACAGATGAATTTCGGTGGCGTCGTCTACGATATCGGAACCAGCATCAATCTCGGCAAGGGCTCGGTAAAAGGCATCGAAGCGGGCTTTACGCAATTCTTCGATTTCCTTCCCGACCCGTTCAAGGGATTCGGCATCCAGGCCAACTATACCTATGTCGACTCCAAAGTCGAGCTCAAGCCCGGGACCCTTATTCCCTTGCCGAAGTTGTCCAAGAACAGCTACAACCTGATCGGCCTCTATGAAAAGGGACCGTTGCAGGCGCGTCTGGCGTACAACTGGCGTTCCGCTTACCTTGACCAGATCAACGGCAGCGGTGTGTTTGGCGCAAACCAGTATGCGGCGCCGTATTCGTCGCTCGATGCTTCGGTGAGCTATCAGATCAACAAGATCTTCACGCTGTCGGCGGACGCCGTGAATCTGAGGAACTCCATGTACCACACATATGTCGAGCGCCCCTCGGGCGGGTTGTTGTGGCAGCTTAACGATCGTCGATATAGCGTATCCCTGAAGGCAAGCTTCTGACGCCGACATGAGCGAACGCGCCGCGGTCTTTCCGCGGCGCGCTTTTTGTGAACGCGATCCACAAGGGGATAGGATGGTCAAGGATAGATGGATTGCCAAAGTCGTCATTCTCGGCGGCGGTACTGCCGGGTGGATGACAGCGGCCGCGTTGTCGCACACATTTGGCCAGGCCGTCGAGATCGTGCTGGTAGAGTCCGACGCGATCGGCACGGTGGGCGTCGGCGAGGCGACGATCCCGCCGATCCGCACGTTTCACCAGATGATCGGCATCGATGAAGCCGAGTTCATACGCGCGACCGGGGCGACGTTCAAACTCGGCATCGAATTTCGCGGTTGGCTCAACGAAAGTTCGACGTATTTCCACCCTTTTGGCGCGTACGGGGTGGAACGCGACATCGGCTACTTCTTCCAGTACTGGCTGCGTTTGAAGGAGCAGGGGCAAGTTGCCGACTTCTCCGAATTCTCGCTCTGTACATTGGCGGCGCGAGGCAACGTCTTTGCGCCCGCGTCGGAACGGCCGGGCGATCCGCTGCAGCACCTCCAGTCGGCCTATCACTTCGATGCCGGCCGCTACGCGAAATACTTGAAGGGGGTCTGCATTGCGCGCGGGGTGTCGCACAAGATCGGCGACATGCTGACGGCGGAACGTGACGCCGAAAATGGACATGTCACAGGACTGAAGCTCAAATCGGGCGAGCTTGTGTCGGGTGACTTGTTCATCGACTGCTCCGGCATGCGCGCCATGCTTCTCGGGCAGGAACTGGGCGTCGACTATGAAGACTGGTCGCGTTGGTTGCCGATGAATCGCGCCTGTGCAGTGCCTTGCGAACAAAAGCTGGCACTGACGCCCTACACGATTTCCGCGGCCAAACCTTTTGGTTGGCAGTGGCGGATACCTTTGCAACATCGCGTTGGTAACGGCGTGGTGTATTCGAGCGAATTTGCCACGGATGAGGCGGCAGAGCGGTGTCTGCTGGATGGATTGGAGGGGCAGCCGCTCGCTCCGGTCAACCGCATCAAGTTCACGGCCGGACGGCGCAGGACGCCGTGGTGCAAGAACGTGGTAGCCATCGGGCTTGCCAGCGGGTTTCTCGAGCCGCTGGAGTCCACCAGCATTTATTTCATTCAATCCAGCATCCAGCGACTCATCCGCTATTTTCCGGATGCCCGGTTGTCTCCGGTGTGTGCACAGGCTTTCAACAAGGAAGCATCCCGGGAAATCGAAAACGTCAGGGACTTCCTCATCCTGCATTACCACGCGACCGAACGCGACGACTCGGAATTATGGCGCTACGTGAAAGCCATGCAGATCCCGGACAGTCTCCAGGAACGAATCGAGTTGTTCCGTGAGCGTGGGCAACTGAACCTTGCGGCCGAAGAACTGTTCCAAAGCACGTCGTGGCATGCCGTCCTGTTGGGGCAGGGCATTCGACCAAGAACCTACATGCCGACCATGGTCTTGCAAGACGACGCCATGCTGGCGAATGCGTACAACAATCTTGAGCGCAACTTCAAGAGAATCGTGTCGAGGCTTCCCGATCATGCCGCCTACATCAAAGAACACAAACTGACCTCGACCATGGAGAATCGCTGAATGAGGAGACTCCGATCCTGCATGGTTGTCATCGGACTGGGTGTCCTGGCGAGCGTCGTCCGTGCCGGGAACATCGCCGAAAAGCCGGTGAATGTTCCCGTCGTGGTCAATGTCGACTGGCGGCACCCGGCGCCTCCGTTCGAAGGATGGGGAACCGCGCTCGCCTGGTTTGCCCATGTGACCGGGAAATTCGCCGAGCCGAGCCGCACCCGGCTGGCCGATCTGCTCTATGGGCGGGACGGTCTTGCCCTGAATATCGCGCGTTACAATATTGGTGGCGGCAATGCGCCCGGGACACCGTCGTATTTGCGGCCCGGCGGAGACATTCCCGGATTCTGGCGCAAGCCGGATGGTTGGAATCCGGATGCCGACGATGCCTGGGACTGGTCCGCGGACGCGGGGCAGCGCTGGTGGCTCGATGCCATCAAGGCGCGGGTCGTGCCGCGGGATTTGATCCTCGAGGCGTTTTCGAACTCGCCGCCGTATTTCATGACCCGCAGCGGGCTCGTTTCCGGTAACGTCGATGGGTTGGAAGACAACCTGATTCCGGGATTCGAAACGCAATTTGCCAGGTATCTGGC
>CBIHRX010000117.1:0-18720 GCA_966212555.1 uncultured Massilia sp.
GCTGCGCTTGCGAATCGTTTTGTTCGTCAGCAGCAGAGGAACGAGATTATGCAGTGTTTCGTTTAACTCGTCAACTCATCTTTTTCATCAGCGCAAGCGGCGTTGTCAAACCACCTAGCTCAACTGTTTGATTTCGCTGAACTTTTCTTGCACTGCCGAAGCAGGACGCGAACTATAGCAAAACGGATCGGGGGTATGCAAGGGGGCTTCGGTAAGAATTTTCGAGTTGCTTCTGTGCTATCTTTGCCGGCTTCATCACCCCATGGAGTCTCCATGCGCATCGCCTCCACAACGAATCCCGACCTGGCCGCCGCCCTCGCCGCCGCCATCAATAACAAGACGAAGCCGCTCGGCAGTCTCGGCGCCCTCGAACGGCTCGCCAGCCGCCTGGGCCTGATCCAGGGCACCGTCGCGCCCACGATCGAGAAGCCGGCCATCCTCGTGTTCGCCGGCGACCACGGCGTCGTCGCGGAAGGCATCTCCGCGTTTCCGCAGGACGTCACGTGGCAGATGGTCGAGAACTTCCTCGCCCAGGGCGCCGCCATCAACGTGTTCGCCCGCCAGAATCAAATCGACCTGCATGTCGTGGACGCGGGCGTCAATCACGATTTCGGCGCCCGCCCCGGCCTCGTCGACCGCAAGGTGGCGCACGGCACGCGCAACTTCGCGCTCGAGCCGGCGATGACGCAGGCGCAGTGCGCCACCGCGCTGGAACATGGCGCCGCCCTGGCGGCCGACCTGCCCGGCAACGTGGTCGGCTTCGGCGAGATGGGCATCGGGAATACGACGGCGGCCGCCGCGCTGATGCACAAGCTGACGGGGATCCCTGTCGCGGATTGCGTCGGCGCCGGCACCGGCCTGTCGCCGGAAGGCGTGCTGCGCAAGCAGCGCGTGATCGAGGCGGCGGCCGAACGCCATGCCGGCGTCGACGATCCCCTCGCCGTGCTGGCCACGTTCGGCGGCTTCGAGATCGCGATGATGGCCGGCGCCATGCTGAAGGCGGCCGCGCTGCGCAAGGTCCTGCTGATCGACGGCTTCATCGTCACGAGCGCCCTGCTCGTCGCCGCGCGCATCGAGCCGGCGATCCTCGACTATTGCGTGTTCGCGCACTGCTCGGACGAGTCGGGCCACCGCCGCATGCTGGACGCGCTCGGCGCGGAACCGCTGCTGCACCTGAACCTGCGCCTCGGCGAAGGCACGGGCGCCGCGCTGGCGGTGCCGCTGTTGCACGCGGCCGCGAACTTCCTGAACGAGATGGCGACCTTCGCATCGGCCAGCGTCAGCGAAAAATCCGCCTGATGCACCAGGTCCGCCTGTTCTTCATCGCGCTGCAGTTCTTCACGCGGCTGCCGATCCCGGGCTGGGTCGGCTTCGAGGCCGCGTGGCTGCAACACGCGTCGCGCTACTTCCCGCTCGTCGGCGTCGTCGTCGCGGCCATCGCGGCCGGCGTCTACTACGCGGCCGCGCTCGTGCTGCCCGCACCGGTGGCGGCCGTGCTGTCGACCGCGGCGTCGATCTATATCACGGGCGCGTTCCACGAAGACGGCTTCGCCGACACGTGCGACGGCCTCGGTGGCGGCATGACGAAGGAACGGGCGCTGGAGATCATGAAGGATTCGCGCGTCGGTGCGTACGGTGCGATCGGCATCGTGTGCATGCTGGCGACGAAGCTGTCCGCGCTGGCGACGCTGCCGCCGCGCGTGGCCGTGGCCGCGCTGTTCGTCGCGCATCCGTTGTCGCGTCTCGCCGCGACGGCGCTGATCTGGAAGCTGGACTACGTGCGCGGCGAAGGCAAGGCCAAGCCGCTCGCGCAACAGATGACCGGCGCGGAATTCGCGATCGCGACGGTGACCTGCGCACTTCCCGCTGCCTGTCTGCTGGCCACCAATGCGCTGACGCCGGCCGCCGTGCTGGCCGCGCTGGTCGCCGCGACGAGCGCCGCGCTGTGGCTCGGCCGCCTGTTCATGCGCCGCCTCGGCGGCTACACGGGCGACTGCCTCGGCGCCGTGCAGCAGCTGGCCGAAGCGCTGATCTATATCGCCGTGCTGGCGACACTGGGCCACGGCGCCTGGAACGCATGACGCTGTACCTGCTACGCCATCCGCAGCCGGACGTGGCACCGGGCCTGTGCTACGGCGCCAGCGACGTTCCCGTCACCGGGACGGAACTCGCGCGCGTACATGCCGGACTCGCCCTGCCGGGCAACCTGCCCGTCTACGCCAGCCCCCTGCAACGCTGCGCCCTGCTGGCCGAACGCCTGGCACCGGGCCGCGTGACGCTCGATGCGCGCCTGGCCGAGATGGATTTCGGCGCCTGGGAATTGCGCCCGTGGTCCGACATCCCGCGCGCCGACGTCGACGCCTGGACCGCCGACCTGCTCCACTACCGCCCCGGCGGCGCGGAAAACGTGCTGGACGTGGCCCGCCGCGTGCAGGCGTTCGTCGCCGACCTGCGCGCATCGTCCGCGGTGGTCGTCTGCCACGCCGGCACCATCCGCCTGCTGACGGCACTGCACGGCGGCGCACCGCTGGAACAGGCCGCGCTGCAGGCGGCGCGGACGCCGCATCGCATCGGCTACGGCGACCTGGTCGTGCTGGGCGTATAATGTCGGCGTTTTGGTGCTCGCGCCCGTCTCTCGGGCGCAGTTAAACGGGAAACACGAAGCGCCCATCGAACAGGCGCCAACGTGTGCTGCCCCCGCAACGGTAAGCAAGTGCCGCGTACGCGGCAACCGTCCCCACATACCACTGTGCATCCGCATGGGAAGGTCGGACGGCCATACTCGCCAGCCCGGATACCGGCCAAAAGGTGGAAGCGCGCGGTCTGCCCTGCGCTTCCGTTCATCTGGCTGACGGGGACGTCGGCCGGTTGTTCTACACAATAAAAGTCATGTCCTTTCCTGTTTCCCGGCAGGCGGCCGCGCTTTCGCTCGCATTCGCTGCCGCCGCATCGGCCCACGCCGATCCCATCCTAGACACCGTCATCGTCACCGCCAACCGCACGCCGCAGCGCGCCGAAGACGTCATCCCCGACACCGTCGTCATCTCCAGCGAGGAAATCGCCCGCGCGGGCACCGGCTCCGTCGCCGACGTGCTGCGCCGCCAGCGCGGCATCGAAATCGGCCGCAACGGCGGCGCCGGCACCAACACCACCGTGTTCCTGCGCGGCGCCAACAGCAACCAGGTCGTCGTGCTCGTCGACGGCGTGCGCATCGGCTCCGCGACCACGGGTGCGGCGTCGTGGAACGCCATCCCGCTATCGTCCATCGACCACATCGAAATCGTCTACGGTCCCCTGAGTTCCCTGTACGGCGCGGACGCCATCGGCGGCGTCGTGCAGATCTTCACGAAGAAGAGCGAAGGCGCGCCGATGTTCAGCGCCGGCGCCGGCGGCGGCACCTACGGCACCAACCAGTACGACGCCAGCGTGCACGGCGCGACTGGCGGTGCGCACAGCGTGACGTATGCCCTCTCCGGCGCGCACGAAGAATCGGACGGCTTCTCGTCCACGCGTCCCGGCTCGTCGAGCTACAACCTTGACGACGACGGCTACACGCGCAACAGCGTCAACGGCCGCATCGCGCTGCGCCTGGCCGAGGGCCACGAGATCGGCGCCCAATTCCTGCAGAGCCGCCTGAACGCGCAATACGACAGCGGCAAATCGGCCTTCGACGCCCACAACATCCAGGAAGTCGACAGCTATGCCGTGTTCCTGAACGACCGCTTCCTGCCGAACTGGCGCAGCAGCGTCCAGGTGGCGCGCTCGGAAGATAAACTGGGCAGCTTCACGAGCACGGCGCCGTCCGGCACCACGCAGCTGAACACGCGCCAGGACGAGTTAACCTGGCAGAACACGTTCGACATCGCCGGCGACACGCTGCAGGTGCTGGCCGGCCACCGCAAGGAAGAGGTCCTGTCCAGCGCCGTCAAGGACGTCAACCGCACGCGCATCACGAATGCCGTCGCAGCCTCGTACGACCTGCGCCGCGGCAGCCACCTGCTCGACGTCAGCGCGCGCAACGACCATTCCGAATACGGCGGCAAGACGACGGGCGCCGTCGGCTACGGCTACGAATTCACGCAGGACCTGCGCGCCACGGCCAGCTACGGCACGAGCTTCCGCGCGCCCACGTTCAACGAGTTGTACTACCCGGGCTATGGCCTGACGTCGAACAAGCCCGAACGGGGCCGCAACGCGGAAGCCGGTGTGCAGTACCGCGTGGCCGGCGTCGACCTGCAGGCGAACTACTACCGCAACCGCCTGACCGACATGATCGTGTCCGTCACGCCTTGCCCGGACCGCCCGACCGGCAGCTGCGCGTACAACGTCAACCATGCCCTGCTGGAAGGCCTGACCCTGGCGGCGGACACCCGCATCGGCAACCTCGACCTGCGGGCCAGCGCCGACCTGCAGGATCCGCGCGACGAGACGACCGGCAAGCAGCTGGCCCGCCGCGCGCGCCGCCACGCCAGCTTCGCGGCCGACTATGCGGTGGGCCCGGTGGACGCCGGCGTCGAACTGCAGGCATCCGGCCGGCGCTTCGACGATGCCGCCAACGCCAACCGCCTCGGCGGCTACGGCCTGCTGAACCTGTACACTACCTGGCACATGACGCGCGACTGGTCGCTGCTGGTCCGCGTCGACAACGCGGCCGACAAGCACTACGAACTGGCGCGCAACTACGGCACGGCCGGGCGTACCTGGTTCGCGGGTATTCGCTACGGCGTTCGCTAAATACCATGTTCCGACGAGCCATGCACCCTGTTCCACCACCCCTGCGCCAGCGGGCCATTCCGATCATCGCCATGCTGCTGTGCGTGGCCCTCGCCAGCCTGCTCGTCGCGGGCATGAGCGGGTCGATTGCGGTCGCGCCGGCCGAGTTGCCGGATGCGGTGGCGCAGGTGCTGCGCGGCCGGCCGGAATCGCTGGCAGCAATGCTCGTCGAGCTGCGCGCCGGCCGCGCGCTGATGGCCTTCGTCACCGGCGGCGCGCTCGCGCTGGCCGGCGTCATGATGCAGGCGCTGCTGCGCAATCCGCTCGCCGACCCGTACGTGCTCGGCATCTCGGCCGGCGCGTCGGTCGGCGCGCTGTTCGCGCTCTTGATGATGTGCGCGGCCGCCACCGTGGACGGCGCGGCGATGGCCGGCGCGGTGACGGTCGCCCTGCTGCTGTACCTGCTGGCGCGGCGCGACATGCGCGGCGGGGTCGCGGCGGAAGGCGGCACGTCGATGCTGCTGCTGACGGGCGTGATCATGCAGTCGGCCAGCATGGCACTGGTCACCCTGATGCTGTCGATCGCGCCGGAAGGCCGGCTGCGCAGCATGGTGTTCTGGATGATCGGCGACCTGGCCGGCGCGCCGCTGCGCATCCTGCCCTGGATCGTGCTCGGCGCGGCGCTCGCGTACGCACTGCGCAATGCGCGCGCGATGAACATGCTCGCGCTGCACGCGGAGGCTGCCGCCACGCTGGGCGTGCGCGTCGGCGCCGTGCGCAAGGGCCTGTTTTTCGTGTCGGCCTTGCTGACGGCCAGCGCCGTGACGAGCGCCGGCGCCATCGGCTTCGTCGGCCTGATCGTGCCGCACGCGTGCCGCTTCGCGTTCGGCCCGGACCACCGCGTGCTCGTGCCGGCCGCCGTGCTGGGCGGCGGCAGCCTGCTCGTGCTGTGCGATACCGTCGCGCGCACCGTCGTCGCGCCGACCCAGCTGCCCGTGGGCGCCATCACGGCACTGATCGGCGCGCCCGTCTTCCTGTATCAACTGCACCGCCTGCACAAATGATGATCGCGACCCGACAACTGGAATTGCGGGCCGGCGACCGCGTGCTCGTACAGCATCTGGACTGGAAGGTCCACGCGGGCGAATGCTGGTCCATCGTCGGCCGCAACGGCGCCGGGAAGAGCACGTTGCTGCGCACCGTGGCGGGCCTGCGCGCGCCGGACGGCGGCACCGTCGCGCTGCACGGCCGGCTGCTGCGCGACTGGCCGCTGGAAGCGCTGGCGCGCGAACGGGCCTATCTGCCGCAGTCGCGCAGCGATGCGTTCGCGTACAGCGTGATGGAAACCGTGCTGTCCGCGCGCCATCCGTACCACGCCAACCATTACTGGGAACAGACCGACGACCACCACGCCGCCGTGCATGCCCTGGCGGCGATGGAAGTCGACCACCTCGCCGCGCGCGACGTGCGCACCTTGTCCGGCGGCGAGCGCCAGCGCGTGGCCATCGCCGCGCTGCTCGCGCAGGACACGCCGCTGCTGCTGCTCGACGAGCCGGCGAACGCACTCGACCTGGCGCACCAGGTGCGCACGATGTCGCTGCTGTCGCGCCTGTGCCGGCAAAGCGGCAAGACCATCGTGATGATCGGCCACGACCTGAACCTGGCACACAGTATCTCCACCCACGCCCTGCTGCTGATGGGCGACGGCCGCTGGCATGCCGGCACCGTCGACGACGCGCTGCAGGCACCGCTGCTGAGCAGCTATCTCGGCCACCCGATCGACGCGATCGAGAACAAGGGCCGGCGCATATTCATCCCCCTGGAGGCACCCCATGACTGACATGACGCCCGAACAAACCGCTGAACTGAACGAGCGCCACCGCGCGCGCATGGAACGCAAGAAGGCGATCATCGACGCCAAGATCGCCGCGGCCGACAAGAAGATCGGCATCATCATCGTCAACACCGGCAACGGCAAGGGCAAGAGCTCGAGCGCGTTCGGCATGGTCGCGCGCGCGCTGGGCCACGGCATGAAGGTCGGCGTCGTCCAGTTCATCAAGGGCGCGATGTCCACCGGCGAGGAGCTGTTCCTGCGCCGCTTTCCCGACGACGTGAGCTTCCACGCGATGGGCGAAGGCTATACGTGGGAGACGCAGAACCGCGAGCGCGACATCGCCAAGGCCGAGCAAGCGTGGGAACAGGCGCGCCGCTTCCTGACCGACCCCGCCTACGGCCTCGTCGTGCTGGACGAACTGAACATCGCCTTGAAATACCGCTACCTGGACGTGCACACCGTGATCGCCGACCTGCTCGACCGCCCGGAGATGCAGCACGTCGTCGTGACGGGCCGCGCGGCGCCGCCGGAACTCATCGCCGTGGCGGACACCGTGACCGAGATGAACGTCGTCAAGCACGCCTTCAAGGCGGGCATCGCGGCGCAGGCCGGGACGGAATGGTGATGGCCGCCGGCGCCCGCATGGTTCTGGTCGCGGCCATCGCGTCCGGCCAGGGCAAGACGACGGTAACGGCCGCGCTGGCGCGCCGGCTGCGCCGCCAGGGCCAACACGTGCACGTCTTCAAATGCGGGCCGGACTTCATCGACCCGATGGTCCTCGAACACGCGAGCCGCGCGAAGGTCCACACGCTCGACCTGTGGATGGTCGGGCTGGAACAGAGCCGCCAGCGGCTGGCCCGCGCGGCGCGCGAGGCGGACGTCGTGCTGGTCGAGGGCGTGATGGGCCTGTACGACGGCGATCCGTCCGCCGCCGATCTCGCGCGCGCATTCGACCTGCCCGTGCTGGCCGTGATCGATGCGTCGGCGATGGCGCAGACGGCCGGCGCCGTCGTGCTGGGCCTGCGCGACTACGGACCGGTGCGGATGGCAGGCGTCGTCGCCAACCGTGTCGCGAGCGAAGGCCATGCGCGCATGGTCGCGGCCTCGCTGCGCGACATCCCGCTGCTGGCGACCTTGCCGAAGCAGGCGCGCCGGCTGCCGGAACGCCACCTCGGCCTCGTCGTGCCGGGCGAAGTCCCCGACATCGACGCCATCCTCGACGAACTGGCCGACCAGCTGCAGCTGGACGAGGCCCAGTGGAATGCATTGGCGCAGCAACTTCCGGACGAGCCGCTGCCGCAGGAACCCGTCGCGCCGCTGCTGGCCGGGAAGACGGTGGCGATCGCGCGCGATGCCGCGTTCTGCTTCCTGTACCCGGCCAACGTCGACACGCTGGAAGCGCTGGGCGCGCGCATCGCGTGGTTCTCGCCGCTGGCGGACGAGCCGGTGCCGGATGGCGCCGACGCCGTCTACCTGCCGGGCGGCTACCCGGAACTGCACGGGGAAGCGCTGGCGCAGGCTGCGCGCTGGCAGGAGTCGATCCGCGCGGCGCATGCGTCGGGCCTGCCGATCCTTGCGGAATGCGGCGGCATGATGGTACTGGCCGAGTCGCTCGCGGACAAGGAAGGCCGCGACTGGCCGATGGCTGGCCTGCTGCCGGGCCGTGTGCTGATGCAGCCGCGTTTGGCCGGACTTGGATCGCAGGGCCTGGCGACGAACGCCGGGCAGATGCGCGGTCACACCTTCCACTATTCGCGCCTGGAGACGCCGCTTGCACCCGTCGCGTGGACCGTAAAACATCCGTCCGGCGCACAAGGCGAAGCCGTCTACCGCGTCGGTTCGCTGACGGCGTCGTACTTCCACGCGTTCTTCGCCTCCAACCCGGCCGCCGTCGCGAGCCTGTTGCAGGGAGAGCTGGAATGAGCCGCACCCTCCTCCTCGGCGGCGCGCGCTCCGGCAAGAGCGGCCTGGCCGAACGCATTGCGCGCGAGTCGGGCAAGGACGTCGTCTACGTGGCGACGTCGTATGCGGGCGACGCCGAGATGTCGGCACGGATCGAACACCATCGCGCGCGCCGGCCGGCCGGGTGGAAGACGGTGGAAGAACCGACGGCGCTGGCGGCCATGTTGCGGATCTTGTGTGCACCCGGACGCATCGTACTTGTCGACTGCCTGACGTTGTGGCTCACGAACCTGATGTTTTCCACGCAGCAGGAATTCCCGGACGTCGGCCCGGTCGACCTGCCGCCGCTGTTCGTCGACGAACGGGCGGCATTGATGGACTGGCTGGACGGACCTTCATCGGGCGACGTCATTTTCGTATCGAACGAAACCGGGATGGGCATCGTGCCGTACGGCGCCGTGTCGCGCGCGTTCGTGGACGAGGCGGGCCGCCTGAACCAGGACGTGGCCGCGCGCTGCGACCGCGTCCTGTTCGTCGCGGCCGGCCTGCCGCTCGTACTGAAAGGCGCGCCATGCTGAGCGGCCTGGCGCCCACGACGCTCGCGCTGGCGCTCGTCGCCGGCGTGCTGGTCGACCTGTTGCTGGGCGAAGCGCGGCGCTGGCATCCGCTCGTCGGCTTCGGCCGGCTGGCGTCCGCGCTGGAACGCCGGTTCAACGGGGGGCGCTCGCGCATCGCGCGCGGGCTGCTGGCCTGGATGCTCGCCGTGCTGCCGTTGTGCGCGCTGGCGTGGCTCGCGTGCGCCTACGCCGGCGCGGCCGTCCACGCGCTGCTGCTGTACCTGGGCATCGGCCTGCGCAGCCTGCGCGACCACACGCTGCCGATCCATGCGGCGCTCGTGCGCGGCGACCTCGATGCGGCCCGAGGCCTGACGGCGCGCATCGTCAGCCGCGACACGGAACAGGCCAGCGAATCGGACCTCGCCAAGGCCGGCGCGGAATCGCTGCTCGAAAACGGCAACGACGCCGTATTCGGCACGCTGTTCTGGTTCCTCGTCGGCGGCGGCGCCGGCGTCGTCCTGTTCCGCCTCGCGAACACGCTGGACGCCATGTGGGGCTACCGCAATGCGCGCTTCAACCTGTTCGGCCGGGTGGCCGCGCGCATCGACGATGTGCTGAACTACGTGCCGGCGCGCCTGACCGCCCTGTCGTACGTACTGCTGGCGGAACGGGGACGGCTGCGCGCCTGGCGCTGCTGGCGCGCGCAGGCCCCCGCGTGGAGCAGCCCGAACGCGGGCCCCGTAATGGCCAGCGGCGCGGGCGCGCTGGGCGTGCAGCTGGGCGGCGCGGCCGTGTACGACGGCGTGACGGAACAACGGCCCCCGCTCGGCACCGGTCCCGACGCGTGCGCGGACGACATCCTGCGCGCCTGGCGCCTCGTGTGGCGCACGACCCTGCTGTGGGTCGTCGCCGCCGGCGTCGCGCTCTTCGCACTGGACGGGGTGGTCCATGCTTGAACACGGCGGCAACCTGCGCGCGGCGCGGCAACGCTACGGCGGCGCGGACTGGATCGACATCTCCACCGGCATCAATCCGCACGGCTATCCGGCGCCCGCACCGGCGCCGGATGCGTGGCACCGCCTGCCGGAACGGGATCCGGCCCTCGTGCGGGCGGCATGCGACTACTACGGCGCGCCGCACCTGCTGCCGGTAGCGGGCACGCAGGCCGCGATCCAGGCCCTGCCGCGCCTGCGCGCCGAACTGGCTGGGCCTGCACGCGTGACGGTGTCCGCGCCGTCGTATGCGGAACATGCGCATCACTGGGGCCGCCATGGCCACGTCATGCGCCAGGTCACCTACGATGCGCTCGACGATGCCGTGGACGGCAGCGACGTGGCCGTCGTCATCAATCCGAACAATCCGACCGGGGCGACGGTGGCACCGGAACGACTGCTGGACTGGGCCGAACGACTCGCGGCACGCGGCGGCTGGCTCGTCGTGGACGAAGCGTTCGGCGACACGGCGCGCGCCCTCTCCGTGGCCACCCACGCCGGCCGGCCCGGTCTCATCGTGCTGCACTCCGTCGGCAAGTTCTTCGGCCTGGCCGGTGTGCGGCTCGGCTTCGTCGGCGCGGAGACGACGCTCCTCGTGGCGCTGGACGACCTGCTCGGTCCCTGGGCCGTCAGCGGCCCGGCGCAGGAGATCGCGATCGCGGCCCTGCGCGACCACGGCTGGCAACAGGCCACGCAGACCCGCCTCGCGCGCGACGGCGCCCGCATGCACGCGCTGCTGGAAACACACCGCATCGACGCGCACGGCACGCCGCTGTTCCACTGGTGGGCGGAGCCGCGCGCCGACGCTTTTCATGAACACATGGCGCGGCGCGCGATCTGGGTGCGGCTGTTCCCGGGCGCGGCACGCGGCATCCGCGTCGGCCTGCCTGCCGATGAAGCACAATGGCACCGCATCGAACAAGCACTCCGGGAATGGAACGACACATGAAACGACACATCATCGCAGCCGCGCTCCTGTGCGCGGCCGGCCTGCAGGCGCTGGCCGCCGTCAGCGTCAAGGACGACGCCGGCGCCACCGTCACCGTCGCAAAACCCGCCCAGCGCGTGATCTCGCTGGCGCCGCACGTCACCGAGCTGCTGTTCGCGGCGGGCGGCGGCAGCCATGTCGTGGGCGTCGTCTCGTACAGCGACTTTCCCGAGGAAGCGAAGAAGATCCAGCAGATCGGCTCCAATCGCGAAGTCGACCTGGAACGCATCATGGCGCTGAAGCCCGACCTGGTGGTCGTCTGGCGCCACGGCAGTTCCGAGCGCCAGATCGAGATGGTGCAGAAACTCGGCATCCCGATGTTCCACAGCGAGCCGCAGAAGCTGGAAGACATCGCGGACAACGTGCAGAAGCTGGGCCAGTTGATGGGCACCGAAGCCGTCGCCGGCCCGGCCGCGGCCAGCCTGCGCGGCAAGATCGCCGACCTGCGCGCCCGTTACGCGAAGCGTCCCGTCGTACGCAGTTTTTACCAGGTGTGGGACAAGCCGCTGTATACGCTGAACGGCCGCCACATCGTCAGCGACGCGCTGCGCCTGTGCGGCGGCGAGAACATCTTCGACAAGCTGTCCGTGACGGCGCCCGTCGTGTCGGTCGAAGCCGTGCTGCAGGAGAATCCGGAGGCGATCTTCGCCACCGCGGAAAAGAACTACGGCGGCGTGAGCCTCTGGAAGCCCTACGCGACGCTCACCGCCGTCCGCAACGACAACCTGTTCACGATCGACGGCAACCTGCTCAACCGCTCCGGCCCGCGCATGATCGCCGGCGCCGAGCAACTGTGCGAGAAGCTCGAACTGGCGCGCAGCCATCGTACCAAAATGAGCAAATGAACCGCTTTCCGTATCCCACCCTGATGGTGCAGGGCACGACGTCGGACGCCGGCAAGAGCACGCTCGTCGCCGCGCTGTGCCGGTTGCTGGTCCGGCGCGGCGTGCGCGTCGCGCCGTTCAAGCCGCAGAACATGGCCCTGAACAGCGCCGTCACGAGCGATGGCGGCGAGATCGGCCGCGCACAGGCGCTGCAGGCCATCGCCGCTGGCCTCGCGCCGCACACGGACATGAACCCGGTGCTGCTGAAACCGTCGAGCGACACCGGCGCGCAAGTCGTCATCCACGGCCGCGTGCGCGCCGAGATGAACGCGCGCGACTACCACCAGTATAAGACGGTGGCAATGCAGGCCGTGCTGGAATCGCATGCGCGCTTGCGGTCGCAGTACGACGCCGTGATCGTGGAAGGCGCCGGCAGCCCGGCCGAGATCAACCTGCGCGACCGCGACATCGCCAACATGGGCTTCGCGGAGGCGGTCGACTGTCCGGTGATCCTCGTCGCGGACATCGACCGCGGCGGCGTGTTCGCCCACATCGTCGGCACGCTCGCCTGCCTGTCGGACAGCGAGCGGGCGCGCATCGAGGGCTTCGTCATCAACCGCTTCCGCGGCGACATCAAGCTGCTCGAACCGGGCCTGGACTGGCTGGAAGCACAGACGGGCAAGCCGGTGCTGGCCGTGCTGCCCTATCTGCACGGGCTGTATCTCGATGCGGAAGACGCCGTGCAGGCCGTCACGCCCGGCGCCGGCAGCTTCCGCGTGGTCGTGCCCAGCTATCCGCGCATGAGCAACCACACGGATTTCGATGCGCTGCGCGTCCATCCCGACGTCGACCTGCGCTTCGTGCGCGAAGGCGAACCGGTGCCGGACGCGGACCTCATCATCCTCCCCGGCAGCAAGAACACGCGCGGCGACCTCGCCTGGCTGCACGCACAGGGCTGGCCGGACCGCATCCGCCGTCACCTGCGCTACGGCGGCAAGGTGATCGGCATCTGCGGCGGCTTCCAGATGCTGGGGTCCTGCGTCGACGATCCGCACGGCGTGGAAGGCACGGCCGGCCACTCCCCGGCCCTCGGCCTGCTGGGCCTGACGACGACGCTGACGCGCGAAAAACGCCTCGCGCAGGTGACCGGCCGCTGCGTGTTCGCGCCCGATGCGCCGGAGGCGGCCGTTGCCGGCTACGAGATCCACATGGGCGTGTCGACGGGCGATGCGTTGTGCCGGCCCGCGTTCGAGATCGACGGCCGGCCGGAAGGTGCGTGCTCGGACGACGGCCAGGTGCTGGGCACCTACCTGCACGGGCTGTTCGACCATGCGGGCGCCTGCGCGGCGCTGCTGCGCTGGGCCGGGCTGCACAGCACGCACGTCGTGGACACGGCGGCCTTGCGCGAGGCGAGCCTGGACCGGATCGCGGATGCGGCGACGCCGCTGCTCGACCGGCTGCTGGCGCTCGTTGATAAAAATCAAAACTCTGTGACGAGTGTAATTTAACTACGAAACATTGTTGACTTACCCATCAGTAAACCGTACATTTCACCCTCATAAGTAGTAAAAATACTAAACGCCCGCCAGGGCATGAGGGGACATCATGGCAATTTGCCGCATCTATCCGGCCGCGCACGGCGCACGACATCCTTCCCCCTCCGGCGATCCCGCTACCTGACACGCCCCGCGTGTCGGCCGGCGGTGCCCGGGGCGCTTGGGGCCCGCCGGTTTTTTCCAGCAAGCGCGATCCGACTGGAGACCTTCATGCATTTCCGGAAGACCCCGGCTGCGCTTTGCGTGGCCAGCCTCGTTGCGTCCATGCTGCCGGCGGCGCACGCCGGCCCCATCCCCGCAGCCCACGTGTACCACAACCACATGCCGAATTTCTGGCCGTTCTATGCGGTCGACCCGGCGGCGAAATACGATGCCACCCCGGTCGGCGCGCCGGTGCGGTACATGGCCGACGGCGAGGTGATCAACCTGAAGAACAACCCGCCCTCCGGCTACCGCTACTACCTGCCGGCCGCACTGGGCGGCGGCATCATGCCGCACGACGACCTCGTGGCCTACTACACGCCGGACGCGAAGACGGGGGCCTACCAGTACTGGCCGACCCAGGTCGCAAACGAGATGCAGTCGTGGTCCGGCGGCCGCGGGCAGGTCCACGTGACGATGTCCGGCGCCGTCGTCAACAACGTGCAGAGCCTGGAGACCCTGCAGAACGTCCCCGGCTACACCAACCCGTCGTGGGGCCAGACGTGGTCGAACACGGTGAACGCGCTGCGCACGCAGAACAACTTCCGCACGCTGGACACGATCCACTTCACGGGCCACCACTCGATGGGGCCCCTGGTCGGCGCCGATTACTTCCTGAAGGACCTGCTGTTCCAGAACGCGACGCTCGCGCAGTCCTATTTCCTGGGCGGGAACTTCGTCTCGTCGAAGGGTTACTTCCCGACGGAGCTGGGCTTTTCGGAACGCCTGATCCCGACCCTGGCGAAGCTGGGCGTCCAGTGGTCCGTCCTCGGCAACAACCATTATTCGCGCACGTTGAAGGATTACCCATATGCGACCTACGACGCGAACGGCGACACGCTGACGTCGCCGCCGAACCGCGCGGACCTGCGCAACACGTCGACGACGGGCAGCTGGGTGGCCGCGCAGATGGCACACGAGCAGCAGGTCATCGTGAACAAATTCCCGTTCGCGTCGACGCCGCACTGGGTACGCCACGTCGACCCGGCCACGGGTGCGGTGACGCAGGTCGCGGGCGTGCCGGTCAGCCAGAACGGCTCGTGGCTGGAAGGCTGGGAAGGCGCCGTCACCGTCGACGAGATCGCGCCCTACGCGGCGCTGGAGCCGCGCCAGTTCTTCGTCGTCGCGCACGACGGCGACAATTCGAGCGGCCGCGCCGGCTCGCTGTCCACCTGGCAGGCGGGCTACAACACGACCTGTTCCGGCAGCGGCTACTGCTTGGGCATCGACGAATACCTGCGCGCGAACCCGATCCCGGCGAGCGACGTGCAGCACGTGCAGGACGGGTCCTGGGTCGACACGCGCGACTCCTCATCCGATCCGACATGGTATCACTGGCATCTGCCGTTCCTGATCTGGAAGGGCCAGTTCGCCGACTTCAACCGCGTCAAGGGCATGAGCCTCGCGCCGAAGACGAACCTGAAAGGCGTGCAGGAAGGCGCGACCGTGTCGTTCGAATACGGCTGGCACTACCTGGAGCGGAATTTCGCACTGCTGCAGGCGGCGCTCAACTACGCGAAGACGGCGGAGCAGATCTGGCTCGACGGCCATCCGAACCACTGGTCGCCCACCACCGCCGCGGACAAGCAGGTGACGTACACAGGCAACCAGCTGAACCCGTGGATGATGTCCTTCCCCGTCAAGGGCGACGCCGCGAAGGACTATGCCGGCGGCGCGAACCCGGCGGAACTGGGCTGGTATTTCCTGCTGCCCGCGATGGATTCCGGCTTCGGCTACTACGACGAAAACAAGGACGACGACGTCAAGCCCACGCTCGCCTTCAACAATTCGCTGGCGTTCTCGAAGCCGTACGTGCAGGCGAACGCCGCGCAGGACCGCACCGGCCCGTCGGTCTGGTGGCCGCAGCGCTATCCGTACAATCCCGGTTCCGTCAACGCATCGAAGGCCGAGGGCTGGACCGTCCAGCACTACAGCAGCGATTTCGCCGTGTACACCTACGGCTACGACGTGTCGGGCGTCACGAACGCCGTCGTGAAGGTGCGCGTGCACGCATCGAACAACATCGACGCGAACGACGACACGTATAAAGTCTACGATCCGTCCGCGCTGGCCGGCACGCCCGGCCTGGCGATCACGCCATCGAAGGTGGGCGCCTGGCAGAGCTTCCCGATGAAGGTGCGCGACCTGCAGCCGGACATCAACGGCGTCGACTGGATCCCCGGCACGCGCGACACGCTGCAGGTCCTGCCTGCCCAGGAGACCGGCGACCTGTACTACGTCTACCTGTCGGGCTTCCGCAACCAGCTGCTCGATTACTACGTCGAGATGACGGACAGCCGCGGCAACGTGACGCGCAGCGACATCCAGCAGGTATTCGTCGGCGCCGGCACGTACTCGGCGTCGTCGACCGGCTCCGGCTTCGTGGAAGACGTCAACGGTAAAGTCGCGGGCGTGTATCCGTTCCTCGTCGTCGACAAGGAAGCGCCCGGCACGCCCGGCACCATCGTCGCGTCGCAGCTGACCGACCGCTCGGTGACGCTGACCTGGCCGGCCGCCACCGACAACGTGGGCGTCACCGGCTACACGGTCTACCGCAACGGCACGGCGGTCGGCACGACGGCCACGACGACGTACACGGACAGCGGCCTCACGGCATCGACCCTGTATTCGTACAGCGTCACGGCGCAGGATGCGGCGGCGAACATGTCCCCGCAATCCGCCGTCACGAGCGTCACGACGAAACCGGCCGACACGGTCGCGCCCACCGCGCCGGGCCAGCCCGTCGCCGGGACGGTGACGCCGACGTCCGTCGCATTGACCTGGGCGGCATCGACCGACAACTACGGCGTGACGCAGTACGTCGTCTACCGCAACGGCGCCCAAGCCGGCGTCGTCACCGCCACCGGTTTCACCGACAGCGGCCTGGCGCCGTCGACGACCTATGTGTACACCATCGTCGCGAAGGACGCGGCGGGCAACGCGTCGGGGGCATCGGCCGCACGCTCGGTGACGACGGCCGCCGGCAACGTCGCCAACGTGTACTACAAGCTGCCCTCGGGGTGGACCACGGCGAACATCCATTACGCGCCGAACGGCGGCGCGTGGACGACGGCGCCCGGTGTGGCGATGCAGGCCGCGTGCAGCGGGTGGATGTCGTCGCTCGTGAACCTGGGCAGCGCGACCGGCCTGCAGGCGGTCTTCAACAACAACGCGGGCACGTGGGACAACCACGGCGGCGCGAATTACGCGCTCGGCACCGGCATCTCGGCCGTGAACAACGGCGCGGTCACGACGGGCACGAGTCCGTGCACGCCCGACATGACGGCACCGGCGTCGCCCACGAACCTGCGCGCGACGTCCCTCGCCGCGAACTCGGTCGCCCTCGCATGGGATGCCGCGACGGACAACGTGGGCGTGACCGGCTACACCGTCGCGCGCGACGGTGCCCGCGTGGCCAGCGTGGCCGGCACCAGCTATACCGACACCACCGTGGCCGCCAGCACGTCCTATGCGTACACGGTGCAGGCGTTCGACGCGGCGGGGAATGTCTCGGCGGCCGGAAGCGCCCTGCCGGTGACGACGCCGGGCGCATCGGCGGCGTGCGCGGTCAGCTTCACGATCGCGAATGCGAACACGGTCGTCGGCCAGAACCTGCGCGTGGTCGGCAGCGTGACGGCGCTCGGGTCGTGGGCGCCGGCGAGCGGCTTCGCGTTGACGATCCAGGGCAGCGGCGCGAACGTGCCGTGGACCGGGACGGTCTCGCTGCCGCCGAACACTGCGATCCAGTACAAGTACGTGAAGTGGAACGGGTCGACGGCGACGTGGGAAAGCAACCAGGCGACGGCGTCGGGCAACCGCGAGTTCAGCACGCCCGCGACCTGCGGCGGCACCATCGCGCGCAACGACGGTAACTTCAAGTCCTGACCATAGAAGCCGTCTATCGGCGGCTTCGAATCATCCGATTGGCCTGTCCAGATGAGAATCGATATCATTTGCTGCAACAGGTCTACAGGAGATTCACATGGCAGCGGCACGCAAAGGCAGTCAGGTCATCACGCACATGGCGATCGGTTTCGCGATCGCCTACGCCTTCACCGGGTCGATCGCGCTCGGCGGCCTGGCCGTGCTGGTCGAACCCGTGCTGAACGTGCTGCTGCTGCCGTTCCACGAACGCGCGTGGGCACGCAGCGTGCACGCGGCCGGCGGGCGGCGCCGCTATGTGCTGGCCAGCCTCGAGAAAATCAGCCAGGCCGCGATGCACGGCGGCGTGGCATTTGCCGTCCTGTACCTGGCCACCGGATCGGTGGCCTTCGGCGGCATGGCGGCGCTGCTCGAGCCGGTGTGTAACGTGATCCTGATGCCGCTGCACGACAGGCTGTGGGACAATGCGATCGGCCGCGGCGTCAGTACGTCCCCGACCTGACAATCACTCCCCGGACGCCCCCTCGCGCAGCGCGTCGAGCGTCCGGCGGTCGAAGACCGTGCCGTTCTTCCGGTCGAACAGGCCGAAGCCGTTCGGACCGAGATCGCCCGTGTCCCAGTAAAACGGGATCATGCCGTTCTTCAGGGCCGTCTTGACGACGTACTTGTGATAGTAGGCGCGGCCGGCGAGGTGCCGCTGGAGATCGTCGCCCGTCAGTTGCGAGCGGCGGATCGCGCCGAATTCGCCGAGGAGGACGGGGATGCCCTTGTCCACGAACTGCGCCTTCATGCGGCCGAACAGGTCGTCGACCAGTGCCTCCTCGCCCGCGGTCGCATTGTGGGCGGAGTCGGTCCTGGAGTGATACGCCGCGCCCCAGTAATAGGCTTGCTTGCCCCACGCTTCGTCCTTCGTCATCAGGGCGAAGTTGAACGGGGTATAGAAGTGGACTTCCGCCATCAGGCGGCCGGGGACGGTATCGGTCGGCATGGCCGTCATCAGCTTGTTGGTCTTCTCGATGTCGGTGCCGGGCCCCTGGACCACCAGCACGCGGTAGGCGTTGCGGCCGCCGGTCGAGCGCACGGCATCGACGAAGGTCTGATGGTACGACGTCAGGATGGCCATCTGGCCGGCGTCCTTGACGTCCGGTTCGTTGGCGCTGGCGAAGAGCACGTGGCCATCGAAGTCGCGCAGCAGCGTGGCGATCTGTTCCCAGTACGCCCTCTGTTTCGCGTTGACGGCGGCCTGCCTGTCGGCCGTGAAGTTCTCCTGG
>CBIHRX010000118.1:0-18628 GCA_966212555.1 uncultured Massilia sp.
ATGCCGCCAGCGTTCAATCTGAGCCAGGATCAAACTCTTCAGTTTAATCTCTGTTTTGACACTTTCGTGTCATGTCGCTCACTCAAAATACTGACTGTATTTCTTGTGAACATTTGATAATTTAAGCATTCAGCACCCCGAAGGATGCTGGCACTTCATCAAACGCCCACACTTATCGACTGTTTATTGTTAAAGAACTGTGTTCGGTACTGCCTTGCTGCGTTTGCGAATCGTTTTGTTCGTCAGCAGCAGAGAAGTGAGATTATGCAGTGTTTCGCTTAACTCGTCAACCCCTCGCTGTTTCTGCAACACACTGAATTCCTTCGATTTCGTGCGCTGCATAAGCAGGACGCGAACTATAGCAAACCCGCCCGCGTCCGTGCAAGGGCTGTTGGAAATTACATACCCTCGAAATTCGGCTTGCGCTTCTCCAGGAACGCAGCCATCCCCTCCTTCTGGGCCGGCGTACCGAACCCGGCATGGAAGAAGCGGCGCTCGTAGCGCACGCCTTCGGTCAGCGTCGTCTCGAACGCGCGGTTGATCGCATCCTTGATCTGCATGGCCACCGACACGGGCATCGCGGCGATCGTCTCCGCCACTTCCAGCGCCACGGTCATCACGAGATCGTGCGGCACGACGCGCGACACGAGGCCCGTGCGCTCCGCTTCCGCCGCGTCGATCATGCGCGCGGTCAGCAGCATGTCCATCGCCTTCGACTTGCCGATCGCGCGCGGCAGGCGCTGCGTGCCGCCGGCGCCCGGCGTCACGCCGACCTTGATCTCGGGCTGGCCGAACTTGGCGGTGTCGGACGCGATCAGGAAGTCGCACATCATCGCCAGTTCGCAGCCGCCGCCCAGCGCATAGCCGGAAACGACGCCGATCACCGGCTTGCGCACATTGAGGATGTGCTCCCAGTTGCGGCCGATGTAGTTGCCCGGGTAGGTGTCGGCATATGTGTAATCGGCCATCGCGGCGATGTCGGCGCCCGCGGCGAACACCTTGTCGCTGCCGGTCAGGATGATGACGTTGACGGCCGGGTCGGCGTCGAACTTGTACAACGCGTCGCCCAGCTCGTTCATCATGTTGTCGTTGAGGGCGTTCATCGCCTTCGGACGGTTCAGGCGGATCACGACCACCTTGTCGTGGTGTTCGATCAGCAGGTCAGCATATTCCATGGGACACCCCTTAATAAGATGAGCCCAGATTGTAGCGCCTGAACGACGGATGTGACGTATACGGCAATCACGCGTTTGCTATCATCGTAACGTGTCCCCCATCGCCCTCCTCCGCAGCCTTGCCACCGACCGCCAGCTGGGCAACGCCGACTTTCGCCGGTTCTGGTTCAGCAGCGCGCTGACCAACTTCGGCGCCCAGATCACACTGCTGGCCCTCCCCATCTGCGCGGCCCTCCTGCTGCACGCGACACCGGCGCAGATGGGCACCCTGGCCGCCGTCGGCTCCCTGCCGTTCCTGCTGTTCTCGCTGCCGACGGGCGTCCTGCTCGACCGCAGCCGGCGCCTGCCCGTCATGCTGGCCAGCGATGCGATGGTCGCGCTGAGCCTCGCCAGCGTGCCGTTCGCGTGGTGGCAGGGGTGGCTCAGCGTGCACTGGCTGTATGCCGTGCAGTTCATGCTGGGGACCGGATTCGTCGTGGGCGGCAGCGCGGAGCAAATCTTCCTGACGTTCCTCGTGGGCCGCGATGGTCTCATCGATGCGCAATCGAAAATGGGGGCGACGGAATCCGCCTCGCGCCTGCTCGGCCCCGGCATCGCGGGCCTGCTCGTGCAGGCGCTCGGGGCGCCCGTCGCGATCCTGTGCAATGTCGCCGGCTTTTCCGTCTCGCTGTGGAACCTGCGCCGGATCCGCACGCGCGAGCCGCAACCGCAGCCGCCGCAATCCCACGTGCTGCGCGACGTGGCCGAAGGATTGAAATTCGTGTGGAGCCAGCCGGTGCTGCGGCTACTGGCGTGGACCTCCGCCTGCTGGCACCTGCTGTTCTATGGCTACACGGCGCTGTACGTGCTGTTCGCCACGCGCGTGCTGGGGATGTCGCCGGGGCTGATGGGCACCTCGCAGATGCTGGGCGGCGCCGGCGTGCTGCTCAGCTCCCTGATGCTGAAACCGCTGACGCGCCGTTTCGGCTCCGGCGGCGCCATCGCCACGGGCCTGTGCATCTCGTGCCTCGGCTTCATGCTGATGCCGACGATCCCGCGCGACCTGCTGGGCAGCCGCGCCGCCACCGCGGCCGCCTACGCCGCCGTCGTGTTCTGCCTCGACTGCGGCGGCACCTTGTTCTTCCTGCCGTATCTGGCGCTGCGCCAGCGCGTCACGCCCGATGCGCTGCTGGGCCGGATGACGTCGACGATGCGCTTCATGACGGTGGCCGTGGCCCCGGTCGGCGCGGCCGGTGCCGGCGCCCTGGCCGAGCGGCTCGGCGTGCGCGGCGGCCTCACGGTCGTGGCGGCGGGTGCCCTTCTGCTGACCGTGACGACGCTATTCGGCACCCGTCTCCACAGGATCCGTCACTGAGTCGGCCGTGGCAGCAGCGCCCAGATCTGGCCGCGCTGCTTCATGCGGCCCGCGTTGTCGGCCGCCTGCCCGCCGAAACCGAAAAAGAAATCCGCGCGCACGGCGCCCTTGATGGCGCCGCCCGTGTCCTGCGCCATGACGAGGCGCTGCAGCGGCACGTCGCCCGCCGGCTCCGTCGTCGACAGGAACAGCGGCGCGCCGAGCGGGATGAAGGCCGGGTCGACGGCGACGGAGCGCGTGGGCGTCAGCGGCACGCCCAGGGCGCCTTTCGGCCCCACGTTCGGATCGGGCAGGCGCTCTTCGCGGAAGAAGACGTAGCTCGGATTGACGTTGAGGAGTTCCTGGCGCCGCTCCGGATGGGCGGCGATCCACGCCTTGATGCCCTGCGCCGTCGCCTCGCCGGGCGCGAGTTCTCCCTGGTCGATCAGCCAGCGGCCGATCGCTTTATAGGGATGGCCGTTCTGGTCGGCGTAGGCGATGCGCACGGTGTCGCCGTCGTCCAGCTGCACGCGGCCGGAGCCCTGCACCTCGAGGAAGAACGCTTCCACCGGGTCGTCGACCCACACCAGTTCCTTGCCCGGGAGGCGCGCGCGTTCGATGTCGGCGCGCGTCGCGTACGGGACGACGGTCTTGCCGACGAGGCGTCCGCGCAGCCGCATGCCCTTCAGGCTCGGGTAGACGCTCGCCAGGTCCACGGTGATCAGGTCGTCCGGCACTTTATAGAGAGGCGTCTGGTACGCGCCGCCGCGCGTGCGGGCGCCGCGCAGCATCGGTTCGTAGTAGCCCGTGATCAGGCCCGCGTCGGCCCCGTCGGGCGCGCGCACGAGGTTCGGCACGAAATACGTCTCGAAGAACTGGCGGATGGCCGTGCCATCCTGCGCGTCGACCAGTTTGCCGGCCGCGCAGGGCGCCTTCCAGTCCGGCTTCGCGCCCAGCGCGCGGCACGACGCCTGGAATGCGGGCCAGGCTTGGCGCAGGTCGTCCTGCTGCCAGCCCGGGAGCGCGTCGAACGTCACGGGCGTGAACAGGGGCGCGGGCGGCGGCGGTTGTTGCGGCTGCGCCGGCGGCTGGGTCGGCGGCACGGTCACGGGACCGACCGGCGGCGGCAGCTTGACCGGCGGCTGCGGCTGCGGCGGCGGGGTCGTCGTACAGGCCGCCAGCAAGGCGACGAGGGTCAATAAAGCGGGTACACTGCGGCGTGTCGAAAACATAGGGGTGCGCGATGTGGATACTGATGTTGGAGGCCGGCGTGGCCTTGTTCCTGCTGGTGTTCATCGTCTGGTGGACGATGTTCTCGGGGCGTAAGCCCGAGCAGAGGAACCACGACAAAACCGATTAATGCAATGCGTGCGGCAGCGACAGCACGAATTCCGGGATCTTGACCTCGAAGCGGTGCCCGTCCTCCGCGACGAAGAAATACTCGCCGACCATCGAACCCTGCGGCGTTTCCATCTGGGTGCCGCTCGTGTATTCGAACTGCTCGCCCGGCTGCAGCAGCGGCTGGTGGCCGACGACGCCCAGGCCCCGCACTTCCTGCACCTGGTTGTTGGCGTCCGTGATCACCCAGTGGCGCGAGATCAGCTGGGCCGCGACGGTGCCCGTATTCTTGATCGTGATGGTGTAGGTGAACACGTGCTGCGTCCGTTCCGGGTGGGATTGCTCCGGCAGGTATTGGGTCCTGACGGTGATCTCGAAATCGTAGGCGGGCATTAGTGTTCCTTGTTGAAATGGCAAAAGAGCGCGTGGTCCACATGATACAACGTCGGCCGGAAGCACGGCGTCGGCGTACAATGCTGGCTTTGTCTAAAGCAACCCCCGGCCCATCATGACCTACCGCATCGCTCCCAGCATCCTGTCCGCCGACTTCGCCCGCCTGGGCGAGGAAGTGCGCAACGTCGTCGCCGCCGGCGCCGACATCATCCACTTCGACGTGATGGACAACCATTATGTCCCGAACCTGACCATCGGCCCGCTGGTGTGCCAGGCCATCCGTCCGCACGTGCAGGTGCCGATCGACGTCCACCTGATGGTCAAGCCGGTCGACCGCATCATTCCCGATTTCGCCAAGGCGGGTGCCGACATCATCACCTTCCACCCGGAAGCGTCGGAACACATCGACCGTACCCTGCAGCTCATCCGCGACAACGGCTGCAAGGCCGGCCTCGTGTTCAACCCGGGCACGCCGCTGCACTACCTGGAACACGTGATGGACAAGATCGACATGATCCTCATCATGTCCGTCAACCCGGGCTTCGGCGGCCAGTCGTTCATCCCGGAAGCGCTGAAGAAGATCGCGCTCGCACGCCGCATGATCGATGAGTCGGGCCGCGACATCATGCTGGAGGTCGACGGCGGCATCAAGGCCGACAACATCGCCGCTGCCGCCGCAGCCGGCGCCGACACGTTCGTGGCCGGTTCCGCCATCTTCGGCAAGCCGGACTACAGGGCCGTCATCGACGCGATGCGCGCCGAGCTGGCCACCGTCGCGAAAAAGGCCGCGTAATGAAGAGCGGCGCTGCGGCGATCCGGGCCGCCATCATCGACCTGGACGGCACGATGCTGCACACCGTGCCGGATTTCGAGCTCGCGTTGAACGGCATGCGCGCGGAATTCGGCCTGGCGCCGATCACCCAGCAGGTCATCGAACCGATGGTCGGCAAGGGATCGGAGAAGCTGATCCGCGACGTGCTGGCCCGCGACTTCGACACCGATCGCATCGACGCCGTGTTCGACGACGCGATGGCCGCGTACCAGCGTCACTACCTCGCCATCAACGGCGAACGCGCGACGTTGTACCCGCACGTGATCGAAGGCTTGCAGGCCCTGAAGGACCTGGGCCTGCGCCTCGCGTGCGTGACCAACAAACCTCTTGCTTTCACGTTACCTCTGCTGGCGAAGAAGGGCCTGACGCCCTACTTCGAACTGGTCTACGGCGGCGACTCGTTCCCGCGCAAGAAGCCGGACCCGATGCCGCTGCTGCAGGTCTGCCGCGACTTCGACGTGGAGCCGGCGCGCGTGGTCGCGATCGGCGATTCCAGCAACGACGCGGAAGCCGCGCGCGCGGCCGGGTGCTTCGTGTTGTCGGTCCCGTATGGGTACAACCACGGAAAACCTGTGCAAAGTATTAATTCCGATGGTATAGTTGGTTCGCTACTTGAAGCTGCTGAACTGATCAGCGCTCATAACAAAGCCAACTCCTAAACCATCTACTCCATGTTTTTCGCCAAAAAACACATCGTCAACCCAACCGGTGCCCATGAGGCCTGGCTGTGGCGACGCTGGCAATCCTGGTCCATCTGACCCAAGCTGATTGCTGCCGGTGCACGCCCTGTGCACATTCAATACCGGCAGGTTTTTTGAAGAAATCGCCGCCCGTTCCCCTTCCCTGCGGGCGGCCCGGAGAAAAGCATGACCGAACTCGAATTCAAATCGCTCGCCACGCAAGGCTATAACCGTATCCCCCTGATCGCGGAAGCATTTGCCGATCTCGAAACCCCGCTCACGCTGTACCTGAAGCTGGCCCAGAGCCAGGACGCCGGCAAGAACACGTTCCTGCTCGAGTCCGTGGTCGGCGGCGAGCGCTTCGGCCGCTACTCCTTCATCGGCCTGCCGGCGAAGACGCTGCTGCGCACGCGCGGCAACGTCACGACGGTCGAGAAGAACGGGGAAGTCATCGAGACGCACGAAGGCAATCCGCTCGACTTCATCGAGGCCTATCAATCCCGCTTCAAGGTCGCGCTGCGCCCGGGCCTGCCCCGCTTCTGCGGCGGCCTCGCCGGCTACTTCGGCTACGACACCGTGCGCCACATCGAGAAGAAGCTGGCGCACACGGCACCGCGCGACGAACTCGACCTGCCGGAAATCCAGCTGATGGTGACGGAAGAGCTGGCGGTGATCGACAACCTGTCGGGCAAGCTGTACCTGATCGTGTATGCCGATCCGTCCCAGCCGGAGGCCTACAACAAGGCCCGCCAGCGCCTGAAGGACTTGCGCGTGATGCTGCGCCGGAGCGTGGACGCACCGGTGACGTCGAGCTCCGTCCGCACCGAGGCCGTGCGCGACTTCAGCAAGGAAGACTACCTGAAGGCCGTCGCCGTCGCGAAGGAATACGTGATGGCGGGCGATTTGATGCAGGTGCAGATCGGCCAGCGCATCCGCAAGCCGTACGTGGATTCGCCGCTGTCGCTGTACCGTTCGCTGCGCTCGCTGAACCCGTCGCCGTACATGTACTACTACAACTTCGGCGACATGCAGATCGTGGGTTCGTCGCCCGAGATCCTGGTGCGCAACGAGAAGGACGCCGACGGCGGCCGCAAGGTGACGCTGCGCCCGATCGCCGGCACCCGCCCGCGCGGTTCGACGCCGGAACGCGACGCCGAACTGGCGCACGAACTGCTGAACGATCCGAAGGAAGTGGCGGAACACGTGATGCTGATCGACCTGGCGCGCAACGACATCGGCCGCATCGCCACGACCGGCAGCGTGAAAGTCACGGACCAGATGGTCATCGAGAAGTACTCGCACGTGCAGCACATCGTCTCCAACGTGGAGGGGACGCTCAAGGACGGCATGTCGAACCTGGACGTGCTGCGCGCCACCTTCCCGGCCGGCACCCTGACGGGCGCGCCGAAAGTGCGCGCGATGGAAATCATCGACGAACTCGAACCCGTGATGCGCGGCATCTACGGCGGCGCCTGCGGTTATCTCTCCTTCGGCGGCGAGATGGACGTGGCGATCGCGATCCGCACGGGCGTGATCAAGGACGGCAACCTGTACGTGCAGGCGTCGGCGGGCATCGTCGCGGATTCCATCCCCGAGATGGAATGGCTGGAAACGGAACACAAGGCCCGCGCCGTGCTGCGCGCGGCCGAGCAAGTGCAAGACGGACTGGATGGGGAGATCTGACATGCTGCTCATGATCGACAACTACGACTCGTTCACCTACAACATCGTGCAGTACTTCGGTGAGCTGGGCGAGGAAGTGCGCACCGTGCGCAACGACGAGATCACCCTGGAAGAGATCGCGGCCCTGGACCCGGACCGCATCTGCATCTCGCCGGGCCCGAAGTCGCCGAAGGATGCCGGCGTGTCGGTGGACGTGCTGCGCGAATTCAAAGGCAAGAAGCCGATCCTCGGCGTGTGCCTGGGCCACCAGGCCATCGGCGAAGCGTTCGGCGGCAACATCATCCGCGCCAAGCAGGTCATGCACGGCAAGACGTCGAAGATCGCGCACATCGGCGAAGGCGTGTTCAAGGGCCTGCCGAGCCCCTTCACGGTGATCCGCTACCACTCGCTGGCGATCGAACGCGCGTCGCTGCCGGCGTGCCTGGAAGTGACGGCGTGGACGGACGACGGCGAAATCATGGGCGTGCGCCACAAGGAATTCGACATCGAGGGGGTGCAGTTCCATCCCGAGTCGATCCTGTCGGAGCATGGGCATGCGATGCTGAAGAACTTCCTCGAGCGCACCGCGTAAGCAAGAGCCGCGTCGTTCCCGCGAACGCGGGAACCCATACTGAAGCTCCGAAGTCTGCGTCCTCTCAAGTTCGCGACGATGCAGACTGTCTATGGATTCCCGCTTCCGCGGGAATGACGGTTCGAAGGCCGCGTGGCCAAATTGAATTCCAAGAACTGGACCTGCCATGATCACCCCTCAAGAAGCCCTCCTCCGCTGCATCGAACACCGCGAAATCTTCCACGACGAGATGCTGCATCTCTTCCGCCAGATCATGTCCGGCGAAATCTCGCCGACGATGGTCGCCGCCCTGACGATGGGCCTGCGCGTGAAGAAGGAAACCATCGGCGAAATCACCGCCGCCGCGCAAGTGATGCGCGAATTCTCCACCAAGGTCCCGATGGCCGACACGACGCACCTCGTCGACATCGTCGGCACCGGCGGCGACGGTGCGCACACTTTCAATATCTCGACCGCGTCGATGTTCGTGGCCGCCGCCGCCGGCGCGCGCCTCGCCAAGCATGGCGGACGCAGCGTGTCGTCGTCGTCCGGCAGCGCGGACGTCATCGAATCGCTGGGCGCGCACATCGACCTGAAACCCGAGCAGATCGCCCAGTCGATCGCGCAGACGGGCATCGGCTTCATGTTCGCGCCGAACCACCACGCCGCCATGAAGAACGTGGCCGCCGTGCGCCGCGAGCTGGGCGTGCGCAGCATCTTCAACATCCTCGGCCCGCTGACGAATCCGGCCGGCGCGCCGAACATCCTGATGGGCGTGTTCCACCCGGACCTCGTCGGCATCCAGGTGCGCGTGCTGCAGCGTCTCGGCGCCCAGCATGCGCTCGTCGTCTGGGGCCGCGACAACATGGACGAAGTCTCGCTCGGCGCGGGCACGATGGTCGGTGAACTGGTGGGTGGCGAGATCCGCGAATACGAGATCCACCCGGAAGACTACGGTCTCGCGATGATCGCCAGCCGCAACCTCAAGGTGGCTGACGCGGCCGAATCGAAGGCGCGCATCATGGAAGCGCTGCGCGGCGAACCGGGTCCGGCGCACGACATCGTCGCGCTGAACGCGGGCACGGCGCTGTACGCGGCCGGCGTGGCGGCGTCCATCGAGGACGGCCTGCAGCGCGCGCGCGCCGCCATCGCATCGGGCGCGGCGCTGGCGAAGCTCGACCAGTTCGTGAGCGTCACGCGCCAGCTGGCGACGGTGAACTGACATGTTCGGCATCCACGACCTCGCCCTGTTCGTCGTGTCCGGCCTGCTGCTGAACATCATGCCGGGCCCGGACTCGCTATTGATCATGACGCGCAGCGCGACGCAGGGCTGGCGCGCCGGCAGCGCGGCGGCCCTGGGCATCGGCACGGGCACGTTCGTGCACATCGTCGCCGCGGCCCTCGGCCTGTCGGCGATCCTGGCCACGTCGGCCGCCGCGTTCACGGTCGTCAAGCTGGCGGGCGCCGCGTACATCCTGTACCTCGCTGTCGGCATGCTGCTCAGTAAGCGCGGCAACGGCGGCGGCAACGGCGGCGGCGACGGCGTCAAGAAGCCGCTGGCCATCGCCCCGCTGCCCCTGCGCCGCATCTACGCGCAAGGCATCCTGACGAACGTGCTGAATCCGAAGGTGGCGCTGTTCTTCCTCGCCTTCGTCCCGCAATTCATCGATGCGAACGCGCCGCACAAGGCGCTCGCCTTCCTGGTCCTCGGCGCCATCTTCAACATCAACGGCATGTTGTGGTGCCACGCGCTGGCGCTGTTCACCGCGCAGGCACGCGCACGTCTGAAACCGAATCCCGCCGTCACGCTATGGCTCAACCGCGCCACGGGCGGCCTGTTCGTCTGGCTCGGCGTCAAGCTGGCGCTGGCGAAACAACACTGAAGGTCCACCATGTCCGATATCCTGAACAAGATCCTCGACGTCAAAGCCACCGAAATCGCCGCCGCGAAGCAACAGCGCGATTTCAACAGCCTGCGCCGCGACGTGGAAAGCGATGCCGCCCTGCGCGCCGACCTGCGCGGCTTCGAAGCGAGCCTGCGCCGTACCATCGGCGCGGGCCGTGCCGGCGTGATCGCGGAAGTGAAAAAGGCGTCGCCGTCGAAAGGCGTGATCCGCGCCGACTTCCGCCCGGCCGACATCGCCCGCAGCTATGCGGCGGGCGGCGCATCGTGCCTGTCCGTCCTGACCGACGTGCAATTCTTCCAGGGCTCGCCCGAATACCTGAAGCAGACGCGCGCTGCGTGCGACCTGCCCGTGATCCGCAAGGATTTCATCATCGACCCGTACCAGGTGTTCGAAGCCCGCGCGATGGGTGCGGACGCGATTTTGCTGATCGTCGCTGCGCTGGATCATGGTTTGATGGCAGAACTCGAGGCATGTGCCCAGGAACTCGGCATGGACGTGCTGGTCGAAGTTCATGACGGCGACGAACTGGATGCGGCCCTGAAGCTCAAGACGCGCCTGCTGGGCATCAACAACCGCAACCTGCGCACCTTCGAGGTCACGCTCGACACGACCATCGGCCTGCTGCCGCGCATTCCGGCGGAGCGCCTCGTGGTCACCGAGTCCGCGATCCTGGCGCCCGCCGACGTCAAGCGCATGCGCGACGCCGACGTGCATGCCTTCCTCGTGGGCGAAGCGTTCATGCGCGCGCCCGATCCCGGCACGGAATTGCGCCGCCTGTTCGACTGAAGCTGGACGTCCCGGACGCCGCGGTCACAGGAGCGGCGGCTTTCGGGAGGTGTCCGACATGAAGGCGATCGTCCGCGCGAGTCTCGTTTCGATCTCGATTATTGCTGGCCTGAGCGGATGCTCGGGCATCAGGACGGAGGCCAGTACCGTCCCGCCTGCCGACGAGGGCGCCAACCCGCGCCTCTTCCATCCCACCACCGTCCCCTCGCCCTCGGCCCCGTCTCCCGCGGGCCTGGACGACTACAAAACCCAGGTCGCCCGCCACGTGGCCGATCACAATCGCGAACGCGCCTACACGGGCACTTTGCCGCCCATGCTGCCGGCCATCGTCGTTGTCGAGATCACGGTCGACCGCGAGGGCCAACTGGCCGACGTGGCCGTGCAGCGGTCGCGCGATCCGGATGCCTCCGAGATCGCGCTCGCGTCCGTGCGGCGCAGCGCGCCGCTGCCGCCCCCGCAACAACTGGCGCAGGCGGCGGGCAGGCTCACGTTCTCGGAAACCTTCTTGTTTGCGGACAGCGAGCGATACCAGCTGCGCAGCCTGGCAGGGCCGCAGGCGTCGGAGTAAAACGGGGGTTCAGCTCGCGCTCGGCCGCTTCACGGCCGGCCCCGTGCGCGTGCCCGGCGCCACCGAGATCTGCACGCACGGCACGCGGTCACCCTGCAGGGTGACGTCGAATGCCATGAGCTCGTCGCGGCGGAACACGTGCACGGTCACCGTGTCGCCCACGCGGTAGCGCGCGAACAGCTGGTCCAGGTTGGACGGGTTGCCGTTCACGCGCAGGTGGTCGACGGCGATCAGGATGTCGCCGGCCGACAGGCCCGCCTGGTGCGCCGCGCCACCCTCGTGCACCTGCGTCAGCTTGACGCCGGCGGCGTCGCGGCCGACACCGGCGTCCAGCGACGGCTTGGCGTTCTTGCGCTCTTCCGTCACCTTCACGCTGAACGGCGCATACAGCTTGGCCAGCGGGATGTCTTCCGTGCCGCGGATGTAGCGGTCGAAGATGGTCTTCAACCGCACGCCGCTCGCCTCGTCGAACAGGCTTTCGACGTCCTGCTCCGTCACGCCGCGTGCACCGCCCTTGTAGAAATCGCGGCCGTAGCGGTCCCACAGCGCGAGCATGATGTCGTCCAGCGACTTCGCGCCCTCCGTCTTCGCGCGGATCGTCAGGTCGAACGCGAGGCCGACCAGCGAACCCTTGGTGTAATAGCTGATGATGGCGTTCGGCGCGTTCTCGTCCTGGCGGTAGTACTTGCTCCACGCGTCGAAGCTGGAATCGGCGATGCTCTGCTTCGTGCGGCCAGTGCCGCGCAGGACGCTGCCGACGGTCTTGCCGAGCAGCTTGAAGTACGTGGCCTCGCTGATGATCCCGCTGCGCACGAGCATCAGGTCGTCGTAATAGCTCGTGAAGCCCTCGAACAGCCACAGCAGGGGCGTGTAGTTCTCGACCTGCAGGTCGTACGGCGCGAACACGGCCGGCTTGATGCGCTTGACGTTCCAGGTGTGGAAGTACTCGTGGCTGCACAGGCCCAGGAACTTGATGTAGCCCTCGTTCGGCTCGGCCGTCTTCGGCGCGGCCGTCGACGGCAGGTCGGTGCGCGAGCAGATCAGCGCCGTCGACGCGCGGTGTTCCAGGCCGCCGTAGCCGTCGCCGACGACCATCGTCAGGAACACGTAGCGGTCCATCGGCGCCTTTTTCGTCTTCGGCTCGAAGAACGCGATCTGGGTTTCGCAGATCGCTTTCAGGTCTTTTTCCAGGCGCGCCATGTCCAGGTTCGGCACGCGCCCCGTGATGACGATGTCGTGGCGCACGCCGTGCGCCGTAAAGCCGCCTAGCGCGAAATCGCCCATTTCGACGGGGTGGTCGATCAGTTCATCGTAGTCGCCCGCGACATAGGTGCCGAAGCCGTAGCGCTTGGCGCCCGCTTCCGGCAGCGCCGTGGCCACGCGCCAGGTGCGGGCGGCCGGGTCGGCGGGGCGCTGGATGTCGACCTGGTGCGGCCGCGTCTCCTGGCCCACGACGCGCAGGAACACGCTCGTGCCGTTGAAGAAGCCATGGGTCTGGTCCAGGTGGGCGGCGCGCACCGACAGGTCCCACGCATAGACTTCATAGTGCAGCGTCAGCGGGCCGGCGACGGGTGCGGCCTGCCACGAGTGCTTGTCCAACTTGGTCAGGCGGACGGCGCTGCCCCCGGCTTCGGCGCGGATGCGCACGATGTTGCGGGCGAACTCGCGGATCATGTAGCTGCCCGGGATCCAGGCCGGCAACGTGAACACCTGCCCGTCCGGATGCGGGTCCGCCACGGTGACGGTGACGTTGAACAGGTGCCCGGCCAGGTCCTTCGGGACGATGGTGTAGTGGATGGCCGGCGGCTGCTTCTGGGGTGCTTTTTTCATATGACGTGAACAATCTCTCTCCAATGCGCCGTAGTGTAATCGCATTTTTCAGAAAAGAGGGTGTTCACACGGTAGCGTTACGTACCGGTAAGGTCGCCGGGCAGGTCGATGTCGCGGAAGATCCCCGGGTCGTCGACCGGCACCTCGGTCACGGGAAACGTGCGCAACAAGCGCCGCGCGCCCTCGTCGCCACGCAACGCCAGCAATGCGTCGAGATGGACGGCGCCGAAACCGACCGGATTGCCGCGGCTCCCATCCAAGACGGGCGCCGCGATGCCCGCGCCGGCCGCCAGCGCATCGGCGAGGCGGCGCAGCGTGGCCGCATCCACATAGGGCATGTCGCCCAGCGCCACGAGCCAGGCCCGCGGCACCGGCGCAGCGGCCAGCGAATGGCGGATGGCGTGCGTGAGCGAGGCCGCCATGCCGCTGTCGGCATCCTGGCACACGGTCACGTCGCACCCGAGCGCGGCCAGCCGCTCGCCGACGCCGGCGTCAAGCGGCGGCACGACGGCGACGACGCGCGGCACGGCGGCCAGCAGCTTGCGCGCGCTGGCCACGACGACGGGTTCTCCCGCCAGCGGCTGCAGCAGCTTGTTGCGCAGCCCGGCCGGATCGAAGCGGCGCCCCCGGCCGGCGGCCAACAGGATGCCTACCGGGGCCACGGTCACGCCGCCGCCAGGTCGAACGGCAGCTTGCGCAGGCGTTTGCCGGTCAGCTTGAACACGGCATTGGCGAGTGCGGGTGCCAGCGGCGGCAGGCCCGGTTCGCCCATGCCGGTCGGCGGATCCTGCGACGGGACGATGAACACGTCGACCTGCGGCATGTCGTTCATGCGCGCCACCGTGTAGTCGCCGAAGTTCTGCTGCTCGACGACGCCATCCTTCAGGGTGATGCGCGCGCCCGGCAACGTGGTGCCGAGGCCCATCAGCGCCGCGCCCTGCACCTGCGCTTCGATGGACATCGGGTTGACGGGCAGGTTGCAATGCACGGCGGCCGTGACCTTGTGCACCTTCGGGCTGCCCTCGACGATGGACGCTTCGACCACGTAGGCGACGACCGTGTTGAACGACTCGTGCAGCGCGACACCATACGCGCGGCCTTTCGGCAGCGTCTTCTTGCCGTAGCCGGATTTCGCCACGGCCAGGTCCAGCGCCGCGTGATGGCGCGCATGCTTCGCGTCGATCAGCTTCTTGCGGTACGCGACCGGGTCCTGGCCGGCCGCATGGGCCGCCTCGTCGATCAGCGTCTCCATCACGAACGCCGTGTGCGTGGAGCCGACGGAACGCCACCACAGCACGGGCACGTTGGCTTTCACCGCATGCGCCGTCAGGTTCAGCGGCACGTCGTACGGCTCGCCCATGCCTTCGACCATCGTGGCGTCGACGCCGTTCTTGACCATCATCGGTTCGAACGGGGTGCCGCTGATGATCGACTGGCCGACGATCGCGTGGTCCCACGCGACGATGTTGCCGCCGGCGTCCAGGCCGATGTCGGCGCGGTGGATGTGCGACGGACGGTAGTAGCCGCCGCGGATGTCGTCCTCGCGGCTCCAGATCAGTTTCACGGGACCCGCGTGGCCCGCGGCTTTATAGGCCTTGGCGATGTTGACGGCTTCCACGATGAAGTCCGACGTGGGCACCGCGCGCCGGCCGAAGCCGCCGCCCGCCATCATCGTGTTCAAGGTGACCTGCTCGGGCTTCAGGCCGGCCGTTGCGGCGGCCGCCGCCTGGTCGACGGTCTGGAATTGCGAGCCGACCCACAGCGTGCAGGCGTCATCCTTCAGGTCGACCGTGCAGTTGATCGGTTCCATCGGCGCATGCGCCAGGTACGGGAATTCGTAGACGGCCGAGATTTTCTTGTTCGCGCTCGCCAGCTTCGAGGTGTCGGCCTTGCGTGCGACGGCGCCCGGCGTCTTCGCCAGTTCCGCGAACTGCGCCAGCTGCTTGCCGCTGTCGACTTTTTCGACGGCGCTCGTGTCCCATTCGATGGCGAGCAGGTCGCGTGCCTGCTTGGCGGGCCAATAGCCGTCGGCGACGACGGCCACGCCGCGGCCGCCCCGGTCCACCGGGATCTCCAGCACGGCGATCACGCCGCGCACGGCCTTGGCCTTGGACGCGTCGAACTTCGCCACCTTTGCGCCGAACACGGGCGGGTGCGCGACCACGGCAACCTTGGTGCCGGCCGGCTTGACGTCCAGGCCGAACTGTTGGCGGCCCGTCGACTTGGCGCGGGCGTCCAGGCGCGGCATCGGCTTGCCGATGTAGCGGAACGCCTTCTGGTCCTTCAGAGCCACGGTCTGCGGCACCGGCTGGGCCATGGCCGCTTCGGCCAGCGAGCCATAGGTCGCCTTCTTGCCCGCCGGGCCGTAGACGACGCCTTTCGCCGTGCGGCACTGGGACGGCTCCACCTTCCACTGCTGCGCGGCGGCGGCGACCAGCATCGCGCGGGCGCGAGCGCCCACTTCGCGGTATTGCGTGAACGAGTGGGCGATCGTGCCAGAGCCGCCCGTGATCTGGATGCCGAAAGCCGGATCCTTGTAGACGTCGGCGGCCGGCGCCAGCTCGGCACGCACCTGGCTCCAGTCGGCATCGAGTTCGTCCGCGATCACCATCGGCAGTGCCGTGTGCACGCCCTGGCCGAACTCGAGGCGGTTGACGATCACGGTCACCGTGTTGTCCGGCGCCACGCGCAGGAAGGCATTCGGGGCGTAGACCGTCGGCTTGGCGGCGTCGGCGGCGCGGGCGAAGCGGCCGCCGGCCGGCAGCACGAAGCCGAGTACGAGACCGCCGGTGGCGGCTGCGCCGGCTTTCAGGAAGCCACGGCGGGAAACTCCGGCGGGGGCCACGTTCTTCATCGAGTCGAATAACATGCGCGCCTCCTTATGCCAGGGTCTTGGCGGCATCCTTGATGGCCGCGCGGATGCGTTGATAGGTACCGCAACGGCAGATGTTGCCGCTCATGGCGTTGTCGATGTCGGTGTCGGTCGGCTTCTTGTTCACGCGCAGCAGGGCCGTCGCGCTCATCACCTGGCCGCTCTGGCAATAGCCGCACTGCGGGACGTCGTGCTTGACCCAGGCGTCCTGCACGGCCTTGCCGACCTTGTCGGTTTCCATCGCTTCGATGGTCGTGATCTTGTGGCCCGCGGCGGCGGAGATCGGCGTGACGCAGGAACGGATCGCCTGGCCGTCCAGGTGCACGGTGCAGGCGCCGCACAGGGCGGCACCGCAACCGAACTTGGTGCCGGTCATGTTCAGGTTGTCACGCAGCGTCCACAGGATGGGCGTGGAGGGATCGGCGTCGACCTGGACGTCGCGCCCGTTGATGTTCAGTGTGAGCATGTCTTCTCCCTTGTTCTGGTTTGTTGTGTGACGGCGTAAAAAACCCGGCGGGGCCGGGCTTTGTATTTACTGCTTGAGGGCGGCCAGTTTGGCCTCGAGCGTCTTCTGGTCGACGGCGCCCGGAATCCGGCTGCCGTCCGAGAAGAAGATCGCCGGCGTGCCGGTGATGTGCAGCTTCTGGCCCAGCGCCAGCACCTTCTCGTTCGGCGACTCGCAGCTCGCCGGCGCGGCCGGTGCCGGCTTGTTGTTGATCATCCAGTCATCCCAGGCCTTGGCGCGGTCGGACGCGCACCAGATGTTCTTCGACTTCTCGAACGAGTCCGGCGACAGGATGTTGTACATGAACGTGTAGATCGTCACGTTGTCCATGTTCTTCAGCGTCGTCTGGCGCAGGCGCTTGCAGTAGCCGCAGTTCGGGTCCTCGAACACGGCGATCACGCGCTTGCCGTCGCCCTTGACCTGCTTGATGGCGTCGTTCAGCGGCAGCTCGGAGAACTTGATCTTGTTGATGTCGTCGATGCGCTCGCGGGTCAGGTCGCGCGTCGTCTTGGCATCGTAGACGTGGCCGATGATCAGGTATTCGCCTTTCTTGTCCGTGTACAGGATGTCGCCGGCGACGCGAAGTTCGTACAGGCCGGCGTACGGCGTTTCCTTGATCGATTCGATCTTGGCGCCGCCCAGGCGCGGCTCGATCACCTTCTTGATGTTCGCCTCGACCGAATTCTGCGCGCCGACGCACGACGTGATCAGGCCGGTCGCCAGCAGGACGGCGAGCTTCGTTTTACCCATGAATGAATTCCTTAAAGATGTGCCACGTTACCTGCCCATCGCGTGGGCGATCAGCCGTCGCTTGACCAGAGGCAACTTATCCAGCAAGTTTAATCCTAAATTGCGAACGACGCGCACGGGCTCCAGATTTGCGCCGAACAGGCGCTCCAGGCCATCCGTGGCGAGTTGCATCAGCAACACGTCTTCCTTGCGCGCGCGGGCATAGCGTGCCAGCACGCGCTCGTCGCCGAGACCCTGGTGGGCGTCGCGCGCGGCGAGGGTGTCGAGCAGCGCATTGATGTCGCCGAAGCCCAGGTTCATGCCGTGCCCGGCCAGCGGATGCACGGCGTGGGCGGCGTCGCCGATGAGCGCCACGCGCGGCGCCGTGATCGCGTGCGGGCGCACGAGCGCCAGCGGAATCGCCTTGACGTCTTCCGGCTGCAGCGGCTTCAGCAGGCCCAGCTTGTTCTCCGAATACTCGCCCAGGCGGATCGCCAGCTCGCCCAGCGATTCGTCCATGATGGTGTCGGCCAGCGTGTCCGGCGCGGACCACACGAGCGATACTTTATTGCCCGGCAGCGGCAGCAGTGCGACGATCCCTTCCTTGCATGTGAACCATTGATAGGCCACGTTGTGATGGGGCTTTTCGCACGAAAAATTCGCCACGATGGCGCGCTGGTGGTACGAGCGGTAATCGATGCCGATGTCGCACTGCCCGCGCACCCATGAATCGCGCCCGTCGGCGCCGACCAGCAGCTGGGCCGCAAGCACCTTGCCGTCTTCCAGCTCGACCTCGACGTCGTCCGCGCTGCTCACGATGCGGCAGGCGCGTCCCGTGACGGTCTCGACGTTCTGGGCGAAGCGCAGCGCCGCGTCGAGCGCCTGGTTCAAGTTGCTGTCCTCGACGATCCACGCGAGCGAGCCCGCATGGGCGCCGAACGCGTCGAACCCGAGATGGCCGCCCTGCTCCCCGTCGCCCTGCACGTCCATGGCGTCGACGGGCGCCACGCGCGCCATGTCGAGCGCGCCCCAGACTTTCAGCGACGACAACAGCGTATGCGCCGTGTGATTGAGCGCGTAGACGCGCACGTCCCAGGGCTTGTCGCCCCCGGTCGACGCTTCCGGTGCATCCGGACGCGCGGGCGGCACGAGCAGGGTGACGCTGTGCCCGGCCTGCGACAGGCCCAGGGCCGCCGTCTTGGCGATGGCGCCATTGCCGACGATGCAGATGTCGCTGCGGCGCGCGACGTTGCGATGAGGTGCGGAGGAAATAGTCTGTGTGCTCATGATGAACATTATAGACCCTTCACCGTGGCCCGCTCCCGGCGAACGGGACGGGCATATCGTCCTACCCGTTGCCAAAAACTGCTCGACAGGACTTGCGGCTTTGCAAGCCCCTCGCTATAATCATGCCTCCTTTGGCCTGGTAGCTCAGTTGGTAGAGCAG
>CBIHRX010000119.1:0-18620 GCA_966212555.1 uncultured Massilia sp.
TTCACCAGCGGCGGGCCGCCCAGGAAGATGGTGCCCTGGTTCTTGACGATGATGGACTCGTCGCTCATGGCGGGCACATAGGCGCCACCGGCCGTGCAGCTGCCCATGACCACCGCGATCTGGGCGATGCCTTGCGCGCTCATGTTGGCCTGGTTGTAGAAGATGCGGCCGAAGTGGTCGCGGTCGGGGAACACGTCGTCCTGGTTCGGCAGGTTGGCGCCGCCCGAGTCGACGAGATAGATACAGGGCAGGTTGTTCTGTTCGGCGATCTCCTGCGCGCGCAGGTGTTTTTTCACCGTCATCGGGTAATACGTGCCGCCCTTGACGGTGGCATCGTTACAGACGATGACGCATTCCTGGCCCGCCACGCGGCCGATGCCCGTGATGATGCCTGCGGACGGTGCCGCATCGTCGTACATGGCGTAGGCGGCCATCTGGGAGAACTCGAGGAACGGCGTACCCGGATCGAGCAGCATCTGCACGCGCTCGCGCGGCAGCAGCTTGCCGCGCGCGACGTGCTTGGCACACGCGGCCTCGCCGCCGCCCTTGGCGACCTGCGCCACCTTGGCGCGCAAGTCGTCGACGAGGGTTTGCATGGCGGCGGCGTTGGCTTTGAAATCTTCGCTGCGCGGGTTGAGTTTCGTGTCGATCTGGGGCATCGGATCCTGTCTCCTGCTGTGTCGCGGCTTGTGGCGCGGTTTTATTCAGGGAAACTGCCGTCCACATAGAACCATCGCATCTTGCCATCCACGGCATGATCCGGCTCGCGCACGAACCGGCTGACTTCATGCAACCGGTGAGCGCGGCCGTGGACCTTGAAGCGGGCGACGAATTCGACGGTGTCTTCGTTGGGGTGTTCCGGCAGGTCTGCTTTACGTTGACGTAAACGTAAAGCAGATTTTATCTCAAGTCCGAGCCACTGAACCTTTTCGTTTTGGTCGATGATCGGTTCCGGCGGCCGCGTGCTGGGGTGCCAGGTGGCGCGCAGATAGGCCTCGTCCTTCATCACGAAGGCCGTGTAGCGGGAACGCATCAGCGCCTCGGCCGTCGGCGGCAGTTCCGCGCCGGCGATGAAGGGGCCGCAGCAGCGCATGATCGACGGGCCGCCGCAAGGACAGGGAAGGGGCTTCGCAGGAGTAGGCATGGCGGCAATTATCCGCCATTTCCGGGGTCAGAGTGAGCGGCGACCTTGTGCAGGATAACGGGAGATGGATGGCATTTGATGCATCTGCCAAGATCTTTTGCCGAAAATAAATGAACTGCTCATTAAATGAGCGGAGAAATTTTTTGTTTGTGGGTGCCTGCGGTAGCTGTTCTCTATCTTTTACGTGGGACTGCGCCGGAAAGTGATGTAAGAATGACACAAATCGTCTCGGCGATTATATATTGACAACGATTTGATGTCTCTTAGGAGACCGCCATGCCAGCAATCCGGAGTGTGTCTTCATCGCTGTCCTGTTGAGCATTCCGGCCACGGCCGTCGCGGCGGAAGTCACGGTCGAGAAGGACGTGCCGAAGCGGGCGCAGGCGCGGTTTTTCGAGCGCGTGCAGGCAGGTGATCTCGCTGACGCCAGTGCGCATCGGGGGCAGCCGGTAGACGTCAAGCCGGGCAAGTATCACTTGCGGGTGTCTTGCGACAGCATGAAGCTGCGGAGTTTTGCCGACATCACGATCACCATCGACGTAACAGCAGGACGTGGGTGCGGTTGTTAGGCTTACCCCGCGGCGCTAAACCTTTTTCTACATTCGCGACGCTAGGTCGTTTAGTCGCGGATGTGAGCCTTGTCAAAGTATAGCCGGAGCAATGATTTAAATTTGCTCGGCTCATCGTTGCTACACCGAATTTGTTTCCGATGAGTTCAATATTTCTTTAGGGCATCATTATCGACGATTTGTTGATGGGTGAGTTGAACAGGAGTCGGCACATATGGGTGACTCGAGGCAGCTTGCAGAAAGGTTGTTTGGAAAAATCGGCCAGGAAAGACGGCTGCTAAAACTGGATACTCCTCTTGGAGCCAATACCTTGCTGCCGCAGCGGGCTCATGGTTTTGACCGCATCAGCGAAGGATTTGATTACACCGTAGATCTACTGTCGCTGGACGCTGATATCGAGCTCAAGCAGCTTATCGCCCAAGAAGTCACTCTTTGGACGTTGCAGACTGATGCCAGCTATCTGCCGGTGCATGGATACGTGCACACTGCCAAAAAGCTTGGCAGTGACGGCGAGCTGACTGCATACCAGATCGGTTTTTCGAGCTGTTTTCACTTCCTCAAATTTCGAAAAGACGCACGCATTTGGCAGGATAAAAATGCCGAGGAGATCATCTCGGCCGTATTGAATGGCCATCCCCAATGTCGCGGCCGGTTCAGATTCGAACTGAACCAGACGGCACGGTCTCGCTCCTATTGCACACAGTACGAAACTGACTGGCACTTCGTCATGCGCATGATGGAGAGCGAAGGCTGGTACGGCTATATCGAGCAAGCGCCGGATGGCTGGGGCCACGAGTGGGTCATCACCGATTCGGTCTACAGCCTGAGGCCGCTTCAGCCCGAAGAAATCGCCTTCCATCGCGCCGGCATCACCGACGAGATCAACAAGATTGTCCAGTGGGGTGCCGCACGCACGCTGCTGAACAGCCAGCTTGCAACAAGGACTTTCGACTACAAGGCACCGCGCAATAATAACGAGAATGGCATGCAGACTTTTCCAGACCACGGCTGCATTCCGTCACAGCTGGAGGTCTACGAATACACCGGCGCCTACACAAGCTCGGGTGTCGCGCACGGCACCGACCAGTCGCGCGTGCGCGTTCAGGAGTGGGAGTCTCGCGCCAAACGGTTTTTTGGCACGTCAGGTGTGCGTCATTTACCAGTGGGGAGTTGGTTCACGCTCACCAACCATCCGGCCCATAATGAGGCTGCAAATGGTGCCCGCCAGTTCGTTGTCTTAAATGTTGAATGGTCTATCGAAAACAACCTGCCCCTCTCTAAGACGCAGAAGGAGTTCTCGGGCAGTCTGAAGGGGCGGCTGCTCAAATTTGATGAGGAAGCAGGGCTGGCTGGCCTCGATCATGCAGTCTCGGCCGCAGAGAATAGCCGGACCGGTCACTGTTTCAACCGTTTCGAGGTGCAACGCCGCACCGTCGAATACCGTAGCCCGTTCACTCACGCCAAGCCGTCGATGCATGCGCAGACGGCGATCGTTGTGGGACCTGCCGATGAAGAAATCTATACCGATAACCTGAACCGGGTGAAAGTGCGCTTTCATTGGGACCGGCTCAACTCAGGTGACGAAAAGGCATCCTGCTGGGTACGTGTCAGCTATCCAAATGCAGGTGAAGGGTGGGGCGCCGTTCACGTCCCGCGCATCGGCCAAGAAGTGATCATCACCTTCCTCGACGGGGATGCGGACCGGCCGATCATTACGGGACGTATCTACAACGGCGAGCAGGCACCGCATTGGCATAGCAACGGTCGCCTGTCCGGCTACAAATCAAAAGAATACAAGGGCGCCGGGTTCAACCAACTGGTCATGGATGACACATCCGAACAGAGTCGGGCGCAGCTGTTCAGCAGTCATGCGAATGCGCAGCTCAGTCTCGGCTACCTGATTGGCCAACAGGGGAACAATCGTGCCAATTTTTATGGTTCCGGTTTTGCACTCAATTCGGATACCTACGGCGCCATTACGGCGCAACAGGGACTGTATATCAGTACTTACGGCCGGCCAGGTCCGAAAGGTTCGCAACTGGACGTCCGCGAGGCGCGCGATCAGCTGAAAGAAGCGCAGGAGCTGACGAAAAATTTGTCGGACGTCGCAGAGAAATCCAATGCCGAGCCGCTGCCAGGACAAGACGCACTCCAGGAATTCGTCGACGCAACCCAGGCGCAGTACAGCGGGCCCGGTCAAGAGGAGGCCAACCGTTTTGCCGATCCTTTGCTGCTGATCGCCTCTCCTGCCGGCATCGGGTTAAGTACGCCCCAAAGCACCCACATTCACAGCAGCCACCAAACGACGATGTCGTCAGGCGCCGACACTAACTTGGCTGTTGGCAAAAGCCTCGTCGCCAGTATCAAGGAAAAAATCAGCCTGTTCGCCTACAACGCCGGCATAAAGCTGTTTGCTGCCAAAGGAAAAGTCGAAATCCAGGCCCAAAACGGGGATATCGACATTATCGCGGAGAAGGTGTTGCGGCTCCTTTCGGCCACCGACCGGATCGAAATCTTCGCCAAGAAGGAGGTCGTAATTGGCGCTGACGGTTCGGCGATCAAGATCAATGGGTTCGGGATTACTGACATGACAAGCGGTAAGCGCATCAGTCACACTTCCGATTTCTCCGTGCCTGGGCCAAAGACCATGGCTTACTCACTGCCGACGCTTCCCAAGGAAGTTTGTCTGGAATGCCTGAAAAAACGTGCTAAGCAGCGCAGCGCTTTCGTCAATAAAGGAGCGCAGCAATGAAGATCGCTCCGCTGGAAGTGGCAACCTTCGAATCGAATCTGGCGAATGCCTTTGATAACCAAGAGTTCACTTGCTACGCCATTATCGACAAGGCCCAAGACAAGTCATTGCTTCAGAAATTTGAAAAACATGACATCAGTGTGCGTAGCAAATGTCTGCTGCCAGCAGCACTAGATTCAGACATCGAAGACTATGCCCCACACTTGCTGGAACTCTCTCCACTTGCGGCTGACGCAGAAATTTGGCCGGTCATTCTTCGCGGCGGAGCCCAGCACCCGGCAAGCTTTACGTTGATGGCTAGCCGGTTCTCCTTCGACACCTTATGGGGCCATTTGGCAGCATTTACCGAGGTCCTCCTGCCCGACGATACGGACATGATATTCGCGTTTTGGGATCCTGCCGTGCTTGGGACTTTGACTGGGCAAGCAAGCGATCTCACCTTACACGTGCCGGCACCGGTACTAAGCGAGCGGCAGCGGGCGCGTTTGCTACGCGGGATATCCGTGTGGTGGTATTGGGATCGTGACGGCAATCCTCAACAAATCCTGCCGAGGGATAACGTCGAGGCGGCTGCTGCGGATTTGGTCAGCTTGTCGCTCAAACTCACCCAAGTGCAAGTGGACATGCTCGTGGAAGCTAGTGTTCCTGATCAGCTACTGGCAATGGTGATGGAAAACCAGCCGCAGCTGCTTTGGGATATTCCGGTCTCGCAACACTACAGGATGATTGAAAAGCATCTCCTCAGCGCGCGGAAACTACAATTATTCGGCATGCGCGATATTCTAAACTATGTCTGTGCATCGTTGATTTATGGCGATGTGCTCCGAACTGATCCAACCATTGCAGCATTGCTGGAAAAAGTGAGAGTAGGGGCGATGAGTCTTGATACTGCGATGGAACAGTTTCCACAAGAAGAATAGGCAACGTTGGTGCAGTGCCGTCTGAGTGATTTCGAACCGACCACTACGCACGTGAGTGTGCAGAGCTCTAATAAGTCAAGATAGTGTAAAGGCAAATTTATGAGCGACTGGAAGAAAAAGTTTGCTGCCGATAAGACCGTGTTAGTGTTGCCTCGTAGACGAAAAATACTTGGATTGGTTGGGCTGGGATTCTTAATGCCGTTATCGGCATGCGGTCAGGGGGGCAAAAAAATGCGTGACTATACGGTATTGGATGTGGAGATGTTTTCGTATGTTGATCGATTCATTACCGACATTATATTCAACGGCACAGATCTTGGTGTTATGAATAAGTATGGTGGAACTGGAACCATTACTGGTGTACGCATACCTTTTGGTATTCAAACGCTCTCCTGGGTTCTAGATGGACCAGAAGGGACTCCTCGGAACGGCGAACATATGAAGATTAAAAATACGTTAGTGATTAAACCTGAGCAGATTCCAACAGGAACGCAGTGCTTAGGTTTGCATCTCTACCCAGACGATACTGCCGAGGTTACATTTTCCGAGTCTATCCCTGAGAGAACGGCTCGTGGCAGAAAATTAATGCCCATTAGGAAATAAAATGGCAAAAGGTGAAAAATTGACGGCTGCCCGGAACTCGAACCGTGACGCGCCTGAAGTGAAGCCAAATCCTAAACAGAGCTGTTCTGACATAGTTAATATCAGCGTATTTTTTGACGGGACAGGGAATAACAAAGATCTTGACGAACCATTGATGAGTTGGAGCAATCCCGCACGTTTATGGCGCGCAACGCAAGCTCTTGTCAATGATGATGCTCCAAATTATGCCATCTATATTTCGGGCGTAGGAACGCCTTTTAATGACACTGCCACGGACTGGATGGATGAGAAATTGATGAGGCTTCAGGACGAGGTGCTAGGTCTTGGCACCGGCGCTGGGGGAACTCGCAGGATGGATTATGGAGAAGCTAGAGTTAACGCACGTCTACGTGCAGTGCTTTCGCAAAGTGCCGCAAAATTGAACCTTTCGCTACCATCCTATATCACTAAGGCAAAACCCGCCAACATTAAAGATCTTGCTAAAGCTCTGGAAAGACATGGTCTCATCACCATTATTAATCTTTCGATTTTTGGTTTTTCGCGAGGAGCTGCGCTGGCTCGCGCTTTCAGCAATGAGATGTTGAAGCAGACCTCTCGTGGGTCAGATGGAGTACTTCGTTATAACGGTGTGCCTATTCGTTTTAACTTTATGGGATTGTTCGATACGGTCGCATCTTTCGGTGTGGCGGCAAAAAATGTTGACATGCCGTTCGATGAAAGGGATCTAGTGGTTTCGCCAATGGTAGAGCGCTGTGTGCATTATGTTGCCGCTCACGAGTTGCGTTTTTCTTTTCCAGTCGATCTTATTCGAAAAGACGGCAAACTTATGCCGAATTGGACTGAAACAGTTTATCCTGGCGCACACTCCGATGTTGGCGGAGGGTACGAACCTATATGCCAAGCAATCTCAAATAATTATGCACGCATTCCAATGCGGGATATGATGCTTGAGGCAATAAAAAGTGGTGTTCGACTTCTTGATTATGACGATATCGAAAAATACAGTAAAGGGCTTTTTATAGAGCGTTTTGAGATCAAGGCGGAAACGCTTATTGCCTATAAGAAGTACATCAGTGCAATCGGTTCTCATGAAAGCGTCGAACAAGCCGTTACCGTTCATATGAAAGCCCTATATTCTGCCTGGGGTACGATGACTCGTCGGAAGATAAAAACGCCCGATCTTATTGTGACGGAAAGCAGAACTCGCGCTGGCAAGCTTTTAGGTCACCCAGGTATCGCTAGGGAAGCCGCAGTTTTTCTAATGATGGAACGGCTCGACCAAACGGCTCGAAGTAAGGAGGTACTAGATCTTCCTCCGCGCGCGATGAACGTAGAAAGCAGGACGATGAACGGCTTCCTCGTCATACCTGCGAAATGGCGGCTCGACGCCTGGCAAGCGACTGCGTCGGAATCAGTACTTCATTTTATCCAGCACCACGTACACGATTCTAAGGCGGGTTTTCTGCATAGCTGCGAGCCGTTCAGCTATTTCACCGCGCGTGGGACAGCCGAATCGTCACGGAACGTACTGGCGCGCGGGCTGGACTGGATGGATGACGCCGTCACCGCTATCAAAAACGGTGTCATCAAGGTGTACCACTGTGCCGAGGGCGTTGTTGTCGAGACTTGGGAAGACGGCAAGCTCATGGCAACGCGCACGTATCGGGTCGGAGAAAAGTTTGTTGTCGACACCGTTCATGCAGGCGTCAAGTACACGGTCGAGGTTTATCAGAGTGGCAAAGAGGTACTGATCTCAACGGTAAAGAGGGGCGAGCAAATGGTCATCACCTCGATTGATCTGGCCAAGAAGCAGGCTAGTGCTGCTGCGGCGGCAACCCAGAAAAAAGTTAGCGAAGTCGGCAGCCAAATTTACGACGGCGCGTCAGGTGTTGCCAAAAGTGTTGGCCAAGCTGTGGACACCGGTATGCAGGCGGTAGAAGGCAGTTGGCACTCCGTACGCTCTGCAATCGGTATCTGAAATGGCGCTCCCAATTGTCCGGCTCGGGGATAAAACGACGCATGGTGGTGCTGTGATCACTGCATCACCGATTCATACTCTGCGCGGCGTTGGCATCGCACGCATGGGCGATAAGGTCACGTGCCCCTTACCAGGACATGGCACCAACGAGATCATCGAAGGATGTCCAGTGTTCAGTGTCGGAGGAAGGAGCGTGGCGTTGCATGGCCATAAAACCGCATGCGGCTGCTCGCTGATCGCCAGCGTTGTGGATGCTACGCAAGGATAGCGAGCCTCATCATCTGTTTGGACTTAAACCAGCATCAACCCATCCAACCCAAACGGCGGCGCCTTGCCCCGCATGAGGTCCGCCAGCAGGCTCGCCGTCCCGCACGCAAACGTGAACCCAAGCGGCCCATGCCCCACGTTCAGCCATAGATTCGAATACGGCGTCGCCCCAATGATCGGCGCACTATTCGGCGTTGCCGGCCGCAGTCCGGCCCACGGCGTGATCTGCGTGTAATCGGCGGCACGCGGCATCGTCTCCTTCACTTGGCGCGTCAGGCTGTCTAGCCGACGGGCATTCAGGCTCAGGTCCTCGCCGACCATGTCGACCATCGCCGCGACGCGCAGCTTGTCGCCGATGCGCGCATACAGGACTTTGCGTTCGAAGTCGGTGACGCTGATCTCGGGCGCCACGTCGTCCTGGCGGATCGGCGCCGTCAGGCTGTAACCCTTCAGCGGATAGATCGGCAACGAGATGTCTGCCGATTCCGCGAGAGAACGGCTCTGCATGCCGGCCGCCAGCACATACGCATCGGCCGACAGCAATCCCGCCGACGTTTGTACGCCGCCGATGCGCCCGCCACTGACGACGAAGCGTTGTGCCTCGCCATGCACGAACCCTTCGAAACGCGGATGCGCCGCGATGCGTTCGGCCAGCGCCACGCAGAACGCGTAACAGTCGGCCACCGCTTCGCCGCCGTTGTAGATCCCGCCCGCGAGCTTGTCTTCCATCGCCGCCAGCGCCGGTTCGCGCGCGACGCATTCCGCTGCATTCCACACCTCGCCCGCATCCGATTTCGCGGTGGCCGCGTCGAACGCGGCTTGCGTGCGGTAGACGACCAGCTTGCCCGCGTCGCGCCATTGGAATGCGTCCAGCGGCACGACGGGTTCCAGAGCCGCCATCGCGCGGCGCGACAGTTCTCCCAGTTGCAGCAGCTTGTTCGTCGTCTTGCGATTGATGTCGGCGCGGCAGTTGGCGAGGAAGGCGGCCAGCCAGCGCCACTGGTGCGCGTCGAATTGCGGGCGGAACCGCAGCGGGCCGTGTTCCTGGAACAGCCATTTCAACGCCTTCAGCGGCACACCCGCGTCGGCCAAGGGCGACACGTAGCGGTAGCTCAACTGCCCGCCATTGCTGTAGCTCGTGCCGGTGCCCACGCCCGGTGCGCGTTCCAGCAGCGTGACCCGGTAGCCGGCTTCGAGGAGCCACCACGCCGAGGTCAGGCCGACGACGCCGCCGCCGATGACGATTACTTGTTGCATCCGTGCACGCTTTCGATCTTGGACATGCTGGGAAGCTTAAGGGGCTGCCCTTGCGCTCGGCTAATGAATGTAGAGCGGCAGGGCATAACCGGTGTTCATGTTATGGCGTGTTTGTACAACGCCGTCAGGATCCGCTCCTGGAAGCGCGCGAGCGACGAATACTTGCCCTTGTTCGCGGGCGCGAACGGATCCGTCGACGTGCCGCCCACCAGCACGATCATCCCGTTGCGACGTGCCCGGTCGAACGCGAACACGGACATCAACCCATACGCGTCGCCCAGGTGCCCGGCCGCCGGAAAGCCGCCGCCCTCGATCAGCCGCGTGCCCGCTTCGTCCGGGAACTGTTCGTTGCCGAGTCCCCAGCAGTGAAACAGCCCATCCGATGTGTCGCCGTTGCGGCCGTCATACGTCCATTGGCGGCTGAACATCAGGTCGAGCGTCGACGGTTTCAGTAGTCCGCGACCACGATCCATCAGCATGCGCATCACGACCCCCATGTCGCGCGCGCTGATGCGCAGCCCGCCGGTCGGGCTGAACGGCGTGGCATTGGTACCGATGACATAGCGATCAAGCACAGCCGGCGGCTTCACGCTGTAGTCGTCAGCCTGGGCGATCCACGGGCCGGCCGGATCCCACACTTCCGTGTCGACCGTGCGCTTGCGGTACAAGGTCGCCAGATTGGCCAGCGCCGCAGGTGGCAGTTCCGCCGGGAGATAGCTGGCCTGCAGGCCCAGCGGCTCGATCAGCAGGCGCCGCATCAACCGGTCGAAGCGTTCGCCGGTCACTCTTTCCATTACGGTGCCGATCACGCCCCAGCCGAGATTGCAGTACGTGAAGTAGGCGCCCGGCCCCGCGTTGGCCGCGAACATCCGGGAGTCGATCACATCCTTCAACGCGACGTCCGCACCCCACGAATAGCCGGCATCGTCGCGCAGCGAGGACGTGTGCGTGAGCAGGTGGCGCAGGGTAATCAACTGGCCGGGAAAATGCGGATTGCGCAACGTAAAACCGAGGTAGCCGGAGACGTCGGCGTCCAGGTTCACCTTGCCGTCTTCGAGCAGGCGCATCAGCCCGAGCGTCGTCATCATCTTCGAGATCGACGCGATGCGGAACAGTGTATCCGGCCCGACGGGCTTGTCCGGCAAGCCATCATGCCCGATGAAGCGCCGGCCTGCTTGAAACGAATAGCTGACCTGCCCGGCCCGGATCGCCAGCACGGACAGGCTCGCCAGCTCGCACGCCGGATCCGCGGCGATGGCAGCGAGTTCCCTATCCAGCCGGCGCGACGGCGCGGCCAGCAGCGGCCCGGTAGCCCCCAGCAAGGCCACGCCCAGCAGATTCCGTCGAACTCTGTTCATCGTCATTCCCGAGAGATGGAGATACAGGCGAGAATACGGACTCGGCCCGCGCCGGGCAAATGCAGCGATGTCAATCCGGCATAACTTTTCGGAATGACAACGGCCGATCCTTTCATGACAGCCCCGGCGGCATTGGTATTACACTGGTCATGTCCGCACATCCGACTCGAACAACAACGCGATGCTGAACACCGAAACCCCCGCCCCGCAACACGCGTCCCTCGATCAATATCCCACCGCCGAGCTGGTGAACGTGCTCGTCGACGATCAGTACAAGGCCGTCGATGCAGTCCGTGCCGCCGCGCCGCGCATCGCCGCGGCCGTCACCGCCGCGCTGCCGCGGATGGAGAATGGGGGGCGCCTCGTGTACGTGGGTGCCGGGACGTCCGGCCGGCTGGGCGTGCTGGACAGCGTCGAGCTGTACCCGACGTTCTCCTGGCCGCACGAGCGCGCCGTCGCGCTGCTGGCGGGCGGGACGGATGCGATGTTCGTCGCCGTCGAAGGTGCCGAGGATGACGTGGAGCAGGGCGCGGTCGATGTCCGCAATGCGAACGTGGGCCCGGACGACGTCGTACTCGCCATCGCCGCGTCCGGCGCGACACCGTACGTGCTGGGCGCCCTGCGCGCCGCGCGCGCGGCCGGGGCGCTGACGATCGGTTTCGCCAACAATCCGGAGGCGCCCGTCGCCGGCGAGGCCGAGATCGGCATCACGCTGGACACGGGTCCGGAAGCCATTTCCGGCAGCACGAGACTCAAGGCGGGCACGTCGCAGAAGATCGCGCTGAACACGTTTTCCAGCGCCCTGATGGTGCGTTTAAACAAGGTTTATGGCAACCTGATGGTAGACTTGAAGGCGACCAACGCCAAGCTGGTCCGCCGTGCCATCCGCCTGACGTCGTTCGCGACCGGGGCCGATGAAGAGGCGGCCCGTGCGGTGCTGGCGCAGTGCGACTTCCACGTCAAGGTCGCGATCGTGGCCTTGTCCAAGAACATCCCTGTCGAGCAGGCGCGTGCCCTGCTGGAGAGCGCGCGCGGCAGCGTGCGCGCCGCCCTGGCCGGCTGACGCGGCGCGGGCGCTCCGGTACCGCCCGCCGGCCGACGACGAAAGAACATGCAGACTACGCAATCCAAGAACCCGTGGCTGTGGGTGCCCTCGTTGTATTTCGGCCAGGCCATCCCCTACATCGTCGCCAACAGCCTGTCCGTCATCATGTACAAGGACATGGGGCTGTCCAACACCGACATCGCCTTTTATACGAGCCTGCTGTACCTGCCCTGGGTGATCAAGCCGCTGTGGTCGCCGGTGGTCGACCTGTTCGGCACCAAGCGCGGCTGGACTGTCTCGCTGCAACTGGTGCTGGCCGCCGCGCTGGGGGCCGTCGGCGGGACGCTCCACTTGCCGTCGTTCTTCATGATCAGCCTGGCCGTCATGTGGGTGATGGCGTTCGCGTCCGCCACGCACGACATTTCCGCCGACGGCTTTTATATGCTGGGCCTGCGCCAGCAACAGCAGGCCGCGTTCGTCGGCGTGCGCTCGACCTTTTATCGATTGGCGACACTGGCCGCGCAGGGACCGCTCGTGATCCTGGCCGGCCATCTGTCGACATCGCTGGGCGACGTGCACCAGGCCTGGGCCATCGTGTTCTTCGTGCTGTGCGGCCTGTTCTTCGCATTCTGTGCGTGGCACCAGGCCATGCTGCCGCGTCCCGAGGCCGACCACAAGGCCGCCGAGGGCACCAATCCGCTCGCCAGCTTCTTCGCCACCTTCGCCAGCTTCTTCCGCAAGCGCGACATCTGGCTGATCCTCGGTTTTATTTTGACGTTCCGCCTGGGCGAGTCGCAGCTGCTGAAACTCGTTGCGCCCTTCCTGAAAGACCCCGTGAGCGCGGGCGGCCTGGGTCTCACGACCGAGCAGTACGGCACCGCGTACGGCACCATCGGCATCATCGCGCTGACCATCGGCGGCCTGTTTGGCGGTTATCTGATCTCGCGCCTCGGGCTGAAACGCTGCCTGTGGCTGATGGTGTTTGCCGTTCACCTGCCCGACCTCGTGTTCGTGTACCTGTCGTCCGCGCAGCCGCAGAACTTCGGCGTCATCTGCGGCTTCCTCGCGATCGAGCAATTCGGCTACGGCTTCGGCTTCACCGCCATGCTGATGTACATGATCATGGTGTCGGAAGGTCCGTACAAGACGGCGCATTACGCGATCTGCACGGGGCTGATGGCGCTGGGCATGATGGTGCCGGGGATGTGGAGCGGCAAGCTGCAGGAGATGATCGGCTACCAGCACTTCTTCATCTGGACCTGCCTCGCGACCATTCCCGCGTTCGCAATGGCGGCCCTCGTCAAAATCGATCCGGAGTTCGGGAAGAAGTGAACAATACACGCCTGGTATCGCTCGACGCCTTCCGCGGCTTCACCATCGCCGCGATGGTGCTGGTGAATAATCCGGGCGATTGGGGCCATTTGTACGGGCCGCTGGAACACGCCAAGTGGAACGGCTGGACGTTTACCGATTGCATCTTCCCGTTCTTCCTGTTCATCGGCGGCGTGGCGATGGCCTTGTCGCTGGGGCGGCTCGCCGCGGCTGGTGCCGACAGGCCGCGGCTGCTCGCCAAGCTGGCCAGGCGCGCGCTGCTGATCTTCCTGATCGGCTTCCTGCTGAACTTCATGCCGTATATCAATATCGAAAAGGTGCGCATCCCCGGCGTGCTGCAGCGGATCGCGCTGTGCACCTTGCTGGCCGCGCCCATCGTCGTGTATTGCGGCTGGCGCGCGCAACTGGCTGTCATCGCGGGCCTGCTGGCGCTGTACAGCGTGCTGATGCTTGTCGTGCCGGTGCCCGGCATCGGCGCCGGCGTGCTGGAGCCGGGGCAGGACTTCGGCGCGTGGGTCGACCGCACCTTGCTGGGCAATCACCTGTGGGTGCAATCGAAGACGTGGGATCCGGAAGGCATCGTGTCGACCTTGCCCGCGCTGTGCAGCCAGCTGTTCGGGGTGCTGGCCGGGCGCTGGCTGGCGTCGAACGTGGATAGAAACAAGCAGGTGGCGGGCTTGATCGTCGCCGGCCTCGCGTGCGTCGCGATTGGCATGTTTCTCGATATCATCCTCATGCCGATCAACAAGAGCCTGTGGACACCATCGTACTGCCTCCTGATGACCGGCCTGGCCTGCCTGGCATTTTCCGCGTTTTACTGGCCGCTGGACGTCAGCCCGTCCGCGCGCGTACGGTCGGTGGCGGCGCGCTGGACGCTTCCGTTCGTCATCTACGGCATGAACGCGTTGTTCATCTTTGCGCTTTCCGGATTTGCCGCGAAAATGCTGGGCTATGTAAAATTCGCGCAGCCGGACGGCAGCCTGCATTCGCTGGGGCAGGCGTTGTACGCGCCGATCGCCGCGTTGCCGATCGGCGCCGTCAATACGTCGCTGCTGCATGCCGTGTTGTTCGATGCGTGCATGTTCCTCGTCGCGTGGGGCATGTGGCGCAAACGGTGGTTCGTCAAAGTCTAGGAGTTGGTGTTGCAACCTGATCAGAAACGACGCGCATTCGCGTTCGCGGGAGTCGCCGGTGCGCTGGCGATGGGTGGCCTCATGTCGGGCTGCAGTTCGACGCCCCCGCTGGCGGGCAACGTGCCCGCCGGCGACCAGCCGCCGCCCGCGCCCCGCGAATTCCGTGCCGCGTGGGTGTCGACCGTCGCCAACATCGACTGGCCGAGCAAGCCGAACCTCTCCGCCGAAAAGCAGCAGGCCGAAGCCATCGCCATTCTCGACCGCGCCAAGGCGCTGAACCTGAACGCCATCGTGCTGCAGGTGCGCCCGGCCGCGGACGCCATCTACCCGTCGAAGCTGGAGCCGTGGTCGGAATACCTGACGGGCCTGCAGGGCCAGGCGCCGCAGCCATGGTACGACCCGCTGAAATTCTGGGTCACGCAGGCGCACGCGCGCGGGCTCGAACTGCACGCGTGGTTCAACCCGTACCGCGCCCGCCACAACGGCGCCCGCTCGCCGGCCGCGGCTAACCACATCACGCGCACGAATCCGGCCGCCGTCAAGACCTACGGTAAATACCAGTGGATGGATCCGGGCGAGGAAGCCGCCGTCAAGCAGACGCTGGACGTCGTGCTGGACGTCGTGCGCCGCTACGACATCGACGGCGTCCACATCGACGATTATTTTTATCCGTACCCGATCGAGGCGACGGGCGCGGAGGCCGCGGCGCTGGAAGGAAAGACCGCGAAGGCCGAGCTGGATTTCCCCGACGAACCGGCGTGGCAGCGCTACGTGGCGGGCGGCGGCAGGCTCGACCGCGCGTCGTGGCGGCGCCAGAACGTCAACCGCCTGATCGAGGCCATGTACGAGGGCATCCACCGCGAAAAGAGCTGGGTGCGCTTCGGCATCAGCCCGTTCGGCCTGGGCCGGCCGGACCGCCGCCCGCGCGGCATCGTCGGCTTTTCGCAGTACGACAAGCTGTACGCGGACGCCGAGACGTGGCTGCAAAATGGCTGGCTCGATTATTTTTCGCCACAGTTGTACTGGGGCATCCGCCAGCCGGGCCAGGCATACGACGTGCTGCTCGACTACTGGCTGACGCAAAACGCGAAAGGCCGCCACGTGTGGCCGGGCCTGTTCACGAGCCGCATCGGCGCGCCGAGCAAGGATTATCCGCCGCAGGAAATCCTCGACCAGATCGACCACACGCGGGCGCGTCCGAACGCGGGCGGCCACGTGCACTTCAGCATGGCGCCGCTGATGGAAAACCGCAAGGGCATCAGCGACCAGTTGCGTACCGTGTCCTATCCGGGTCCCGCCCTCGTGCCCGCGACGCCGTGGCTCGGCAACGAAGCGCCCGGGGCGCCGTCCGTCGCGGCCGTGCGCAAGGGCCCGTCCGTGTACCTGAAGCTCGCGGCCGGCAAGGCGAACGCGATGTACGCGATCTGGTCGCGCTTCGGCAACCAGTGGCGCTTCGCCGTGGCGCCGGCGTCGCGCGTGGACTGGGCCGTGCCGGACGATGCGAAGCTGGGCGCGGCGGATGCCATCGTCGTCAGCGCGGTCGACCGCCTGGGCAATGAAAGTCCCAGGATCGAAGCGTGGCGCAAGGCATAACCTTGGCTCATGCATCGCACGCCACCATTCATTCGCCCGATGCCGGCCTGACGGCGTACACTGACGGGTGATCATGATCGATTCGCAACCCGAACCTATACCGCCGAGTCCGGCTGGCAGCCTGGGACTCGGCATCGACGCCGGCGGCACCGAAACGCGCTGGGCCCTTGCCGCGCCCGGCGGCGCCATCGTGGCCGAGGGCCGCGTCGCCGGCCTGTCCGCCCTGCAGATGGGCACGCCTCAGGGACGCGACGCGGTGCGCGCCACCTTCGCCCAACTGGCGACGCAAGCCCTCGTGCACGGCGTGCCGGGCAAGGTGGAAGCGGGGCTGACGGGCTTCGGCGGCGACAGCGAACTGCTGCAGCGCTGGCTCGCGGAAGAACTGCACCTCGACCCGGCTTGCATCCACTTCTGCAGCGACATGGAAATCGCCTACCGCGCCAGCTTCGCGCCGGGCGAAGGCTATCTCGTGTATGCGGGCACGGGCTCCATCGGCGCCTTCGTGGACTCCCACGGCCAGTTCCACCGCGCCGGTGGGCGCGGCGTCGTGCTGGACGATGGCGGCGGCGGCTTCTGGATCGCAAAAGAGGCGCTGCGCCACATCTGGCGCCTGGAAGACGAGCGGCCCGGCAGCTGGGAGCAATCGCCGCTGGCGCAGGCCGTGTTCGACTACGTCGGCGGCGCCGACTGGGCATACTCGCGCCAGTTCATCTACGGGCAGGAACGGGGCGCCGTCGGCAAGCTGGCGCTCGCGGTGGCCGCGACGGCGGACCGCGACCCCGTCGCCGCGGACATCCTGCGCGCGGCCGGCCGCGAACTGGCGCGCCTCGCGCTGGCGCTGACGGGGCGCTTCGGGCCGCGTCCCGTGGCCGTGTCGGGGCGGGCGGCGGAGCTGCATCCGCTGATCGTCGACACGATGCGGACAAGCATGCCCGGCATCGCGCTGACCCAGACACCGGGCCAGGCCCATCACGCGGCGGCGCGCATGGCGCTCGCTGCCGATCCACTCAACCCCATCACATCGACATGAAGACACTCGTCGCGACCCTGCTCCTCGCCCTGCTGGCCGGCTGCGCCACGCCGCCGCCTACCGGACCGCAATACGACCACACGTACACGGCCCGTGGCCAGAGCAGCCGCGCGCGCTTCCTCGTGCTGCACTACACCGTCAGCAACCGCGCGGATTCGATCAAGATCCTGACCCAGCAGGAAGTCAGCGCGCACTACCTCGTCACGGACGATCCCGTTCCCGTCATCTACAACCTCGTCGACGAGAAGAATGCCGCCTGGCATGCGGGCAATTCGAGCTGGAAGAATTTCACGCAGCTGAACAACAGCTCGATCGGCATCGAGATCGTCAATCCGGGCTGGCAGGACACGCCGGGCGGCCGCGTCTACGCGCCGTTCCCGCAAGCGCAGGTCGACGCGCTGATCCCGCTCGTGCGCGACATCGTCACGCGCCACCACATCGCGCCGGAAAACGTGCTGGGCCACTCCGACATCGCCCCGTTGCGCAAGCAGGACCCGGGCCCGATGTTCCCGTGGCGCCAACTCGCCGCCGCCGGCCTCGTCGCGTGGCCCGATGCGAACCGCGTCGCCATGCTCGTGCCGATCTTCCAGGTCCAGTTGCCGGACATCGCCTGGTACCAGAAGAAGCTGGCCACGTGGGGCTATGGCCTCGTGCAGTCGGGCGTGTTCGACGAGCAGACGCGCACCGTGCTGTCGGCTTTCCAGATGAAATACCGTCCGGCCAACATCGACGGCAACCCGGACGTCGAGACGGCCGCGCTGCTGGAAGCGCTGACGAATCCGACCGGACCGCTGCCGCAGCCGTTGCCGGCGCCGGTGATCACGGCGCCCGTCATCATTCCGGGCGAGACGCCGGTGCCGCCGCAGCCGCCTGTACCGCCGCAGCCGCCGCAGCCGCCCGTGCCGCCGCAGCCGCCTGTACCACCGCAGCCGCCTGTACCACCGCAGCCGCCGGTGCCGCCGGTGCCGGAAGCCGTTCCCCCGACGCCGCCCGTGCCCGTGCAGCCGTGATCGGAAATTGAACGATGCGCCTGCGCCATATCGAAGTCTTCCACGCCATCATGCAGGTCGGCACCATCAGCGGCGCCGCGCAGGTCCTGCACATCTCGCAGCCGGCCGTGACGAAAGTCCTGCAGCACGCGGAACTGCAGCTGGGCATGCCGCTGTTCGAGCGCGTGCGCGGAAAACTGATTCCGAAGCCGGAAGCGCACCGCCTGTTCGCCGAGACGGAAAAGCTGAACCGCGATTTGCAGGGCATCCGCCGCCTGGCCGCGAGCCTGAAAAATCGCGCCGAGGAAACCGTACGCCTTGTCTCCACGCCGACGATCGCCGTCTCCGTGCTGCCCGCCGCGTTGACCGTGTGGCGCCGCGATTTCGCCCAGACCCGCTGCGAGCTGGCCACGTTCCACACGAGCGAGATCGTGAACGCGCTGCGTCTCGGCGAGGCCGACCTCGCGCTGTCGCTGCAGGACCCGCGCCATCCCGGCATCGAGGCGGAACCCATCGCGCAGGGCGCGCTGACGGTGATGGCGCCGGCCGGCACGTGGACGGACGCGGAGTGCGCGCAACCGATCACGCCATCCGGCCTCAGCGGCGAGTTGATCGGCCTGGCCGATCGCGACCCGCTCGGTGAAATGGTC
>CBIHRX010000120.1:0-18340 GCA_966212555.1 uncultured Massilia sp.
TCGACGGCGGCGCGCACTGGACTACCGGTAGCGGCACGAGTTTCACGCTGGCCGAGGGCAGTCACGACGCCGGCACGGTGCAGGTGCGCCAGGCCGACGTTGCCGGCAACCTCGGCGCGGCCGCGAGCAACACGGCCGCCATCGTCGTCGACAACGTCGTTCCGGTGGTGCAGACGATCGTGCGGCCCGCATTGGCCGGGCCGGCCGGGACGACGCCGTTCACCGTCGACGTGCATTACGCCGATGGCGGCGCCGGCCTGGACCCGGCATCGATCGACGTCGGCGACCTGGGCGTAACCGGACCCGGTGCGACGGGCAGCCTGGCGGTCACGAACGTCTCCTTCGACGCCGCGCACGGCGTCGCCACCTATACCGTCGCGGCGCCGTCCGGCGGCTGGACCGTCGCCAACGCCGGCACCTATGCGATCGCGTTCGCCGCGGGCGGCGTGCTCGACCTGGCCGGCAACGGCCTCGCCGGCGGCGCCGGCCAGCAGTTCGAGGTCAGCTTCAACGCGCTGCCGCACATCACGACCAATGGCGGCGGCGCCAGCGCGGCCATCGAGATCGCCGAGCGGACCCAGGCGGTGACGACGGTCCACGCCACCGACGCCGACACGGGCGACACGCTCGGCTACAGCATCACCGGCGGTGCCGACGCGGCGCTGTTCCAGATCGACGCCGCCACCGGCGCGCTCAGCCTGCGCAATGCGCCGCGCGTGCAGACGCCGCTGGACGGCGACGGCGACAACGTCTACCTCGTGAACGTCGGCGCCAGCGACGGCCACGGCGGCCTGGCGACCCAGGCGCTTGCCGTCAAGGTCCTGGCCGACGTCGATGGCGACGGCACCCCGGACGCCAACGACGACGACCTGGATGGCGACGGCCGCCTGAATTCGGCCGAGGACCCCGTCCCGAGCGCCACCGGCGGCGGCACGGGCGACGGCAACGGCGACGGCATTGCCGACAGCGGCCAGGTGAACGTCGCTTCGCTGGCGACCGTCGGTTCGGTCGCGCCGGCCCTGCGTTTCGCCACCATCGAGGTGGCGCCGGGGCTCACGCTGGGCGGCGTCGCCAACAGCACCGTGAGCGGCCTGCCGCGCAACGCGAAGATGCCCCTTGGCCAGTTCGATTTCCAGATCAAGGGCGTGGCCGTCGGCGGCAGCGTCGACATCGCGATCTACGTCGACAAGACACTGGGCGCGAACGGCTACTACAAGCAGGTGGGCAGCAGCTGGATCAACCTGGCCACGACCAGCACGGTCGGCACCAAGACCAAGATCAGCTTCACGCTCACCGACGGCGGCGCCTACGATGCCGACGGTGTGGCGAACGGCGTGATCGTCGATCCGGGCGGACCCGTCGTCATCGCGCCCCGCATCGCCAGCGCCGGTGGCGACGTCGACGCGACGATCAAGGTCGTCGAGAACCTGCTCGCGGTCACGACCGTCGCCGCCGAGGCGGTGGGCACCGTGACGTATTCGATCAGCGGCGGTGCGGATCGCGACCGGTTCAAGATCGATCCGGCGTCCGGCAAGCTCGCATGGGTCGCCGCGCCGGATTACGAGCACCCGGTCGACGTGGGCGCCGGGGCCGGCAACAATACCTACGTCGTCGAGGTCACGGCCAGCGACGGCGCCGGCAGCGACACCCAGGTGCTGACGGTGCAGGTCCTCGACGCCGACGAGACGCCGGCGCCGCCCGACGACGGCGATGCGATCCCGCCCCAGGTCGAACAACAGGTGCCGTCGCTGCCGTCGACCGGCGGCACGGTCGTCGCCGGCGACGGCAATGGCGACGGCATCGCCGACAACGCGCAAAGCAACGTGACGTCCTTGCCGTTCCTGCATACCGATCACGCCCAGTCGAATCCGGGCGGTGCGCCGCAGGTGTACCTGACGCTCGTGGCCGACTCGGTCGAGGGCAAGGCGGTTCCGGCGCAGGGCGGGGCGACCGCGCTGACCGACGTGCGCCAGCTGGACGCGCCGGCCAATACGCCGGCCGACCTCAAGATGCCGCTGGGTCTCATCAGCTTCAACGCTGCCGTGCAGCAGGCCGGCGCGGCCCGCAGCTTCAGCATCTACGTGGACGGCGGCGTGGAGGTGAACGGCTACTGGAAGCAGGATGCGCATGGCGACTGGGTCAATCTCGCGGACGCGGCGCACGGCGGCAAGGTGGTGAGCGAAGCGGGACATACCCGCCTCGACTTCACGATCGTCGACGGCGGCGAGTTCGACGACGACGGCAAGGCGGACGGCGTCATCACCGATCCGGGTGCGCCGGGCTGGCGCGACCTGGCCACCGGCGACGCCGACCACGACCAGTTCCCCGATGCGCTGGAAGCGACGCATGGCCTGCAGGTGGGCGTCAAGGACAACGACGTTTTCGCCAGCAACAAGCTGTTCGTGATGGAGTTGTACCGCGACCTGATGTTCCGCGAGGCGAGTGCGCCCGAATGGACGTTCTGGCAGGGACTGCTCGACGGCGGCGCGATGAACAAGGTACAGCTCGTGTCGGCCTTCCTGGACGCGGCCGAGTTCCAGGGCGGCGCCGGCGCCGTCGCGCGCATGATGACCGCCGCGCTCGACCGCGTGCCGGACCAGGCGGGACTGGCTTACTGGACGCACCAGGTCAGCGCGGGCGTGTCGTTGGCCGCCGTGGCCGGGGCCATCGTCGGCGACACGGAGTTCACCGGCAAGTACGGCCAGCTCGACGACGCGGCCTTCGTCAGGCAGCTGTACCAGAATGTAATGGACCGGCCGGCGGACCAGGCCGGGCTCGACTTCTGGACTGCCCAGCTCGGCGCACATGCGTCGCGTGGCGACGTCCTGCTCGGATTTGCCCAGTCGCATGAGTACCAGGCGGCCACGGACGCCGACGTGACGGCCACGCTGGGCTATCTTGGCCTGCTCGGACGGGATGCGGCGCCGGCCGAGGTGGCGTACTGGGTGGACAAGCTCGATGCGGGTGTGCCGGAGACGACGGTCATCGGCAGCTTCATCGGCGCGCAGGAATACCACGACCGCTTCCTGCCCTGAACGCGGCGGCGGGGCGCGGGCCCCGCCGTCGCCGCTGACGTTCCCGAACGTCGATACCGGTACCGGCCATGGGCATCCAGGTTCGTCAAGCCGGCCCTCGTGAGGCGCTGGCTGATCAGCGCGACATGCCCACCAGCTTGTGCACGAGTTCCGACGACGTCGACGCCGAGAACTTGCGCATGAGCTTGGCGCGGTGCATCTCCACCGTGCGCGGCGACAAGTCCGTCTCGCGCGCGATCACCTTGCTCGTCTTGCCTTCGACGAGCAGCGCCGCGATCTCGCGTTCGCGCGGGGTCAGCTCGGCCGTCACGGGGCGCTTCTCGCTGACGTCCTCGAACGTCCAGACGCCGGCGCCCAGCGGTTCGGCCGGGTCGAGCGCGCGGCCCGTCACGTGGCACCAGAACAATTCCCCGTTTCCTCGCCGCATGATGCGCTCGTCCGAGTAGCGCCCCTTCGCATTCATGATCGGAATGATGCGGTCGCCCGTGCGCAGGAACTCATCGATGCTGGGGTAGAGTACCGAGAACGACTGGCCGTCCAGCTGCGTTCGCTGATAGCCGAACATCGCCGCCAGCGCGTGGTTGCACGACTGGATCACGCGGTTCACCGAAATGCACATGCCGACGGGCGCGTGCTGGAAAATCATCTCGTAATCGATGGCGTATGATGCGTTCATTTGATCGTGGTCGACTGTCCCCGCAGGAGGCGCTTGCCGGTATTTCTACGGTATTGTGCTTAGCAGGGCGCTATTTTATTCTGCAATTCTACTCTGCTGTATAGAACCTCATTATTAAAGGGACGGGTATGAACAAAGTGTATCCTGATGCGCGCTCGGCGCTGGAGGGGGTCGTGGCAAGCGGCCAGACGATCGCCGTGGGCGGTTTCGGCCTGTGCGGTATTCCGGAGGCGCTGATCCTCGCGCTGCGCGATTCCGGCGTCAAGGACCTGACGGCCATCTCGAACAACGCCGGCGTCGACGACTTCGGCCTGGGCCAGCTGCTCACCACGCGCCAGATCAGGAAGATGATCGCGTCGTACGTGGGCGAGAACAAGGAGTTCGCGCGCCAGTACCTGGCCGGCGAACTGGAACTGGAATTCACGCCGCAGGGCACGCTGGCCGAGAAGCTGCGCGCCGGCGGCGCCGGCATCCCCGCCTTCTTCACCAAGACCGGCTACGGCACGATCGTGGCGGAAGGCAAGGAGACCCGCGAATTCGACGGCGAGATGTATGTGATGGAACGCTCGCTCGTCCCGGACGTCTCGCTCGTCAAGGCCTGGAAGGCCGACCGCGCCGGCAACCTCGTGTTCCGCAAGACGGCACGCAACTTCAACCCGAACGTGGCCACCGCAGGCAAGGTCTGCATCGTGGAAGTCGAGCAGCTGGTCGAGGTCGGCGAGATCGACCCGGACCAGGTGCATACCCCGAGCATCTTCGTGCACCGCATCGTTCACAACCCGACGCCGGAAAAGCGCATCGAACAGCGCACCGTGCGTCAAGCATAAGACCAGGGGAGACAGACATGGCATGGACTCGTGATGAAATGGCCGCGCGCGCGGCCAAGGAACTGCAGGACGGTTTTTACGTGAACCTGGGCATCGGCCTCCCCACGCTGGTGGCCAACTACGTCCCGAACGACATCGAAGTGTTCCTGCAGTCGGAAAACGGCTTGCTGGGCATCGGCCCGTTCCCGACCGCGGATGACGTGGACGCCGACCTGATCAATGCCGGCAAGCAGACCGTCACAGCGTTGCCGGGCGCCGCCTACTTCAGCTCGGCCGATTCGTTCGGCATGATCCGCGGCGGCAAGATCAACCTGGCGATCCTCGGCGCGATGCAGGTGTCGGAAAAGGGCGACCTGGCCAACTGGATGATCCCGGGCAAGATGGTCAAGGGCATGGGCGGCGCGATGGACCTCGTGGCCGGCGTCAAGCGTGTCGTCGTCGTGATGGAACACGTGGCGACGGCCAAGGATGGCTCGACGAGCCACAAGATCCTGAAAAAATGCGACCTGCCGCTGACGGGCGTCGGCGTCGTCGACCGCATCATCACCGACCTGGGCGTCGTCGACGTCACGGATACCGGCCTGAAGCTCGTCGAGCTGGCGCCGGGTGTCACCAAGGATGAGGTCGTGGCTGCGACGTCGGCCGAACTGGACGTTTCAAGCGTTTGATGTGCTTGCGGGCGGCGCCGCGGTGCCGCCCGTCCTTCCGTTTTCCTAGCGCAGCGACCACACGTACAGGACCTTCGCCCATTCCTGTACGGCCTTGCCGTTCTTGTGCGCGGGCTGGAAACTGCACTTCGCCAGCGCCGCGCGCGCAGCCTCGTCCAGGGTCGTGAACCCGCTCGAGGCCATCACCTTCGAATCCTTCACCTTACCGTTCTCGTCGACGAGAAAGCCGAGCTTGACCTTGCCCTCATGCGCGGCCTCCACGTCCGCGCGCGGGTATTGCGGTGTGGCGCAGTTGGCGTAGTCGAGCTGCGCGTCGCGGTTGCCTTGCGGTGCCGCATGGGCGGACGCCGCGCAGGCGAAGGCGAGGGACAGGCATTGCAGGGTCGTGCGGATGATGCGGGACATGGTGCTCTCCTTGTGGTGGGAACTGGTGACCTTCAGTTCTTAAGGGGCACAAGGGCGCACTGCGCCCTTGTGCCGGCGCCGCGCGCCGTCGTGCGCGAATGCTTCGTTGCGAATTCTTCGTCGATGTTGGGGCGTGACCGCCCGGCTGCTCAGTGCAGCGGCGTCACGTCACGCGAGGGTCCAGACATACTGGACTGGTTGCCAGGTCGATACAGGCTTGCCGTCGCGCAGTGCCGGCGCAAACCGGCAGCGATGCAGGGCGCCGCGGGCCGCCTCGTCCATGCTGGCGTAGCCGCTGGACCGCAGGATGGTCGATCCGGTGACGACGCCGGAGGCGTCCACGCGGAAGCTCAACGTGACCGTGCCCTCGTGGCCGGCCGCAATGTCGGCCTGCGGGTATTGCGGTTTGCTGCACGTCGAGAAATCCGCCATTGCAGGCCGTGTCAGGCCGGCCGTCGTAGCGACCGCCGGGACGTCCCGTGTCGACAGCAGATGGGCGCTCCCCGCGCACGCCAGCACGAGGCCGAGGACCGGAATGGCCGCACGCCAGTCCAGCGCCTGCGGATCCGGGCGGACCAGGCGCCTGACGCGCGCCGTCAGGTCGCCGCCGGCCGCGGCCTGGGCCAGGTGATGGCTGGAAAACTGCAGGCGTTCCAGTTCCGACAATGCCCGAGCCAGCCGGCGCGGTTCGCCCAGCCGGCGCGCGGCGAAATCGTCGGCGATCTGCTCGCGTTCGTGGCGGATGCGGCGCGAGATCCACCACACGGCCGGGTGATAGAACAGCAGGGCTTCGATCACGTTCTGCACGAGGTTGACGAGATAGTCGTGGCGCCGGACGTGGCCCAGCTCGTGCGCCAGCAGCGCTTCCAGCAATTGCGGCGGCATGCCCGTCACGAGGGCCGCCGGCACGAGCACGACGGGCCGCCAGAAGCCGGCCGTGACCGGGCTCGCCAGGCTGTCGACGATGCGCAGGCGCACCGCGCGGCCGATGCCGCAACGGGCGGCAAGTTGCTCCAGCTTCGTTTGCCAGACGCGTTCGTCGTGGCTGCCTTGCCGTGCCGGCGCAGTGTGTCCATGCGTGGCACGTCCGACCCACGCCAGCCCCATTGCCATGCGCAGGCCGAGCGCCGCCGTGCAGGCCGCCCACGTCCAGACGACCCAGTCGAGATGCCGCTGCAGCCACGCGAGCAGGCCGACCGCGTCGCGCAACACGGCCGCTGGTGCCGACGGCAGCGGCAGCACGCCCGCCGCTGCTGCGTTGCGGTCGTCCAGCAGCATCGTCATGAAATCGACGACGGGCCACGCGACGCACAACAGCAGGGCAACGCATGCCACGACATAGCGGCGTTCAGGACGGGCATTGCGCAATCCCACGAGCAGCACGGCCGTCGCACAGCCGATCAGCGCGCCCTGCCACACGAAGTGCAGCAACGCCCATCCGAGGCTGGGCACGAACGTAGCGAGCCCGGCGCTCATTGGCCGTCCCCATCTTTCAGCAGTTGTTCGATCTCCTCGCGCTCCTTTTTCGAGATGCCGCTCTTGAGTGCGGCCACCACCAGCGCCTTGGCCGACCCGGCGAAGGCGCGCTGCATCAGGTCCTTCAGCAGATTCGTCTGCAGCGATTCCTGTGCCTGGGCGGGTGCGTACACGTGAGACCGTTCGCTCTCGTCGCGGATCAGCAAACCTTTGCCATGCATGATCTGCATCAGGCGCAGCACGGTCGCGTACGTGACTTCCGGGCGCTCCTTGACGATTTCCTCATGGACCCGGCGCGCCGTGGCCGAGCCCAGCGGCCACAGCACCTGCAACAGGTCGAGTTCGGCGGGCGTGGGCTTGGGAAGGGCGGGGGATCTGGCCATGGCGGTGTTTCGGAGCGTGGTCGATAAATCTAGACTAGCTCGTCTAGATAGAATTGTCTACAAGTTTATTTTGAACGGCGCGGCTTGTGTCGGCATGCGGGCCGGGTCTAGTATAGACATTATTGTCTACATAAACAGGGAGTGTCCATGCTGAAAACTCGTCTGCGCACCGCCGCCGTCGTCCTCCTGCTGGCGTCGAGCGGCGCCGGCGCGTCGTCCGTCCCGGCGTATCCGTTCGTGCACGTCACCGGAAGTTCGTTCCAGGCCGTCGTGCCGGACCTCGCCAGCCTCGACTTCGAGATCGTCGCGCCCGATGCCGACCCGGCCGCGGCCCGCGCCGTCCTCGAAGCGCGCGTGGCCGAGGTGCGCGACCTGGCGCGGCAGCTGGGCATCGAGGCCGACGACGTCACCGTGCGCGAGGTGCGCCAGGGCATCCGCAAGGAGGAACGGGCGGCGAACGGCGCGCCGGTGTACGAGCTGCGCTGCGACGTCCACATCAACGTGCGCAACGTCGCTAACTGGGCCGCGCTGGCCGGCGGCCTGCTCGGCAAAGCCAACCTCGACGGCTTCGCGTCCGCCTTCGACCGTACCGACATGGACACCATCCACGCCGAACTCGTGACCCAGGCGATCCAGGACGCGCGCCGCCAGGCCGACGTGATGGCGGCCGCGGGCGGGAAGCGCGTCGGCGGCCTCATGGGCGCCACGCCGGACACGCTGAAGAACCTCAGCACGGCGATGGGACTGGAGCGCGCCGAATTCCGGCGCGCCGGCGGCGCGGATCGGGCGCGCGCCCAGGACGTCGATCGCGAGCAATTGCTGGCCGTGCCGGCGCTGAAGCTGCGCCAGCCCGTCGACGTCATCTTCCGCCTGGAAAACCTGCCGCGGCGCACCCGCTGACGGCATGCCCCTTGAGGCAGCACAGGCGCCGGCGGGGAGCCTTGCGGCGCCGGGACGGTCAAACCCGGCATGACCGCCGACACCGCCTCCGCCAACCGCGCCGCCCGCCGCCGCTTCACGGCCGAGCTGTGGGGCGTGATGCGCGCCAACCGCCGGCGCGTGGCGGTGTCCGTCGTCCTGCTGCTGGCCGCGAAGGTGGCGACGGTGGCCGTGCCGCTGCTGCTCAAGCGCATCATCGACGCGTTTTCGCAGGCAACGCTGCCGGCGCTGCTGCCCTGGTATCTGCTGGCGGGCTATGCGCTGTTGCGCTTCGCCAGCACGCTGTTCAACGAATGGCGCGACCTGCTGTTCGCGCGCGTGACGCTGAGCACCGTCTCCGCCTACGCGGGCAAGACGTTCGCGCACCTGCATGCGCTGGGGCCGCGCTTCCACGCCCGGCGCCAGGTCGGCAGCCTGTTGCCGGACATCGACCGCGGCACCAGCGGCATCGCCTTCCTGCTGGGCGTGGGCCTGTTTACGATCGTGCCGACGCTCGTCGAGATCGGCCTCGTGCTCGCCGTCATGCTGCGCCGTTATCCGGCCGGCTATGCCGCCATCATCGTCGCGACTTTCCTCCTGTACTCGGGGTTTACGCTCGTGTTCACGGCGCGCCGCGTCGTCTACCAGCGGCGCGTGAACAAGCTCGATTCACGCGCCAAGGGCCAGCTGGCGGACAGCCTGCTGAACTACGACACGGTCAAATATTTCACGAACGAGGCCCACGAGGCGGCGATATTCGCGGCCACGATGGACAGGTGGCGGGACGCGGGCATCAAGAACCAGCGCGCGCTGTTCCTGCTGCACGTGGGGCAGAGCGGGGTGATCGCGCTGGGCGTGGCCGCCATCATGCTGCTGGCCGGGCAGGACGTGCTGGCGGGCCGCATGCGCGTCGGCGACCTCGTGCTGATCAATGCGTACGCGCTGCAGGTCTGCCTGCCGCTGAACGCCCTCGGCTTCGTCTACCGCGAATCGCGCGACGCGTGGGTCAACGCGGAACGCCTGTTCGCCCTGCTGGGCGAGCGGCCCGAGATGCCGGAGCTGCCGGGCCAGCCGGCGCTCGTGCCCGGGGCGGGGGAGGTCGTGTTCAAGCACGTGGGCTTCGACTACGAGCCGGGCCGCACCGCGCTGGACGACGTCAGCCTGCGCATCCCGCCCGGCACCACGCTGGCCGTCGTCGGGCGCAGCGGGTCGGGCAAGTCGACCCTGGCGCGGCTGCTGTTGCGTTTCTACGACCCCGACCGGGGCCGCATCCTCATCGACGGCCAGGATATCCGGCACTGCAGCCCCGCCAGCGTGCGCCGCGCGATCGGCGTCGTGCCGCAGGATGCGGCGCTGTTCAACGACACGGTGGCCAGCAACATCGGCTACGCGCGCGCGGGCGCGGGGCGCGACGAGATCGTGGCGGCGGCCCGGGCCGCGCAATTGCACGAGGCGATCACCGCGCTGCCGGAAGGCTACGACAGCCCGGTCGGCGAACGGGGCGTGAATTTTTCCGGCGGCGAGCGCCAGCGCATCGGCATCGCGCGCGCGATCCTCAAGCAGCCCGTGATCCTCGTGTTCGACGAGGCGACGTCGGCGCTGGATGCCGTGTCCGAACACGCCATCGTCAAGGAGCTGGAACGCCTGTCGGAACGGCGCACGACGCTCGTCATCGCGCACCGGCTGTCGACCATCGTGCATGCGCACGCGATCATCGTGATGGACCGGGGCCGCATCGTGGAGCAGGGCACCCACGAGGAACTGTTGCGGCGACAAGGCGTGTATGCGCGGCTGTGGCTGTTGCAAAAAAAAACGCCGGGCGAACCCGGCGTCTGAACGAGGAATCGTTCTCTGTCTTGGCTTAGGCAGCTTCGCGGACCGGGTGCAGGTCGCCGGTTGCGTCGTCCGGGCTCGGATTCTTCAGTTCGGCGGTCAGGCGCTCTTTGTCCAGCTCGCCTTCCCATTTCGACACGACGACCGTCGCGACGCCATTGCCGATGATGTTGGTCAGGGCGCGGCATTCGCTCATGAACTTGTCGATGCCGAGGATCAGGGTCATGCCGGCCACCGGGATGGTCGGGACTACGGCCAGCGTGGCGGCCAGGGTGATGAAGCCGGCGCCAGTGATGCCCGAGGCACCTTTCGAGGTCAGCATCGCGACCAGCAGGATCGTCAGCTCCTGCGTCAGGGTCAGGTCGGTGTTCGTGGCCTGGGCGACGAACAGGGCGGCCATCGTCATGTAGATGTTGGTGCCGTCCAGGTTGAACGAGTAGCCGGTCGGTACGACGAGGCCCACGACCGATTTCGGGCAACCCATTTTTTCCAGCTTGCGCATGATGGCCGGCAGGGCACTTTCCGACGAGCTCGTGCCCAGGACGATCAGCAGCTCTTCCTTGATGTAGGCGAGGAAGCGGAAGATCGAGAAGCCGGTCAGGCGGGCAATGGTGCCGAGGACGATGACGACGAACAGGAAGCAGGTCAGGTAGAACGAGCCGACGAGCGAGGCCAGCGGAATCAGCGACTTGACGCCGTATTTGCCGATCGTGAAGGCCATGGCGCCGAACGCACCGATCGGGGCGGCTTTCATGATGATGTTCACGACGCCGAAGATGGCGTGCGACATGTCGTCGATGAAGCGGGTCAGCGGACGGCCGCGTTCACCCAGCATCGACAGCGAGAAGCCGAACAGGATCGCGATCAGGAGGACCTGCAGGATTTCCCCTTTGGCGAACGCATCCACGAACGTGTTCGGGATGATGTTCATGAGGAAGTCGGTGGTGGTCAGCGCCTTGGTCTTCTCGGTGTACTGGGCGATCGAATGCGTGTCCAGCGTGGCTGCGTTGACGTTGAAGCCGGCACCCGGTTTGATCAGGTTGGCGACGAGCAGGCCGATGGCCAGCGCGAAGGTCGAGACGACCTCGAAGTAGAGCAGGGCCTTGCCGCCGACGCGGCCGACCTTTTTCATGTCCTGCATGCCGGCGATACCGGCGACGACGGTACAGAAAATCACCGGGGCGATGATCATCTTGATCAGTTTGACGAAGCCGTCTCCCAAAGGCTTCATCGCGGTTGCGATGCCCGGATCGTAGATGCCCAGCAGGACGCCTACGATAATCGCAAACAATACCTGGACATAAAGGACTTTATAGAATGGTTTTTTCATGGCTAGGCTTCATGCGCTATTGGTAACACCGTCATCATCACGCAAAATATCTGCATCGGCTATTGTGGAAAACCGCAACGCCGTGGCCGATATCACCACCTGGGATCCATGAATATCCGTTCACTGATTGCGGTAGACGATTCCACCCTTCATGACGAACCCCACCTTGCGCAACGCGGCGATATCGCTGGTCGGATCGCCGTCGACCGCCACCACGTCCGCCAGCATGCCGTTGCGGACCGCGCCCAGGTCCTTGCGGTCGAGGATGTTGGCGGCGACGACCGTCGCGGCGCGCAGGGCTTCCGTGGGGCTCATGCCCAAACGCACCATCCACTCCAGTTCGCGCTCGTTCGTGCCGTGCGCAAACACGCCGACGTCGCTGCCGTTGCCGATGGTCACGCCCAGCTTGCGGGCGAGGCGGAACGCGCGCTCCGCCTGCTGCATCGCGGGTGTGGGCGCGCCGCCGCGGACGTGGCGCTGGAAGTATTCGCCGATGGCTTCCGGCGCCGTCAGCGTGGGCACATAGGCCGTCTTGTGGTCCAGCATCAGCTTGAAGGTCGCTTCGCTGGCGCCATAGCCGTGTTCGATCGTGTCGACGCCGGCCAGCACGGCCAGGCGGATCGCGTCGTCGCTGCTCGCGTGCGCCGCGACCTTGCGGCCGCTCAAGTGGGCCGCGGCAACGATCGCCTTCATTTCCTCGAGCGTGAACGTGGGACGCGTGCCGCCGTCCGGGCCCGTGCGGTAGTCGGCGTAGAACTTGATCCAGTCGGCGCCGTGGGCGGCCTGCTCGCGCACGGCCTTCGTCGCCTCGTCGACACCGGTGGCCTGCTGGGCGCCGTACGGGATGTCCATGTCCGGTCGATAGTTGCGTTCGGCCGGGCCGTAGCTCGCGGTGGCGACGATGGCGCGCGTGGCGACGAGCAGGCGCGGGCCGGGGATCTGCCCTTCCTCGATGGCGCGCTTGATGCCGACGTCCGCATAGTCCGCGCCTTCCGTGCCGAGGTCGCGCAACGTGGTGAAGCCGGCCTGCAGGGTGTCGGCCGCATGGCGCACGGCCAGCGCGACGCGGTAGGCCGGGGCTTCCTTGATCACCTGGTCGTCCCACGTCGTTTCGTTGTAGGGGTGCAGCAGCACGTGCGAGTGCAGGTCGATGAGGCCGGGGATCAAGGTCTTGCCGGGCAGGGCGATGCGGTCGACGTCGGCGGGGATGGGCAAGGTGGCGGCCGGGCCCACGCCCTGGATGCGGCCCTGCGCCACGAGCACGCCCCAGCCCGCGTGCGGGGCGCCGTCGCCGGTCCAGACCTTGTCGGGCGTGAGCAGCACGGGGCGCTGGTCGGCGGCGTGCGCGGCGGGCAGCGTGCAGGCCAGCAGGGTCAGTGCGGCGATGAAGGTCCTCGTCCGGATGCGCATCGTTCGTCCTTTTTCGTCGTGATGAAGAAGAGGCGATCATAGCCGAGCACGGGGGCGGATGGCTTATCATGGACCGATGACACCGAAAATCCTCGTTCCCCTGCTGGCGGCGCTGTGCGCGTGCACGGCGGCCGCGCAAGAACCTGCGCAACTGGCGCAAAAGATGGCCGGCGTGTACAAGCACCGCTTCATGAGCGCGACGATCTCGCCCGGCAAGGCACCCGGCGAGGCGGACGAGCCGTACCAGGCCGAGGACGTCATCGAGATCGTCCCGTACAATGCCGACCACGTGTACGTGCGCGCCCATCTCGATTTCTACAACGGCCACACGTGCGGCATTGCCGGCATGGCGCGCTACGAGCAGGGCGCGTTCGTGTACCACGATACCGTGACGGCGCCGTTGCCGGGCTATCCGCCGTGCGCCCTGAAGGTGGGCGTGGAGCACGGCCAGTTGACGCTCACGGACCGTGCCACGCCGGAAGCCGTGTCGAGCTGCCGGGCATACTGCGGCGTGCGCGGCAGCCTGAACTACTCGATCGGCATGGACAGGCGCCGCACGATCCGCTACCTGGACCGGCTGAAGGCGTCGCGCGAATACAAGCGGGCGGTCGACGAGCTGAACATGGCGCGCTGACGCGCAGGTTCATTCGAGGTCCTGCATCGCCTGCGTGATACCGGTCTCGACATCATGCAGGAACGCCGCACCCTTGGGCGACAGCGCGATGCCGGGCACGGCCAGTTCGACGAGGCAGGCGAGCGCCTGCCGGAACCATTCCATGTCGGTGCCCATCAGCGGCAGCGCGTGGGCATCGACGAGGTAGTGCACGGCGCGCGCCAGCAGCGCCGTGTCGCGGCCCGCGTTGGCGACGAGCAGCGCGAAGTCGGCCGCCTCGCGTTCGAAGCGGTCGGCCAGCGTTTCCAGGATGTCGCGCGACACCTGCGGCTGGCCTGACGCGAGCACGACGTGCGCGAGTTCCAGGCAGGCGTCGTGCAGGCCTGGAATCTCGAGGGGTTCATCCATGGACATTTATTGCGCGACCCAGCCGCCGTCCATGTTCCACGCGACGCCGCGCACCTGGTTCGCGGCCGGGCTGCAGAAGAACACGGCCAGCGCGCCCAGCTCTTCCGGCGTGACGAATTCGCCCGACGGCTGCTTTTCCAGCAGCAGGTTTTTCTTGGCCTGTTCGTTGCTGATGCCGTCGCGCGCGGCGCGGTCGTCGACCTGTTTCTGCACAAGCGGGGTCAGTACCCAGCCCGGGCAGATCGCGTTGGCGGTGACGCCGGTCGGCGCCGTCTCCAGCGCGGTCGATTTCGTCAGGCCGACGAGGCCGTGCTTGGCGGCCACGTACGCCGACTTCTGCGCCGACGCGACGAGGCCGTGCGCGGAGGCGAGGTTGATGATGCGGCCCCAGTTCTTCTGCTTCATGTACGGCAGGGCGAGGCGGGTCGTGTGGAAGGCCGAGCTGAGGTTGATGGCGAGGATCGCATCCCATTTCTCGACGGGGAAATCCTCGACGTTCGCGACGTACTGGATGCCGGCGTTGTTGACGAGGATGTCGACGCCGCCGAATTTCTCAAGCGCGAAGGTCATCATGGCTTGGATCTGGTCCGGCTTGGACATGTCGGCGTTGTGGTAAGCGGTCTGTACGCCGAATTCCTGGCCGATGTCGGTGTACAGCTTTTCGATCTGCTGCGCGTCGCCGAAGCCGTTGAAGACGATGTTGGCGCCTTGCTCGGCCAGCGCGCGGGCGATGCCGAGGCCGATGCCCGAGGTCGAGCCGGTGACGAGTGCAGTCTTGCCGCTTAACATGGTGGATTTCATTCGTTCCTCTTTCTCGTGGACAGTTTCTATGAGAGCCGGGTGGTCCCGGGCCAGACTTGGTAGAATTCTAATCGCTCCACCGGGTAAAATGTTGGCGGCCGCCTGGTCCTTGATGTTTCCGGCGGATGCATGGTGATCGTCGGAACTTTTGAAAATGAGCGAACCGAAGCTGAAATCCGTGCTGTGCAGTTCGCCCGCCGGCCTGCACCGCATGGCATACAAGGAGTGGGGCGACCCCGCCAACACGAACGTGCTCGTCTGCGTGCACGGCGTGACGCGCGTGGCGGACGATTTCGACGCGCTGGCGCGCGCGATGAGCGACCGCTACCGCGTCGTCTGCCCGGACGTCGTGGGCCGCGGCCGGTCCGGGCGGCTGCGCGACCCGGCGCTGTACGTCATCCCGCAATACGTGGCCGACATGGTGACCCTGGTCGCCCGCGTCACGGCAGGCGGCGACGATGAAGGCGTCCACTGGTTCGGCACGTCGATGGGCGGCCTGATCGGCATCGCCCTCGCGTCGCTGCCGGGCAGCCCGATCCGCCGCATGGTGCTGAACGACATCGGGCCCGTGCTGGACCCGGTGGCGCTGGCGCGCATCGGCGACTACATCGGCCAGGCCATCCGCTTCGCCACCTTCGAGGAGGGGGCCGCGTACGTGCGGATGGTGTCGACGCCGTTCGGGCCGCACAGCGACGCCCAGTGGGACAAGCTGGCGCGCGACGTGCTGGTGCGGCAGCCGGACGGGCAATGGGCGCTGCACTACGACCTCGGGCTCGCGCAGCCGTTCAAGGCCATGACGCCGCAGAAGGTGGCGCAGGACGAGGCGCAGCTGTGGGCCGCGTACGACGCGATCCGCTGCCCGACCCTGCTCGTGCGGGGAGAACGGTCCGACCTGCTGTCGCGCGCGACGGCGGAAGCGATGACGCGGCGCGGTCCGAAGCCGGCCTTGCGGGAGATCGCCGGCGTGGGCCATGCGCCCACGTTCCTGCAGCCGGAGCAGATCGCGATCGCACGGGAATTTTTGACCGGCTGAATCAGGGCCGGAGGTGTTCGGCTCCACGGCCGGGCGAAACGGCCGCAAGGCCTGGTTTTATCACTAGAGAAAAGCATGGAAATCAAACGACTGCACGTAGGCAAACGACTGTCCGAAGTCGCCATCCACAACGGTACGGTGTACCTGGCCGGCCAGGTCGCCAGCGACACGACGCAGGACATCCTCGGCCAGACGCGTGAAGTGCTGGGTCATATCGACCGCCTGCTGGCGGAAGCGGGCAGCGACAAGAGCCGCATCCTGTCGACCCAGATCTTCATCACCGACCTGGCCAATTTCCCGGCCATGAACACCGTGTGGGAAGCGTGGGTCGTGCCGGGCCAGACGCCGCCGCGCGCCACCGTCGAAGCCAAGCTGGCCGATCCGGCCGGCCTGGTCGAAATCGTCGTCGTGGCCGCCCAGGCGTAAGCACACGCGATGGTATCGATTGTCGCGCTCGGCGACGCCACCACCCAGCTGGTCCATGGCCTCGGCCCCGATGACTGTGCGCGCGTAAAAGGCGCGCTCGATTTCGCGGCCGAGCGCTATGTCGAACGCACGGCCGGCAGCGGCCAGAGCGCGTTCGAGTTCTCGCTGGGCGTGGCCGGCACGCTCGCGCTGTTGCGCAGCGATGCCGAGACCCGCATCGCCGGCCTGCTGTTCGAGCTGGCCATCGCGGATCCGGGCGTGGCCGAGGCGCTCGAGGAGCGCTTCGGCAAGGAAGTGGCGGACATGGTGCGCGGCGTGCACCAGCTGATCCGCCTGCGCGACCTGACGGCGGCCCAGGCCCCCGTCGGGCGCGGCAAGAATGCGGCCCAGGAGGCCATGGCGCAGGTCGAGACCCTGCGCAAGATGCTGCTGGCGATGGCCAGCGACATGCGCGTCGTGCTGATCCGCCTCGCGTCGTGCGTGACGACCTTGCGCTACTTCGCCGAGCACAAGCGCTTCGACGACGTGACGCGCAACTACGGCCGCGAAGTGCTCGACCTGTACGCGCCGCTCGCCAACCGCCTCGGCATCTTCCAGCTGAAATGGGAACTGGAAGACCTGTCGTTCCGGATGATGGAGCCGGACACGTATAAACGCATCGCCAAGATGCTGGAAGAGAAGCGCATGCTGCGCGAGAGCTTCGTGGCATCGTCGATCGAGCGCCTGCAGAAGGAGCTGGCGGCCGCCGGCATCAAGGCCGAGGTCTTCGGCCGGCCGAAGCACATCTACAGCATCTGGAAGAAGATGCGCGGCAAGGAGCTCGATTTCTCCGAGCTGTACGACGTGCGCGCGTTCCGCGTGATCGTCGACGACATCAAGACGTGCTACACGGTGCTGGGCGTCGTCCACAACATCTGGACGCCGATCCCGAAGGAATTCGACGACTACATCTCGCGCCCGAAGGCGAACGGCTACCAGTCGCTGCACACGGTCGTCACCGCGGAGGACGGGCGCCCGCTGGAAGTGCAGATCCGCACGCAGGAGATGCACAACTTCGCGGAATACGGGGTCGCCGCGCACTGGCGCTACAAGGAAGAAGGCGGCTCGAATTTCAAGAGCCAGGAATACGACGAGAAGATCGCGTGGCTGCGCCAGCTGCTGGCGTGGAAGACGGAGGTCGCGAGCGCCGTCACCGGCCAGGAAGAGCTGCAGCGCGAATGGGTCGAGAAGCTGAAATCGACGACGCTGGACGACCGCATCTTCGTGCTGACGCCGCAGGCGCGCGTGCTCGAACTCCCGGTCGGCGCGACGCCGATCGACTTCGCCTACCACCTGCACAGCGAGGTCGGCAACCGCTGCCGCGGCGCCAAGGTCGACAACGTGATGGTGCCGCTGAACACGCCGCTGAAGAACGGCCAGACCTGCGAGATCATCACCGCGAAGGGCCCGGCCGGCAGCCAGGGGCCGTCGCGCGACTGGCTCAGCCCCGGCTACACGGTCAGCAGCCGTACGCGCTCGAAGATCCGCGCCTGGTTCCACGCGCTGGAACTGGCGGAGACCCTGGCCCACGGCCGCGCGCTCGTCGAGAAGTCGCTGCAGCGCGAGGGCAAGACGGCCGTCAACCTGGATACGCTGGCGCATAAACTCGGCTTCGCGAAGGTCGACGACCTGTTCATCGCGGTGGGCAAGGAAAAATTCAGCCTGCGCCACGTGGAAGCCGCGCTGCACGACGCGGCGCCGCCGGCCCCGATGCCGGACGAAGCCGTCGTCAACAAGAGCCGCGCGTCGAGCGTGGAGCAGGGCGCCAAGTCGGGCGTGCTCGTCGTCGGCACGGAAGGGCTGATGACGCAGCTCGCGCGCTGCTGCAAGCCGGCGCCGCCGGACCCGATCGTGGGCTTCGTCACGCGCGGCAAGGGCGTGTCGATCCACCGCGCCAGCTGCAAGAATTTCGCCGAGATGGCGGCGCGCAACCCGGAACGCGTGCTGGAAACGGAATGGGGCACGACGGGCCTGGAGACCGTGTTCCCGGTCGATATCTTCATCCTCGCGGCCGACCGCCAGGGCCTGCTGCGCGACATCTCGGAAGTGCTCGCGATCT
>CBIHRX010000121.1:0-18323 GCA_966212555.1 uncultured Massilia sp.
CACGCGACGGCCGCCGCCGCCGTGCATCACGCCGGCACCGTCGCCCTGAACGGCTGGGTCGCGATCGCGTTCGACGGCACCATCGACGTCGTCGTCCCGCGCAGCGAGATGGGGCAGGGCGTGCACACGGCGCTGCCCGTGCTGCTGGCCGAGGAACTGGACGCGCCGCTCGACGCCGTGCGCGTCGTGCAGGCCCCGATCGACAAGATCTTCGCCAACCTCACCGTGCTGCGCGACACCCTGCCGTTCCACCCGGACGACGCCGGCAATTTCCAGCTCGGCGCGCGCTGGGTCGCGGGCAAGGTCGCGCGCGAGCTGGGCATCATGTTCACGGGCGGCTCGACGAGCGTGAAGGATGCGTGGCCGACGATGCGCGCGGCCGGTGCCGTCGCACGCGCGATGCTGCTGCGCGCGGCCGCCGAACAGTGGAAGACGACGGCGGCGACGCTGTCCACGCGCGATGGCATGGTGCTCCATCCGGACGGGCGGCGCGCGCCGTACGGCCTGCTGGCGCAGCGCGCGGCCGCGCTGGGCGGCGACATCGATGCGGACGACGTGCGGCTGAAGCAGCCCGCGGAATTCCGCCTGATCGGCAAGCCGCTGGCCCGGCGCGACACGCCGTCCAAGGTCAACGGCCGTGCCGTGTTCGGCGTCGACGTGCGGCCGGAAGGCTTGCTGTACGCGGCGCTGCGCATGGCGCCCGTGCTGGGCGCGGGTGTCGCCCGGTTCGACGCGAACAAGATCGCATCGATGCCCGGGGTGGAGAAGGTCGTCGACGTGTCGTCCGCGCTGAAGCCGTTCTCCGGCGCCGGCGCCGGCGTCGCGGTCGTGGCGAAGGGATGGTGGCAGGCGAAGCAGGCGGCGCTCGCGCTGCCCGTGCAATGGAGCGCCAGTCCGCACGCCGCGTTGGCGAGCGAGTCCGTGTTCGCCGGGTTCGCCAGGGCGCTGGACGAGGAGTCCGGCTACGCGTACTTCGAGGCCGGCAGCCAGGATGCGCCGGAACTGGCGGGCGCCCGCACCGTGCAGGCCGAATACCGCGCGCCGTTCCTCGCGCACGCGACGATGGAACCGCAGAACTGCACGGCGCAGGTCTTGAACGGCAAGGTGAAACTGTGGTCGCCCACGCAGGTGCCGAGCATCGCGGTGGACGTCGCGGCGAACGTCGCCGGCGTCGCGCGCGAGGACGTGACCATCGAGGTGACGATGCTGGGCGGCGGCTTCGGCCGGCGCCTCGAGACGGACATGGTGGCGCAGGCAGTGGCCGTCGCAATGCAGACGCGCGGACGCCCGGTGCAGCTGATCTGGACGCGCGAGGACGACACGGGCCACGACGTCTACCGCCCGGCCGCGCTGGCCCGCTACACGGCGCGCCTGGACGGCAACGGGCGCGTGCTCGCGTGGGACAGCAAGCTCGCGAGCGGCGCCATCGGCCACCAGTACTTCCCGCGCAACCTCGGCCTGCCCGGCGTCGGTCCGGACAAGACGACGGCCGAGGGCGAGTACGACCTGCAGTATGCGATCGCGAACCGCCGCAACCGCCACGTGGCCGTCGACAGCGTCGTGCCGGTCGGGTACTGGCGCTCCGTGGGCCACTCGCACAACGCGTTCTTCAAGGAGAGCTTCGCGGACGAACTGGCCCATGCGGCCGGGCAGGATCCGGTCGCGTGGCGGCGCGCGCTGCTGCGGGACCATCCGCGCCACCTGGCCGTGCTGGAAGCCGCGCTCGCGCGCGCCGGCACGCCGGCGGAAGGCCGCGCGCACGGCGTGGCCGTGCACCAGTCGTTCGGCACCGTGGTCGCGCAGGTGGCGGAAGTGTCGGTCGAGGACAAGGAGATCCGCGTGCACCGCGTCGTGTGCGCCGTCGATTGCGGGCTCGTCGTGAATCCGAACATCGTCGCGCAGCAGGTCGAGTCGAGTGTCGTGTTCGGCCTGTCGGCCGCGCTGGCGGGGGAGATCACGTTCCGGGACGGGCAGCCGCAACAGACGAATTTCGGCGAATATCCCGTGCTGCGGATGGCGCAGGCGCCTGCCGTCGAGACCATCGTCGTGCCGAGCGCGGAACCGCCGGAAGGCATGGGCGAACCGGCCGTGCCGCCCGTCGCGCCGGCCGTGGCGAATGCCGTGTTCAAGCTGACGGGGCAGCGGTTACGGACATTGCCGTTGCGATTGTCGTAGGGTGAGCGGCCTCCGCCCACGCGTAACGTGTGCGTAACGCAAACGTCCGCGTGGGCACAGGGTGCCCACCCTACCCGTTACCTAATCGTCGGCGTTCGAGAGCAGGGTGCGCAGGTTGCACTCGCGCTGCCACGCCTGGCGTTCCGGCGTGGACGCCGCCTGGCGCGCGAGTTCGTCCGTGCCGAGTTCCGCCTGCGCCTGGATCAGCCGGTCCGCGACCTTCGGATCCGGCAGCATCGTGCCGAAGAATGCGACGGCATCGCCGCGCTGCACGAGCAGGGTCGGGAAATTCTCGACGTCGAGGTCGCCGACGACGTCGGCCTGGTCTTCCACGTCGATCCAGACGAAGGTCTTGTCGGGATGGCGCGCGGCCAGGCCGTCGAACGTGGCGCGGTAGGACGAGCAGGTGCCGCACCAGGCGGCGCACAGGCAGGCGACGATCCAGCCGTCGCCATGGAGGGCGGCGGCGACCTGGTCGCGGGTATCGGGCTCGAGGGTCAGACTGGACATGGGCGCGATTCTACAACGGTTCCGCGCTTTTGGCTGGCCGGGCCGCCGGGTTACAATACGCCATGCCTATCATCCTCGCCATCGAAACCTCGTCCGAGCTGGCGTCCTGCGCGTTATTGAACGGCGCGGACGGCGCGGACACGCCCGGATTGACCCGCGTATTGACTCGTGAAGCGTCCGGCGTGCGCACGCATTCGCAGTCCATCCTGCCCATGGTGCAGGAATTGCTGCGCGACGCCGGCTTGCTCCTTGCCGATTGCGACGCGATCGCGTTCGGCGCCGGTCCGGGCTCGTTCACGGGCGTGCGCACGGCGTGCGGCGTGGCGCAGGGACTCGCGTTCGGCGCGCGCAAACCCGTGCTGCCGCTCGTGACGCTGGAAGCGATGGCCGAAGCGTGCCGCGCCCGCACGGGCGCGACCGAGGTGCTCGCCGTGCTGGACGCGCGCATGGGCGAAGTCTATTGGGCGCAGTACCGCTGGACGGGCGCATGGCAGGTCGTGCGCGAGCCCGCGCTGTGCGCGCCGGGCGACGTGGCGCCGGAGATGGTCGCAGGCCTGGCCGCCTGCGGCAACGGGTTCGCGGCGTATCCCGAAGCCTTCGCGGACGCGCCGTTTGCGGCCGGTGCGCACGGCGACATTCTCCCTCACGCGCGCGAATTCGCGGTGCTGGGCGTGGCGGCGCTGGCCGCGGGCCGCGCCGTGCCGGCCGACGAGGCGCAACCGCTCTACCTGCGCAACAAGGTCGCGTACACGAGCGCCGAACGCCAGGCGATCAACGCGGCCAAGGCGGACGCGCGATGACGGATGTCGCGCACCTGGAACTGCGTCCGATGGTCGTGGGCGACGTCGACGAGGTGCATGCCCTCGAATGCAGCGTCTTTCCGCATCCGTGGAGCCGCGCGAATTTCATGGACTCGCTCGCGAGCGGCTACGATGCCTGGGTGTTGTGCGAGCCGTCCGGCGCGCTGTCCGGCTATTTTCTGTTGATGTATGCGCTGGACGAAGCGCACCTGCTCGACGTGGCCGTGGCGGCGCCGCTGCACGGGCGCGGCGTCGGGCGCTATCTGCTGGACCGCATCGCGGCGAGGTCGCGCGCGCAGCGCATGGCGTCGATCCTGCTCGAGGTGCGGCCGTCGAACGCGCGCGCACTCGACGTGTACCGGCGCTACGGCTACGAAGAGATCGGCCGCCGCAAGGGCTATTATCCCGCGCACGAAGGGCGGCGCGAGGATGCGATCGTGATGAGGTATGTGTTATGAACGGTGTCAGCGAACGCGACGCCATCTTCCTGAACGAGATGGGCCTGGGGCCGCTGTGGCGGTTGCGCACGGCGCCTGCACCTGCCGCCGAGGAGTCGGACGTGGCGGTCGTGGTGGAACCGACGCCGCTGCAGCCGGTGGCGCCGGCGGGACCGCGTCCGCCCGGACCGACGCCGCTGCAACCGGTCGCGCAATCCGTGTCCGCACTGGCGCCGCCGGCCGACCACGATTCCGCGTGGGACGACGCCGCGTTGCCGAGCGACGCGACGCCGGAAGAAATCGCGACCATGGACTGGGACCAGCTCACGATCGCCATCGCCGCGTGCCGCCGCTGCAGCGCGTGCCGCGAAGGCCGCGCGCCGGTGCCGGGCACGGGCGCGAAGCAGGCGCGCTGGGTCGTCGCGGCCGGCGCCACGACGGCCGCGGACGAAAAGGCGCGCGTGCCGCTCGCGGGCGATCCGGGCAAGCTGCTGGACAACATGCTGGCCGCCGTCGGCATGGGCCGCGAGCGCGACGTCTACGTGACGAACCTGATCAAGTGCCGCCCGACGACGGGCAACGGCGGCGAGCGCGCGCCCACGCCGCAGGAGGCGGCCGCGTGCCGTCCCTACCTCGAACGCGAGGTCGCGCTGACGGGTGCGGAGACCGTGCTGACGCTGGGCCAGATCGCCGCCAACACCTTGCTGGGCCGGCCGCTGCCGGAACCGCTGGCGGGCGCGCGCGGCGGCAGCCACGCGCTGGAAACGGGCGGACGCATCGTCAATCTCGTGGCCACCTTGCATCCGGGCGAACTGCTGCGCCGCGGCGCCGACAAAGCCCTCGCGTGGGCCGACCTGTGCAGGGCAAGGAACGCCCGTGCGCGATCAGGCTGACACCTGCCAGGCACTGTTCGAACGCCGCTGGCGTCATCTGCGGCGCGCAAGGGTGCGGGCGCTGGCCTGGTTGCTCGACGCGCCGGACCTGCTCGACATCCACGACCCGCACTGGGAAGGCCGCATCGCGACGCTCGGTCCGATGACGGAGGAGACGGCGCGCTGGCTGGCCGAACTCGATGCCGATCCCGCGCCGCTCGACGCCGCGCTCGGCGCGAAAATGTATACGCGCCTCGGCCTGTACGCGGAAAAGCTGATGGCTTTCTATTTCGCGCACCAGGGCCGCCTCGTCGCGCACGGGTTGCAGGTGCGGGCGAGTCGCAACGACACCGTCGGCGAATTCGATTTTCTCCTGGATGAAGGGGAGGGTGTCGAACACATCGAGTTCGCCACCAAGTTCTACCTGCTGCAGGGCGATGCCACGACAGGCTTCGACACCTTCGTCGGCCCGAACCTGGCCGACAGCCTCGGCCGCAAGATGCGCAAGGTATTCGACCGTCAGCTCGAACTCGGCAGCCACCCGGCCGCGCAGGACGTGCTGCCGCGACCGGTCGTCGCGGCGCGCGCCCTCGTGAAGGGCTGGCTGTTCTACCCGCGGGGGACGTACCAGGCGATGCAGGGCATCACGGCGGGCCACTGCCGCGGGTTCTGGTGCGCGCTGGAAGAACTCGATGCCTTGCCCGGCGACCGCTTCCTGATCCTGCCGCGCCTGCAATGGCTGCCGCCGTTCCGCGCGCAATCGGCCGTGTGGATGCTGGACAAGGCCCAGCTGGCGGTGGAACTGGACGACCATTTCATGGCATCGGACGCACCCGTGCTCGTCTCGCTCGTGCGGGAAGAGCCGGGCGCCATCGTGGAGTTCGAGCGGGGCTTCATCGTCCCGGACGACTGGCGCGACCGCGCCAATGCCCGCCTGCACCCTTAACCGGCATCACACCGGGGTCAGACCCCGTTTTTTGGCAATAACCCTGACAACCTTCCCCCGATTCGGGGTCAGAGCACGTTTTCGCAAAAAATCGGGGTCAGAGCACATTTTGGTGCAATGTCTTTCTGGCGATTGTCTGCCACGTGTCGTGGCGCATGCCCCTTCCGTCTGGCGGGCGCGGCTCACCCATGACAGGCTCGCTATCCGACGCATGACCGAACCACCGAGCGCTCCTGCCAATCAATTTCTCGAAAAAGTGCTCTGACCCCGAATTCAAAGAAAAATGTGCTCTGACCCCGAATCGGGGAAATTGCCAAAATTTGGGGTCTGACCCCGGTGTCAGTGTTTGTGTTCGCCGATGAGGGCGAGCGAGTCGTGCTCGCGCTGGTTCGCCGCGTGGCGGCGGCCGATCAGCCACATGATGCCGGCCAGCGACAGGCCGAACAGGACGATGATGACGTTCAGGTCCAGGTTCAGCGTGATCATGATGGCGTACAGCGCCAGCATGGTGAGGATGGAGAGGTTCTCGTTGAAGTTCTGCACGGCGATCGAGTGGCCGGCGCTCATCAGGACGTGGCCGCGGTGCTGCAGCAGGGCGTTCATCGGCACGACGAAGAAGCCGGACAGCAGGCCGATGATCAGCAGCAGCGGGACGGCGATCGTCAGCGAATACACCATCGTCATCGCGGTCACGACGAGGCCCATGATGATGCCGAGCGGGATCACGGTCAGCGACTTCTTCAGCGGGATCATCTTCGCGGCCATCGCGGCGCCGACCGCGACGCCGATGGCGACGACGCCGATCAGGCTCGTGGCTTTGTCGAGCGGCATGTGGAGCGAGCGCTCGGCCCATTTCAGCACGATGAATTGCAGGGTCGCGCCCGCGCCCCAGAACAGCGTCGTCACGGCCAGCGAGATCTGGCCCAATTTATCTTTCCACAGCGTGGCGGAGCAGTCGGCGAAATCGGCGATCAACCGGGCGGGATTGCGCTCCTGGTGCTCGTAGCGGGCGCCGGTGTCCGGGATGCGCAGGTTGAAGCCGGCCGCCAGCGCGTACACGCCGATCAGCACGGCGAGCTGGGCCTTGGTCGGCGTATTGATGCCGGTCTCGATGCCCGGCACGTCCAGGGTCATCAGCCAGGCGCCGCCGTGGGCGCTGACGAGGGCGCCGCCCATGACGGTGCCGAGGATGATGGACATGACGGTGAGGCCTTCGATCCAGCCGTTGGCCGCGACGAGTTTTTCCGGCGGCAGCAGTTCGGTCAGGATGCCGTATTTGGCGGGCGAATAGACGGCGGCGCCGAAGCCGACGACGGCGCAGGCGACGAGGGGATGCACGCCGAAGAAGATCAGGCAGCAGCCGAATACTTTGATGAGATTCGCAATGAACATCACGCGTCCCTTGGGCATCGAATCGGCGAACGCACCGACGAAAGCGGCCAGCAGGACGTAGAACAGGACGAACGACAGCTTCAGCAGCGGAGTGAGCGAAGCCGGGGCTTTCATCGCCGTTAGCAGACCGATCGCGACAAATATCAGCGCGTTGTCTGCCAGCGACGAGAAGAACTGCGCCGCCATGATGGTATAAAAACCACGATTCATTCGAGAGGTTCAAAAAACTGGATGGGTTGCTTTATACCATGAAAGACCGGTTCGCCCAAGGAATCGACAATACGGCATTTCACTGCCGGGAGTAAAATAAACCTTTCGTTCTCAGCCGTCGCCCCCATCTGCAAGCCATGCCTCGTCCCCTGCACGCCACCATCCACCTCGACTCCATGCAGCACAATCTGGCCCGTGCGCGCGCCTGTGCGCCGCAGGCGAAGATCTGGGCCGTGGTGAAGGCGAACGCGTATGGGCACGGCCTCGAACGAGGCATGCGCGGCTTCGCGCAGGCCGACGGGCTGGCGCTGATCGAGACGGAAAACGCGCTGCGCCTGCGCGAACTGGGCTGGGTAAAGCCCATCCTATTATTAGAGGGAATCTTCGACGCGTCGGACATCCCGTTGCTGGCTGAACATAATGTCAACAGTACGGTCCATTGCATCGAGCAGGTCAAGATGCTGGAGTACACCCAGCTCTACCGCCCCATCGACGTGCACCTCAAGATGAACACGGGCATGAACCGCCTCGGTTTCCGGCCGGACGAGTTCGCCGCGGCCTACCAGCGCCTGCGCGCGATCCCCGGCATCCGCAACATCACGTTCATGACGCATTTCGCGAATGCGGACGAGCTGGAGCATCCGCGCCTGTCGATCGGCGAGCAGGTGCGCCGCTTCCGCCTGGGCGCGGACGGCCTGCCGGGCGAGCGCAGCCTGTCGAATTCCGGCGGCGTGCTGCACACGGCGGAACTCGTCCAGGAATTGCAGAGCGACTGGGTCAGGCCGGGCATCATGCTGTACGGCGGCACGCCGGGCGGGCGCTCGGCACGGGATTACGGCCTGCTGCCGACGATGACCCTGAAATCGGAAATCATCGGCATCCAGCACTTGCAGCCGGGCGACAGCGTGGGCTATGGCAGCCGGTTCCAGGCCGACCGGGCCATGACGGTGGGCGTCGTCGCCTGCGGCTATGCCGACGGCTACCCGCGCCACGCGGAGCACGGCACGCCCGTGCTCGTGGACGGCATCCGTACGACGCTCGTGGGCCGGGTGTCGATGGACATGATGGCCGTCGACCTGTCGCCCGTCGCGAACGCGCGCGTGGGCAGCAAGGTCACCCTGTGGGGCGACGGCCTGCCGATCGACGAGGTGGCGCATGCCGCCGGCACGATCGGTTATGAATTGATGTGCGCCGTGGCGCCGCGCGTGCGCGTGGCCGAGGCGCCGCTCGGGTGCGATCCCGTTTTATAAAGATAGAGCAAAGACTCATGGCTAAACCCCGTACCAGTTTCGTCTGCAGCGATTGCGGCAGCGTTGCAAGCCGCTGGACCGGCCAATGCGGCGACTGCAAGGCCTGGAACACGATGACCGAGCAGGTCGAGACCGCCGGCCTGAACCGCATGTCGCAGACGCCGCACATGCATAAAAGCCTGGCCCAGACCGCCCCCGTGCTGTCCCTGGCCGACATCGAGGCGATCGACGTGCCCCGCTTCGGCACAGGCATCGACGAATTCGACCGCGTGCTGGGCGGCGGCCTCGTCGCGGGCGGCGTCGTGCTGATCGGCGGCGACCCCGGCATCGGCAAGTCGACCTTGCTGCTGCAGGCGCTGGCGAATCTCGCCGCAGCGCGCAGCACCCTGTACGTGTCCGGCGAGGAATCCGGCGCCCAGATCGCGCTGCGCGCGCGCCGGCTGCAGGTCGAGGCGAAGGATTTGAAATTGCAGGCCGAAATCCAGCTGGAAAAAATCCTCGGCACCATTGCCGACCTCAAGCCGGACGTGGCCGTCATCGACTCGATCCAGACGCTGTACTCGGACGCGCTGACGTCGGCACCCGGCTCCGTCTCGCAGGTGCGCGAATGCGCGGCGCAGCTCACGCGCGTGGCCAAGCAGACGGGCGTGACGATCATCCTCGTCGGCCACGTGACGAAGGAGGGCGCGCTGGCGGGCCCCCGCGTGCTGGAGCACATCGTCGACACGGTGCTTTATTTCGAAGGCGATACGCAGTCCAGCTTCCGCCTCGTACGGGCGATCAAGAACCGTTTCGGTGCCGTCAACGAGCTGGGCGTGTTCGCGATGACGGAGAAGGGGTTGAAGGGCGTGTCGAACCCGTCCGCGCTGTTCCTGTCGCAGCACGACAACCAGGTGCCCGGTTCCTGCGTGATGGTGACGCAGGAGGGAACACGGCCCCTGCTGGTCGAAGTCCAGGCGCTCGTCGATGCGAGCCATTTGCCGAACGCGCGCCGGCTGTCCGTCGGCCTGGAGCAGAACCGCCTCGCGATGCTGCTCGCCGTGCTGCACCGCCATGCCGGCATCGCCGCGTTCGACCAGGACGTGTTCATCAATGCGGTGGGCGGCGTCAAGATCACGGAGCCGGCGGCCGACCTGGCCGTCTTGCTGGCGATCAATTCGTCGATGCGCAACAAGGCGCTGCCGCGCGGCCTCGTCGTGTTTGGTGAAGTCGGCCTGGCCGGCGAGATCCGCCCGGCGCCGCGCGGCCAGGAACGCTTGCGCGAGGCGGCCAAGCTGGGCTTTTCCGTCGCCGTGATCCCGAAGGCGAACGCGCCGAAACAAAAGATCGAGGGGATGACCATCGTGGCCGTCGAGCGGATCGACGAGGCGTTCAGCAAGCTGCGCGAGCTTGACTGATCGATGTCACTTAATTAGCGGTAACACGCAGGTTATCGTTTCCGCCTTATAATCCCACCTCGTTTTCAAAGTAACACAGGTTTATCGTGGCGATAGAACAGAGGCAATCCGCACGCAAGATCCTGAAAGTGAGGGCAGTCCTGGCGATGGAAGGCCAGGCGCCCGTTCAGGGACGCACTTCCGACATCGGCGCCAACGGCGTCAGCATCACCGTGCCGCATCCATTGCAGACGGGGCAGGCGGGCCAGGTCGGCTTCGACCTGCTCGTCGACGGCACGCCGTTTCCCCTGCTTGCGCGCGTCAAGGTCATGTATTGCATTTTCAGTAATGGCGAATTCAAGGCAGGGTTGCAGTTCATGAACCTGGACCTGGCGGCGATGAGCCAGGTGTCACGCTTCCTGCGTTGATATCTGATCGTTGGACAAGAAAAGCGGCGGGCGCCTGAGGCCCCGCCGCTTTTTCTTTTTTGTAGCCACTCCGGCCCCCAAAGCTATTGGTGTTAGCGGTCGGGTAACATTTTTTTAAAGCCCAAGCCATCGGCGACCACCTCGTACACGACGAGGAGGACGATACCGGTCAGCATCCCTGAAATGAATAACATACCCTTTAAACGCCGTTGGGCGCCCCCTCCGATCCGTGTAGGACAACTCCTCCATACTGCATAAACACTTTCAAATTAGCATAAGAAAAAGTATTTACAAGGCGCTTTTTCTCGACTGTGGAAGAGGGAGGAACCGCACTTTGTGACAGCGGTCGAAGCGCTGTGTGACATGTCATTCCGGCTTGTCACATCATGCGCCGCGCATGTCATATGGTCAGGATGGCCATGTCATAAAGCCGTCATATTTGCTCACTACACTGCGCAGCATCAACCGTGTCACTACCCTAACCTAAGGACCTTGATATGCGCATGAAGCAACTGCTGGCAACCATCATCATCGGCACCACCGCCGCGTTCGCGAGCACCGCGACGCTGGCCGCCGACATCACCGGTGCTGGTTCGACCTTCGCCTACCCGATCTACGCGAAATGGGCGGAGATGTACAAGAAGACCAGCGGCAACGGCCTGAACTACCAATCGATCGGCTCGGGCGCCGGTATCAAGCAGATCAAGGCCAAGACCGTCGACTTCGGCGCATCGGACATGCCGCTGCCGGTCGAAGAGCTGAACGAAGCGGGCCTGATGCAGTTCCCGACCATCATGGGCGGCGTCGTCGCCATCGTCAACCTGGACGGCGTGGCGCCGGGCCAGCTGAAACTGACCGGTCCGGTCATCGCCGACATCTACCTGGGCAAGATCACCAAGTGGAACGACCAGGCGATCGCCGCCCTGAACCCGGGCGTCAAGCTGCCGGCCGAAGACATCACCGTCGTCCACCGCGCCGACGGTTCGGGCACGTCGTTCCTGTTCACCAACTACCTGTCGCAGACCAACCCGGACTTCAAGGCGAAGATCGGTGCCGGCACGGCCGTGAAATGGGCCGTCGGCGTGGGCGGCAAGGGCAATGACGGCGTCGCCGCCAACGTCCAGCGCATCAAGGGGTCGATCGGCTACGTCGAATGGGCGTACTCGAAGAAGAACAAGCTGGCCCACACCCAGCTGAAGAACCGCGACGGCAATTTCCTGCAGCCGGACGACGACGCGTTCAAGGCCGCCGCCGCCAACGCCGACTGGGTCAAGGCACCGGGCTTCGGCGTCGTCCTGACCGACCAGTCGGGCAAGAACGCGTGGCCGATCACCGGCGTGACGTACGCCATCGTGCACAAGTCCCAGGCCGACGCTGCCAAGGGCAAGGAAGTGCTGAAGTTCTTCGACTACGCCTTCAAGAGCGGCGACGCCGCCGCGGCCGAGCTGGACTACGTGCCGATGCCGGATTCCGTCACCAAGCTGGTGGAAACCGCCTGGAAGAACAATGTGAAAGACGGTTCGGGCAAGGCGATCTGGTAATTGGGCAAACCCCAAAATTGAGCAAGCCCAACTTGTGGGTAGCGTCGCTCCCACCTCCCGGCGCGAGGTCGGGCGGGTGGGAGCGGCGCGTTTTTGCTTCTAGGTAATAAATTGGACAAACACATGAACGCACACCCCGCGCTCGCCGCCGACGAGGCCGGCCAGGCCGCGTTGCAGGAAGAAGCCCGCAACGTCGCACTGCGCAATACCATGCGCGTGCAGCGCATCCAGGATTTCATCTTCCACAAGGTGACCCTGCTGTTCGCCGCGAGCGTCCTGATCGTCCTTGTCGGCATCATCGTCTCCCTGGCGATCGGCGCGGCACCTGCGTTCCGCGAATTCGGCGCATCCTTCCTCACGACCAACGAGTGGGATCCCGTCAACGACAAATTCGGCGCGCTGATCGCCATCACGGGCACCCTGGTCACGTCGATCATCGCGCTGCTCGTCGCCTTCCCCATCAGCTTCGGCATCGCCCTGTTCCTCACCGAGATCTGCCCGGCCTGGCTGCGCCGCCCGATGGGCATGGCCGTCGAACTGCTGGCCGGCGTGCCGTCGATCATCTACGGCATGTGGGGCCTGTTCGTGTTCGCGCCGCTGTTCGGCGACACCATCCAGCCGTTCCTGAAGAAGACGCTGGGCGTGCTGCCGTTCATCGGCCCGTTCTTCCAGGGCCCGACGATGGGCCTGGGCCTGCTGACCGCCGGCCTGATCCTGGCCGTGATGATCATCCCCTTCATTGCCTCCGTGATGCGCGACGTGTTCGAGATCGTGCCGGCCGTGCTGAAGGAATCCGCATACGGCCTCGGCTGCACCAAATGGGAAGTCGTGCGCAAGATCGTGCTGCCGTACACCCGCGCCGGCGTCGTCGGCGGCGTGATGCTGGGCCTGGGCCGCGCGCTGGGCGAGACGATGGCCGTCACCTTCGTGATCGGCAACGCCAACGACATCAAGCTGTCGCTGTTCTCGCCCGGTAACTCGATTTCCTCCACCCTGGCCAACGAATTCGCCGAGGCCAGCTCGCAATTGCACGTGTCCTCGCTGTTCGCGCTGGGCCTGATCCTGTTCGCCATCACGTTCATCGTGCTGTCGGCCGCCAAGTTGATGCTCGTCGGGATGTCCCGCAAGGAAGGGGTGAAGTAATGGATGCGGTTGTCAATTCCGTGTATCGCCGCCGCTTGCTGTCGCACCGGGTCGGCATCGCGCTGTCCGTGCTGGCGATGGCCGTCGGCCTCGGTTTCCTGCTGTGGATCCTCGAGACCTTGCTGGTCAATGGTTTTGGAGCACTGTCGCACACGCTGTTCACGATGGACACGCCGGCCCCGGGCAGCCCGGGCGGCGTGCGCAACGCGATCGTCGGCAGCCTCATGATGGTGGGCCTGTCCACGGCGATCTCGACGCCGGTCGGCATCCTGGCCGGCATCTACTTGGCCGAGTACGGCCAGAACAACAAGTTCGCCACGGTCACGCGCTTCGTCACGGACATCATGCTGTCGGCGCCGTCGATCGTGATCGGCCTGTTCGTGTACGCCCTGTGCGTGGCGCGCTTCGGCCACTTCTCGGGCTATGCCGGGACGATCGCGCTGTCGCTGATCGCGATCCCCGTCGTCGTCCGCACGACCGACAACATGCTGCACCTCGTCCCGAACAGCCTGCTGGAAGCCGCGTTCGCGCTGGGCGCGCCGCGCTGGAAAGTGTCGATGATGGTGCGCCTGCGCGCCGTGAAGGCGGGCGTCGTGACCGGCGTGCTGCTGGCCGTGGCCCGCATCGCCGGCGAGACCGCGCCGTTGCTGTTCACTGCCCTGAACAACCAGTTCTTCAGCCTCGACATGAAGCAGCCGATGGCCAACCTGCCGGTGGCGATCTATTTGTTCGCGATGAGCTCGTACGAAGACTGGCGCAGTCTCGCCTGGGGCGCGGCCCTGCTGGTGACGTTCAGCGTGCTGCTCCTGAATATCCTGTCGCGGACGCTGTTCCGCCAAAAGAACCCGCAATGATGACCTCCATGACCCAGACCCTGTCCACCTCGTCGCAAACGACGCAAGGTTCGAAGCCCAAGACGAAGACCATCGAGATCTCCGGCCTGGACTTTTATTACGGCAAGACGAAAAGCCTGAAGAACGTCAGCCTGGACGTGCACGACAAGCAGGTCACCGCATTCATCGGCCCGTCGGGCTGCGGCAAGTCGACGCTGCTGCGCACCCTGAACCGCATGTACGACCTGTACCCGGGCCAGCGGGCCGAAGGTTCGATCCTGTACCGCGGCCGGAATATCCTGGAGCCGGGGGTGGACGTGAACATGCTGCGCGCGAAGATCGGCATGGTGTTCCAGAAGCCGACGCCGTTCCCGATGTCCATCTACGACAACATCGCGTTCGGCGTGCGCCTGTACGAAAACCTGTCGAAAGGCGAGATGGACGAGCGCGTGGAATGGGCCCTGAAAAAGGCCGCGCTGTGGACGGAAGTGAAGGACAAGCTGAACAAGAGCGGCCTGTCGCTGTCCGGCGGCCAGCAGCAGCGCCTGTGCATCGCGCGCGGCGTCGCCGTGAAGCCGGACGTGCTGCTGCTGGACGAGCCGACGTCGGCGCTGGACCCGATCTCGACGTCGAAGATCGAGGAACTGATCAGCGAACTGAAGGGCGACTACACGATCGCCATCGTCACGCACAACATGCAGCAGGCCGCGCGCTGCTCGGACTACACGGCGTACATGTACCTGGGCGAACTGGTGGAATTCGGCGAGACCGACCAGCTGTTCCTGAACCCGGTACGGAAAGAGACTCAGGATTACATCACCGGTCGCTTCGGCTGATACGGTAAGATTACATTATTGAACAGGATGAACACATGGTAGGCGAGCACTCTTCCAAGCAGTACGACCAGGAACTGGAAGCGATCCGGTCGAAAGTGCTGCTCATGGGCGGCATGGTGGAAACGCAGTTCGACGAGGCGGTGAATGCATTCCGCGTCGGTAACACCGAGCAGGCCGACAAGGTGGTGGCGGACGACCACGCCGTCAACCAGCTCGAAGTGCAGCTGGACGACGCCTGCAGCCACCTGATCGTGCGCCGCCAGCCGGCCGCCAACGACCTGCGCACGATCATGGCGACGATCAAGGTGATCACGGACCTCGAGCGCATCGGCGACGAGGCCGCCAAGATCGCGCGCACGGCGAAAAGCCTGCACGAGCGCGGCATGGTCAGCTTCAACCACTACGAGACGGTGCGCACGATCTCGCGCGCCACGGCCGACATGCTGCACGACGCGCTGGACGCGTTCGCGCGCCTGGACGGCAAGGCCGCCGTGCAGATCATCGCCCAGGACGACGTGATCGACCACGAGTTCCGCACCATCATGCGCAGCACCATCACGTTCATGATGGAAGACCCGCGCACGATCTCGTCGGCGCTGGACGTGCTGTGGGTGGCGAAGGCCATCGAACGCATCGGCGACCACGCGAAGAACATCGCGGAATACGTGATCTACGTCGTCGAAGGACGGGATATCAGGCATAGCAAACCGCAAGCCATCGCGGCCGGCGGAGAAGGGTGATCGATGGCGGCCAACACGAGCGTCCTGATTGTCGAAGATGAGCCGGCGATCGTCGAACTGGTGAGCTATTCGCTGCGCGAGACGGGCTGGGAGATCCGCACGGCCGCCAACGTGGCGTCGGCCTGGGATTCGATCGTGCACGGCAGGCCCGACCTGCTGCTGCTGGACTGGATGCTGCCCGACCAGAGCGGCCTGCGGTTGCTGTCGCGCCTGCGCGGCGACCGCGATTTCCAGGACATCCCCGTCATCATGCTGACGGCGAAAAGCATGGAAGAGGACAAGATCGCGGGGCTCAATACCGGCGCCGACGATTACGTGACGAAGCCGTTCTCGCCGCGCGAACTGGTGGCCCGCTCGAAAGCCCTGCTGCGCCGCAAGAGCCCGCACCTGGCCGAGGCGCCGCTGTCGGCCGGCCCCGTCACGCTCGATCCGGCCAGCTGCACCGTCACGCTGGACGGCCGCCAGCTCGACATGGGCAATGCGGAATACCGCCTGCTGAAGTTCCTGATGGCGCACCGCGAGCGCGTGTTCTCGCGCAGCCAGCTGCTCGACAAGGTGTGGGGCGACGCGGCCGCCGTCGAGGAGCGCACGGTCGACGTCCACGTCCTCCGCCTGCGCAAGGCGCTGAAGGAAGCGGAAAAGCTGATCAAGACGGTGCGCAGCGTGGGCTACATGTTGTCCGAAAAAGAAAAATAGAAAGGTCGCCCGCTTGAATCCTCGCGTCATGTTCTGGGTCCCGGCGTTGCTGCGCCTGGGCTTGATGCTCGCGGTCGCCGGCATCGGCTGGTGGCTGCTGGGCCCCGTCTCCGGGCTGGCGCTCGCGCTGCTCATCACGCTGGGCCTCCTGATCTCCCAACTGGCGTACCTGCACAAGCTGGGCGAGTGGCTCGACGATCCGCAGAGCACGAAGCTGCCGGACGGGTGGGGTGCGTGGACCGACGTCTTCGCGCGTTTGTACCGCCTGCGGCGCGACGACGAACGCAACCGCGACGAGCTGACGGAATGGCTCGCGCGCTTCCGCCAGGCCATGCACCTGCTGCCGGAAGGCGTGGCGATCATGGACGACGTGCTGTTCCTCGAATGGTGCAACCCGGCGGCCGAGCACCACCTGGGCCTCACCCTGGAACAGGACAAGGGCCGGCGCGTGACGAACCTGATCCGCCACCCGGAATTCATCGACTACCTGATCCTAGGCCGCTACGAACAGCCGCTGACGCTGTCGATCCGCGGCCGCAAGCTGATCGTCCAGATCATCCCGTTCGAGAACCGGCGCCAGATCCTCGTCACGCACGACGCAACGGAGACCGAGCGTATCGAAGCGATGCGGCGCGACTTCATCGCCAACGCGTCGCACGAGCTGCGCACGCCGCTGACGGTGATCGTCGGCTTCCTCGAGATCGCGCTCGCGGATCCGGGCCTGGACGAGAAGACCCGCACCGCGCACCTGATGCTGATGACGGAACAGGCGCAGCGCATGCAGCGGCTGATCGAGGACATGCTGACCCTGTCGCGCCTGGAATCGGACGAGTATCCCCTGAAGCGCGAGCGCGTCGATGTGCGGGCCCTCGTCGAGCAGGTGGCGATCGATGCGCGCGCACTGTCGAACGGCCGCCACGAGATCGACTTCGCCGTCGACGGCCCGGACGTGATGGGCAGCGCGGAAGAACTGCGCAGCGCGTTCGGCAACCTGGCCAGCAACGCCGTGCGCTACACGCCGCAAGGCGGCAAGATCGAACTGCGCTGGCTGCGCGGCCCGAACGACCTGCGCTTCGAAGTGATCGACAACGGCATCGGCATCGACGAGCAGCACATCTCGCGCCTGACGGAACGGTTCTACCGCGTCGACAAGAGCCGCTCGCGCGAGACGCAGGGCACGGGGCTCGGTCTCGCGATCGTCAAGCACGTGCTGCTGCGCCATGGCGGGAAGCTCGCGATCCGGTCGGTGCCGGGCAAGGGGAGCGTGTTTACGGCCACGTTGCCGAATACGTCGCTGCCGGGGTGACGTCGTAGTTGGTACTTGGGCCCCTGCCTGCGCAGGGCGACGGTCTCCCGGTCGGCGGCCGCAAATCCGTCGTACCCGCGCAGGCGGGTACCCAAGTTCGCCTGCACTGCCGGATCCCACGATAAACGCCAGGAGCGGGTTACAATCCCGTCTTTGCCCCCGTGTATCAGTTCGCTCCGGATGACCCTCTCCCGACGTTCCCTTCTTGCCACGCTCGGCGCCGCGGCGCTGCTCGCCGGCTGCGGCTCCACGCCCACCCAGCCGGCCGCGCCGGTGGCCGCCACGCCTGCCCCCGTCCCGCTGCGCCACGTGAAAATCGCGCTCGCCCTGGGCGGCGGCGCCGCGCGCGGCTTCGCCCACATCGGCGTCATCAAGGCCCTGGAGGCGCAGGGCATCGTGCCGGACATCGTCGTCGGCACGAGTGCCGGTTCCGTCGTCGGTGCGCTGTACGCGTCCGGCTACAACGGTTTCCAGCTGCAGAAGATCGCCCTCGACATGGACGAGACGACGATCTCCGACTGGGCCATCCCGTTCTTCAGCAAGGCCCCGGGCGTGCTGAAAGGAGAGGCGCTGCAGTCCTATGTCAACAAGGCCGTGCAGAACCGGCCGATCGAAAAACTCAAGATCCCGTTCGGCGCCGTCGCCACGGACCTCAAGACGGGCCAGCCGATCCTGTTCCGCCGCGGTAATACCGGCATGGCCGTGCGCGCGTCGTCGTCCGTGCCGGGCGTGTTCCAGCCGGTCGTCATAAGCGGCCGCAGCTACGTCGACGGCGGTCTCGTCGCGCCCGTGCCCGTGCGCTTCGCGAAGGAGATGGGCGCCGAATTCATCA
>CBIHRX010000122.1:0-18312 GCA_966212555.1 uncultured Massilia sp.
CATGGCCAAGTACAACCAGCTGCTGCGCATCGAGGAAGACCTGGGCGACATCGCCAGCTACCCGGGCCGCGATGCTTTCTATAACCTGAAGTAATCGAGTGATGGACACGGGTTCGTTCGCCGCGCCCGTGTCGTTGTCCCGCCAGCCGTATTCATCCATGCGCCTCATCACCCTTGCCCTGGCAGCCCTGCTGCTGCTGATCCAGTATCCCCTGTGGCTGGGGAAGGGCGGCTGGCTCACCGTGGCCGACCTGGAATCCCAGGTGGCGGCCTCCCGTGCCAAGACCGAGCAGCTGAAGGCCCGCAACGCCAAGCTGGAATCGGAAGTGCGCGACCTGAAGGATGGCCTCGGCGCCGTCGAGGAACGCGCGCGCTACGAACTGGGCATGATCAAGTCGAACGAGATCTTCGTGCAGGTCTTGCGCAAGGACGAGAAGCCGGCCGTCATGATGACGGAACCGCCGCCGCCGCCGCCGCCGAAGGTCAAGAAGGACAAGCCATGACCCCCACGGATTCTTCCCCGCCCGCGCTCGACACGCTCGAGGCCGTCGCCGGCTATCTCGCCGCCGCGTTCGATGCCGGCGATCCCGAGACCATGACGGAGGCGCTGAAGCTCGTCGCGCGCTCCGCGGGACTCACGCACCTGGCCGCCGCGGCCGGCCTGCCGCGCGACCTGCTCGCCGCGGCAATGAACCGCGGCGAGATGGGCCTCGACAGTTTGCTGGCGATCATGAAGGTCATCGACCTGCACCGTCCGGCCGACGGCGCCCCCAACTGATCGACATACGCGCCCGCCGGCGTTCGCTGCCGCTACTGAACGCAGCCGCGCACGCAGACGGGCCGCCTTCCGTCAGGCGCCGGCTCCGGCGGCGCCCGGCAGCGCATAACCCGGCTCCAACAGGCCGGTAATCGGTTCCCCTTCCACGACGACGATCTCGCCGATGCTCTGCGCGCGCGCGACGATGCGGTCGCCGTTCGCGATATGGCTGCCCACGAGGGCGATCGGCCGGTTCGCATACGTCGACGCATGCCCGGCACCCGACACGATCACGCTCTCGCTGCCGTCCGGATAGCGCACCCGGTCGCCCACGCAGGCGATGCGGAAATCGTCCGCGGGCTCGCCCTGCGAGGCGAGCACGACTTCGCCACCGCGGCGGGTGCGCGAACCGATCGTGGCGATGGGGTAGCGGGCGACGACTTTGCGGGCGGAGGCTGTGTTGGCGAGGAGGGCTGCATCATTGGCACGTACTGATTTCATCCGGTTCTCCCATAGTTGTGAAACGGGACGCGAAAAAGCGACACATTCCCGATAACAAGTGCACGGGTTCGTACACTGGAGGCCATTGAAACGCAGCGTTGATTTAAGCCAATTGATGCAACGCAAGTTGATGATGGCGGTAATCCGCAATCAGGAGATTCTGAACGCCTCGCCGGTTAACTTCCGATTGGCAAGAACGGAAAATACCCGGCCGGAGCCGGGCAGGGAGCTCAGGCCGGCTGGCCGTTCTCGAGGAACGAACGCAGCATCCATGCATTCTTTTCGTGGATTTCCATGCGGTCGCTCAGCATGCCGGCGCTCGGCTGGTCGTTCGCGTCGTCGGCGATCCGGAAGGCCTCGCGCACGGTGCGGATCAGCGCTTCCTGGCCGTCGACCAGCTGGCGGATCATTTCCTGCGCGTTCGGCACGCCGGCTTCTTCCTTGATCGACGACAGTTCCACGAAGCGGGCATAGGTGCCCGGCGCAAAATGGCCCAAGGCGCGGATGCGCTCGGCGATGTTGTCCAGCGCGTTCCACAGTTCCGTGTACTGTTCCATGAACATGATGTGCAGCGTCTGGAACATCGGGCCCGTCACGTTCCAGTGGAAGTTGTGGGTCTTCAGGTACAGCATGTAGCTGTCCGCGAGGACGCGCGACAAGGCATTGGCGATGTTGGCGCGGTCTTCGGTGCTGATGCCGATATTGATGTTGCTCATGGTGTTCTCCTGTCTCAGTGTCATTGATGACAGCTTAGCAGGAACCATCAATAGCGGCAGTTTATATTCCCAATCAAAATGATAGGGGACGCCAATGGCGCCCCCCTGATCAGTGCTTCACGCCGGACGCGGGCGCCAGGCCGTCGGCCGTCGTGTCGCTGGCGAACAATTGGGCGCAGTCGACGGCATCGAAGCCGTAGTGCTTGCCGCAGAAATCGCAGTTGATGCCCAGCTCCCCCAGGTCGTGCAGGGCGGACTCGACTTCTTCCTTGCCCAGCATCTTGAGCATGTTGCCCACTTTTTCGCGCGAGCACGAGCAGTGGAATTCCGGATGCAGCGGGTCGAACACGCGGATCGTCTCTTCCCAGAACAGGCGCCGGAGCAGCGTTTCCGCGTCGGTGGTGAGCAGCTCTTCCTGCTTCAAGGTCTGGCCCAGCATGACGGCGCGGGTCCACGTCTCGAGGTCTTCTTCCTCGCTGGCCTGCTTGACCTGGCCTTCGATGCTGGAATTACGCGGCAGCTTCTGCAGCAGCAGGCCGCGCGCGACATGCTCGTCCGCCGCCAGCCACAGCTTGGTGTCCATCTGTTCCGAGCGCAGCATGTAGTTCTCGATGACGGTCGCGATATCCTCGCCGACGAGCGGCACGACGCCCTGGTACGGCTGCTGGCCCGGGACCTTGTCCTGCGGGTCGAGCGTGATCACGAAGCGGCCGCGGCCATGCTGGTTCAGCAGCCGGGCGACGGACGCGTCGTCCGGCACCTCGGCACCTTCGCTCAGCTTGGCGGTGGCGCGCATGCGCAGGTTCGCGTCGCACTCGACGACGAGCAGCTTCACGAGGCCGTCGCCATGGATCTGCATGACGATCGAGCCGTTGAACTTGAGGTTGGCGGACAGCAGCGCCGCCGCGGCGACCATTTCGCCCAGCAAGGCGCGCACCGCCTTCGGGTAGACGTGGCGCGACTGGATCTCGCGCCACGCGTTGGAGATCTCGACGAGCTCGCCGCGGACGGCTGCGTTGTCGAAGATGAATTTCTGGAGGGTGTCCTTGCTGGTATCAGTCGTCATTCTTTATCCGATTTTCTTGAGCTCCGCCTTGAAGCGCTTGCCGCGCGCGACATAGCTGTCGGCGCTGCGCTGCAGGCGGAGCAGGTCGTCTTCCGTGAGCGTGCGCACCACCTTGGCCGGGGCACCCAGGATCAGCGAACCGTCCGGGAATTCCTTGCCTTCGGTGACGACGGCGCCGGCTCCCACGAGGCAGCCCTTGCCGATCTTCGCGCCGTTCAGCACCACGGCCTGGATGCCGATCAGCGCGCCGTCGCCGACGGTGCAGCCGTGCAGCATCGCCTGGTGGCCGACGGTGACGTTCTTGCCGAGCACGAGCGGAAAGCCCATGTCCGTGTGCATCACCGTGCCTTCCTGGACATTGCTGCCGGTGCCGATCGTAATGCGCTCGTTGTCGCCGCGGATCGTCACGCCGGACCACACCGAGGCATCCGCCTCGACCGTCACTTTGCCGATCAGGGTGGCCGAATCGGCGATATAGGCCGAAGAATCGATCTCGGGCGCATCCTCGCCCAACTGGTAAATCGCCATGGCGTGCTCGCGGAAGGTTGAGATGCCGTATTTTACGCCGTCGCTCATTTCAGAGTTGATTAAGCGGGCCAGATGGGGCCGGCCAGCAGGATTACAAGCTTCGTGCTTATAATGCGAACGGTCGTACTAATTTAACTCCCGAACAGGAAATGCCATGACACCGTCCCGCTCCGAATTCCTCACCATCCGCGGCCTGCGCACCCACGTCCGCCACTGGGGCCGCGAGGGCGCGCCCAAGCTGTTCATGGCGCATGGCTGGATGGACATGTCGGCGTCGTTCCAGTTCGTCGTCGACGCGTTGCAGGGCGACTGGCACGTGATCGCCCACGACTGGCGCGGCTTCGGCCTGACCGGGCGCTCCGGCAACGACACGTACTGGTTCCCCGACTACTTCGCCGACCTGGAAGCGATCCTCGACCATTATTCGCCCGGCGAGCCCGTGAACCTGCTGGGCCACAGCATGGGCGGCAATATCGTGAGCGTGTATGCCGGCGTGCGGCCGGAGCGCATCGCCAAGCTGATCAACCTGGAAGGCTTCGGGTTGCCCGCGACGCGCCCCGAACAGGCCCCGGGCCGCTACGCCAAATGGCTGGACGAGGTGAAGGCGCCGCCCACCATGCGCGGCTACGCCAGCCTGGACGAGGTGGCGACGCGCCTGCGGAAGACCAACCCGCGCCTGCCGGCCGACCGCGCCGCCTTCCTCGCGCAGCACTGGGCCGCGCAGAATGCGCAGGGCGAATGGGAAATCCTGGGCGACCCGGCGCACAAGATGCCGGGACCGCTGCTGTATCAGGTGGAAGAAGTGCTCGCGTGCTGGCGCCGCATCACGGCGCCCGTGCTGTGGGTCGAGGCCGAGCACACGGACATGTGGCGCTGGATGGGGCCGAAGGAAGAGGCGCGCCACGAGGTCGACCGGCGCCTTGCGCAACTGGCGAAGGTCACGCCGCGCATGATGCCGGACGCGGGGCACATGCTGCATCACGACCAGCCGGAAGTGCTGGCGCGGATGATCGAGGCGTTTTTGGCCGCGTAATGGTTCGGTGGGCTCGGGGAGCCCACCCTACGATGAGGTTGCCGTAGGGTGGGCACCCCGTGCCCACCATTCGCTGCCGGTGCGAACCGCGTACAATGGTATTTCGCAAAGATACCCTGTCCGGATGCTGCCCATGAAAGTCGACCTCCACTGCCACTCCAACGTCTCCGACGGCGTGCTCGCACCCGCCGCCGTGGCCGCGTATGCGCGCAAGGGCGGTGTCGACGCGTGGGCGCTGACGGATCACGACGAGATCGGCGGCATCAAGGCCGCGCGCGCCAAGGCGGAAGAGCTGGGGATGCGCTTCGTGCCCGGCGTGGAAATCTCCGTGACGTGGGCCGGCGAGACCGTGCACGTCGTCGGCCTGCAGGTCGATGAGGACAATGCAACCCTCGTGCAGGGCCTGGCCGCCACGCGCAACGGGCGCGACGCGCGCGGGCGCGAGATCGCCGCGCAGCTCGACCAGGCCGGCATCCCGAACGCCTACGAAGGCGCGCTGAAATACGTCGGCAACCCGGACCTGCTGTCGCGCACCCACTTCGCGCGCTACCTGTGCGAGGTCGGCGCGTGCTCGACGACGTCGGAGGTGTTCCGCCGCTATCTGACGGAAGGCAAGCCGGGCTATGTGCCGCACCGCTGGGCGACCCTGGCGGACGCGATGGGCTGGATCCGCGCGGCCGGCGGCGTCCCCGTGATCGCGCACCCGGGCCGCTACCGCTTCGACGCGACGGCCGAGGGCGCGCTGTTCGACGAGTTCAAGCAGCTCGGCGGCAATGCCATCGAAGTCGTCACGGGCAGCCATACGCCGGACCAGTACGCGACGTATGCGGAGGTGGCGCGGCGCTACGGCTTCCTCGCGTCGCGCGGGACGGATTTCCACGCGCCGGGGGAGTCGCGCGTCGAGTTCGATCGGTTGCCGCCGTTGCCCAGTGGGGTGGTGCCGGTGTGGCATGATTGGTTCTGACCGATAGCACATGCATACCGTCGTCCCCGCGAAGGCGGGGACCCATGCTGAACTTCCGACGTCGCAAACGTCAATGGTCTGCAAATTGATCGATTTCGGTAACTCAGTATGGGTTCCCGCTTCCGCGGGAACGACGTATTGGGCTTGAAATTTCAACATCCTGCCCTTATCTTGTCGGACTGATATTGAACCCGGCCGGAGACCCGCCCCCATGAAGCGCATACTGCTGTTCCTCGCCACCAACCTCGCCGTCGTGCTCGTGCTGTCGATCGTGCTGAACGTCCTCGGCGTGGGCCGTCCCGTCGGCGGGCAGGGCATCAACGTCGGGGCGCTGCTCGTGTTCTCGCTCGTCGTGGGCTTCACGGGCTCAATCATTTCCCTGTTGATGAGCAAGCCGATGGCGAAGATGTCGACGGGAGCCCGCGTCATCGGGCAGCCGGGCAATGCCACCGAGGCGTGGCTGCTCAGCACCGTGGGCAATCTCGCGCAGCGCGCGGGCATCGCCATGCCGGAAGTGGCCGTGTACGACGGCGAGCCGAATGCGTTCGCGACGGGCGCTTTCAAAAATTCCGCGCTGGTGGCCGTGTCGACGGGCTTGCTCGCCAACATGAACCGCGAGGAAGTGGAGGCCGTGCTAGGGCACGAGATCGCGCACGTGGCCAATGGCGACATGGTCACGCTGACGCTGATCCAGGGTGTGGTGAACACGTTCGTCGTGTTCCTCGCGCGCGTCGTCGGCTTCTTCGTCGACAACGTCGTGTTCCGCCGCGGCAACGACGTGCGCGGGCCGGGCTTCGGCTACGCGATCACCGTGTTCGTGTGCGAGATCCTGTTCGGCATCGTCGCGTCGCTCATCGTCGCGTGGTTCTCGCGCCAGCGCGAATTCCGTGCGGACGCCGGTTCGGCACAGCTGCTGGGCAGCCCGCTGCCGATGCAGCATGCGCTGGCGCGCCTGGGCGGCATGCAGCCGGGCGCGCTGCCGCAGTCGATGGCCGCGTCGGGCATCTCCGGCCACGGCAGCGGCTGGGGCGCGCTGTTCGCGTCGCACCCGCCGATGGAAGAGCGCATCGCGGCACTCCAGGCGCTGCGCCAGTCGGGGGGCGCGCGATGACGCAGTATTTCGAAGTCCATCCCCAGAATCCGCAGGCGCGCCTGATCCGCCAGGCCGCGCAGATCATCCAGGGCGGCGGCATCGTCGCCGCGCCCACCGATTCCGCCTATGCGCTCGTGTGCCGCCTCGACGACAAGGCGGCCGTCGAAAAGCTGCGGCGCATCCGCGGCGTCGACGAAAAGCACCACCTGACCCTGCTGGTGCGCGACCTGTCCGAGATCGCCACGTATGCGCGCGTCGACAACCGGCAATACCGCCAGCTGAAGGCCGTCACGCCGGGGCCGTACACGGTGATCCTGGAAGCGACGAAGGAAGTGCCGCGGCGCCTGTCGCACCCGTCGCGCAAGACGATCGGCATCCGCGTGCCGGAAAACGCGATCCTGCTGGCGCTGCTGGAAGAACTGGGCGAACCCCTGATCGGCACGACGTTGCAACTGCCGGGCGACGACAACATGCTGTCCGATCCGGACGAGGTGCGCGAGCGTCTCGACCGGCAGATCGAGCTCGTGATCGACGGCGGCGCCGGCACCCTCGAACCCACCACCATCGTCGACCTCACGGGTCCCGACGCCGAGCTCGTGCGGGCAGGGCGCGGCGATCCGGCCGCGTTCGGCCTGTAGGCCGAGGCCGCCGCGTCCGTGCGCTCTGATAGAATCGTAGTTTATGGATGAACTCATACGCAATCTGGCAGTATATGCACTGCCTGTCCTCTTTGCGCTGACGATGCACGACGCCGCCCAGGCGTTCGTCGCGAAACGCTTCGGAGACAATACCGCACACGCCGCCGGGCGTACCACTCTCAATCCGCTGGCCCACATCGATCCGATCGGCACCATCGTCATTCCCGTGGTGATGTACCTGATGTCGGGCTTCGTGTTCGGCTACGCGAAACCGCTGCCGATCAACTACGGGCAGATGCGCAATCCGAAACGCGACATGGCGTGGGTCGCCCTGGCTGGTCCGGGCGCCAACTTCCTGATGGCGCTGATCTGGCTCCTGCTGGGGATCTTCCTCGACTACTTCAGCGTGCAGGAGTCGTTCCCGCACCTCGTGGCGGACGCCGGCCTGAAGACGAACCTGTGGCTGATGGCGTTCAACCTGCTGCCGATCCCGTCGATGGATGGCGGCCGCGTGCTGTTCTCCATCCTGCCGCACAAGGCGGCGTTCCAGTTCGCGCGCCTGGAGCCCTACGGCTTCATCATCCTGCTGGCGTTGATCTTCCTGCCGCGGATCGGCTTCCCAAGCGTAATCGGCTACTGGCTGTTCTTCGTCGAATTGATCGCGAAGCTGCTGCTGCACGTGATCATCTACCCCCTGAATTTCCTCCTGACCTGATACCGCTATGTTTCCCGACCGTGTCGTTTCCGGCATGCGCCCGACCGGGCTGATGCACCTTGGCCACTACCACGGGGCCCTGAAGAACTGGATCCGCATGCAGTCCGAACTGCCTTGCCTGTTCTTCGTGGCCGACTGGCATGCGCTGACCACGCATTACGACGACCCGGCGATCATCGAGAAAAGCACGTGGGACATGGTCATCGACTGGCTGGCGGCCGGCATCGATCCGGCCCAGGCCACGATCTTCATCCAGTCGAAGGTGCCGGAGCACGCGGAACTGCACTTGCTGCTGTCGATGGCCACGCCGCTCGGCTGGCTCGAACGCGTGCCGACGTACAAGGACCAGATCGAGAACCTGGCCAACCGCGACCTCGCGACGTACGGCTTCCTCGGCTACCCGCTGCTGCAGGCGGCCGACGTGCTGATCTACCGCGCCACGCAGGTGCCGGTGGGCGAGGACCAGGTGCCGCACATCGAGATGATGCGGGAGATTGCGCGGCGCTTCAATCACCTGTACGGCAAGGAGCCCGGCTTCGAGCAGAAGGCATTGGAAGCGGTGAAAAAGCTGGGCAGCAAGCGCGCCAAGCTGTATGCGGAATTGCGCACCGCGTTCCAGCAGGACGGCGACGCGGCTGCGCTGGAACAGGCGCAGGCCATGCTGGACGAAGCGGGCAGCCTGTCGAACATCGACCGCGAGCGCCTGTTCGGCTACCTGGAAGGCAGCCGCAAGATCATCCTCGTCGAGCCGCAAGTGAAACTGACGGAGGCGTCGCGCCTGCCGGGTCTCGACGGCCGCAAGATGTCGAAGAGTTACGGCAACTCGATCTCGCTGCGCGAGGATCCGGAATCCGTCACGAAGAAGATCCGCACGATGCCGACCGACCCCGCGCGCGTGCGCCGCAGCGACGCGGGCGATCCGCTGAAGTGCCCCGTGTGGCAGCTGCACGAAGTCTATTCGGATGCGAATACGAAGGAGTGGGTGATGAAGGGTTGCACGAGCGCCGGCATCGGCTGCCTCGAATGCAAGCAGCCCGTCGTGGAAGCCGTGCTGGCCGAGCAGGAACCGATGCACGAGCGCGCGCAGCAGTACATCGACGACCCGTCGCTCGTGCGCGCGATCGTCGCCGACGGCTGCGAAAAGGCGCGCAAGCTGGCGCAGGAAACGATGCGCGACGTGCGCGAAGTCATGGGACTGTCGTACACGTGATGCACGGCGCCGGCGACAATCCCTCCGCCTGGGTCGCGCGCTGGGCGCCGGCGATCCCGCCGGGCGAGACGCTCGATCTCGCCTGCGGCGGCGGCCGCCACGCGCGCCTGCTGGCGGCGCTCGGCCACCCCGTGCTGGCCGTCGACCGCGACGCACAGGCGCTGGCGCAGGCGGCCGGTCCCGGCATCGCGACCCTGCACCACGACCTCGAAGCGGAGGGCAGCGTATGGCCGTTCGCGCCGGGCCGCTTCGCCGGCATCGTCGTCACGAACTACCTGCACCGGCCGCTGTTCGCGCATCTCGCAAGCGCGCTGGCACCGAACGGGATCCTCGTCTACGAAACCTTCGCGCTCGGGAACGAACGCTTCGGCAAACCATCCAATCCGGCGTTCCTGCTGGCGCCCGGCGAACTGCTGGACGTCGCCGCGCGCCACGGCTTGCGCGTGCTCGCCTACGAGGACGGCATCGTCGATTTGCCTCGTCCCGCGCGCGTGCAAAGGCTGTGCGCGGCGGGGCCGGAAGCCGATCCGGGGGCAATCAGGCTCGATATGTAACCAACCTGTAACCATGCCATTTATATGGTGTGGAATGAACCATAACGCCAGGCTATCCGCTACAATCGACATTTATTTATTAACGGCACGGTCCACTGATTATGATTAAGGGCAGCATAGTAGCAATCGTCACTCCGATGTTCGAGGATGGAAGTCTGGACAGGGACAGCCTGCGCCAACTCCTCGACTGGCATGTGGCGGAAGGTACGGACGCAATCTGCATCGTCGGCACGACCGGCGAGTCGGCCACCGTGAGCCCGGACGAACACTGCGAACTGATCAAGCTGGCCGTCGACCACATCGCCGGCCGCATTCCGGTCATCGCCGGCACCGGCGGCAATTCGACGGTCGAAGCAATCGCGCTGACCCGCCATGCGAAAGAAGTCGGCGCCGACGCGTCGCTGCAGGTCGTCCCGTACTACAACCGTCCGTCGCAGGAAGGCATGTATCGCCACTTCAAGGCGATCGCCGAATCGACCGACCTGCCGGTGATCCTGTACAACGTGCCGGGCCGTACCGTGGCCGACATGAGCAACGAGACCGTGCTGCGCCTGGCTGCCATCGACAACATCATCGGCATCAAGGACGCGACCGGCAACCTGGCCCGCGGCATCGAACTGCTGCGCGACATCGACCGTTCGTTCGCCGGCAAGGGCAAGTCGTTCGGCGTGTTCTCGGGCGACGATGCGAGCGCACTGGCGCTGATGCTGTGCGGCGGCGCCGGCAACATCTCGGTGACCGCGAACGTGGCGCCGCGCGCGATGGCCGACATGTGCAAGGCCGCGCTGAACGGCGACGCTGCCCGCGCCATCGAGATCAACAACAGCGTCCTCGAACTGCACAGCAAGCTGTTCGTCGAGCCGAACCCGGTGCCCGTGAAATGGGCGCTGGCCGAGATGGGCAAGATGCCGGCCGGCCTGCGCCTGCCGCTGGCCCCGCTGTCCGCGCAATACCACGAGACCGTCCGCACCGCGCTGCGCGCTTCCGGCGTCCTTTGATTACCAGCTTTAACGATATGACGAATCGCAAGATGATGACCTCCACCGCAGCCCGCACCGTGGCGCTGACCGCCATCGCGTTCAGCCTGGCCGCGTGCACGACCGTGTTCGAATCGGACAAGGTGGACTACAAGGCTTCCAAGAAAGCGGCACCGCTGGACATTCCGCCCGACCTGACCCAGCTGCAGAAGGACAACCGCTACGCCGTGCCGGATGGCCGCGGCGTCGCCACGGCCTCCGGTTTCCAGCAGCAGCGCGGCGCCGCACCGGCCGTCGCGGCCGCGTCCGGCGAGCAGATCGGCCAGGTGCCCACCGACACGATCCGCATCGAGCGCAACGGCAACCAGCGCTGGCTCGTGATCAAGGAAACGCCGGAGCAACTGTGGCCGCAACTGCTGGAGTTCTGGCATAACTCGGGCTTCACCGTCGAGACCGAATCGCCGCAGACCGGCATTATGGAAACGAACTGGGCCGAGAACCGCGCCAAGATCCCGCAGGACTTCATCCGCCGCACCATCGGCAAGGTCTTCGATTCCGCATATTCGACGGGCGAGCGCGACAAGTTCCGCACCCGCCTGGAACGCCGTCCGGACGGCGCGACCGAGATCTACATCAGCCACCGCGGCGCGGAGGAGGTGCTGACCGGTCCGCAGAAGGAACAGGCCACCTGGACCGCGCGTCCGAACGATCCGGAACTGGAAGCGGAATTCCTGGGCCGCCTGATGGCACAACTGACGGGCACCAAGGTCAAGGAAGCGACCGCGTTCGTGACGAACGCCCCGCTGGAAGCGCAGCACGCCAAGCTGGAAGGCAACAAGGTCGTCGTCGACGAAGGTTTCGACCGCGCATGGCGCCGCGTGGGCCTGGCGCTGGACCGCGTCGGCTTCACGGTGGAAGACCGCGACCGCGTGCAGGGCATCTATTTCGTGCGCTACGTCGATCCGGACGCAGTCAAGAAAGAAGGCTTCTTCAGCAAGCTGTTCGGTGGCGAGGACAAGAACAAGGAAGCGCAGAAATACCGAGTGATCGTTTCGACGGCACAGGGCGCGACGTCGACCGACGTGACCGTCCAGACCAACGACGGCAAGCCGGAAACGTCGCCGACCGGCGCCAAGATCCTCAAGCTGCTGGCGGACGAGCTGAAATAACCTTCTCGTGCGTAAATAAAACCGGCCTGATGGCCGGTTTTTTTATGGGTCCGTCAATGCCACGAATGGCGCTGGACCGTAGGGTGGGCACCCCGTGCCCACCAGCAGTTTGCAAAATATGCAGGCGTAAAAAAACCGGCCCGCAGGCCGGTTTCTTTCGAGCGATTCGAATTACTTCGAAGCAGCCGGAGCAGCAGCAGCCGAAGCGGCATCAGCAGCAGCCGAAGCAGCCGAAGCAGCAGCCGAAGCGGCCGAAGCAGCAGCGTCAGCAGCGGCCGGAGCAGCCGGGGTAGCGGCAGCGTCAGCAGCCGGAGCGGCCGGAGCAGCAGCCGGAGCAGCGGTCTCAGCAGCCGGAGCAGCCGGGGTCACGGTGGTTTCTTCTTTCTTCGAGCAAGCAGCCAGAGCAACAGCCAGCAGGGAAACGATCAGCAGAGATTTTTTCATGGTTTTTCCTTAATTGATTCAAAAGGGTGGTGCGATGAATAATTACCGGTAATTATCGCTCGTCAGGAATTCTCTTGTTTGTATACTTTGGAAAAAGTGCCTACAGACAACGGAACCTTCCTAACCCGATATTATAGCCAAATTTACTGAATCGCAATAGAAAAGTCGTGTCAAGACGTAACAGTTGCCAGATCGGGCAAGGTTCATCTTCTAGCAACCCAACACGGCTTGTCCGTGCGCTAGTTCTCATAGAGAAAACCAAACCAAAACAAGTATTTACAGTCCGGTAACACTGGTTTGCAAACCAGGTTGTGATTCTGCCCAAATGGCGTCAAAACGCAGGCGCGACTGTTCAGTTTGTTGCGGTGCATCAAAGGCTGCCTCGCCGCGCAGGTGGCCGCTGTGGAAGCGCCGCACGATGTGCAGGCCGTCCGCGATGCAGAACGAATCCGTGAGCTCACGCAGCGCCCGCGGGGTGCGCCGGCATTCGATGCCGTGCGCATAATCCCGCAGCAGCCGCAGGAAGCGCGGCGCCTCCCGCTCCAGGTGCGCGGCATCGTGCAGCGCCAGGCGCAGGGTGCCGCCGGCGTGCAGGAAGCGGCGCAGGACCGCGTCCACGTCCGGCGCACCCAGCCGGAACAGGGAAAAGTCCGGATCGAACATGACGAGCGTCGCCCTGGCCCGCGCGAGCACCTCGCCCAGCTGCTGCTGGAACGCGGTGCGCGTATCGAAGGGCAGGGGCGTGCTCATTTACGCCAGCTCCAGCCAGGCGTCCTGGTACCAGGTGTACAGCGCTTCCAGCACGTCGTCCGAAGCCTGGTCCAGCAGGTTGCCGGGCAAGCCGCGCTCGTTGGCCAGCACGTCCAGCACGACCTTGTCCGCGCGCCCGACGGCGAACGATTCGCCATTGATGAACACGTGCTTGCCGCGGTAGAGCATCAAGGTCTTGGGCGACAGTTTCAGGCCCTTCTTGGCGGCCTGTTCCATGAAGCGGCCCACCGTCAGCGGCTTCGCCACGGGCGTGAAGAATACGTTGTGCTTCGGCTCGGACAGGTATTCGCCCAGGAAGATCGTGACGTCTTCCTCGTCCCAGCGCACCTTGTTCAGTTCCTCGGTGACGGTGGCCAGCATGTCGCGCGGGATCTCGGCCGGGTTCTTCGCCGGCTGCAGGCCCGGGTCGGCATAGCGGCCCGGCAGGTCGATCGAGTCGGCCATGAATTGCAGGAAGCCTTCGCCCAGTTCCTGGAACGACGGCGAGCGGAAGCCGATCGAATACGTCATGCATTCGCCCTCGGCCACGCCGTCGTGCGCGTAGTGCGGCGGCAGGTACAGCATGTCGCCCGGCTCCAGCACGAACTCTTCTTCCGGTTCGAAGTTGGCGAGGATCTTCAGCGGCAGGCCCTCGACGAGCGTCAGGTCCTGCTGCGCGCCGATGCGCCAGCGGCGCTTGCCCTGCGCCTGCAGCAGGAACACGTCGTAGGAGTCGAAGTGCGGACCCACGCCGCCGCCGTCCGTCGCATAGCTGACCATCAGGTCGTCCAGGCGCGCGTCCGGCACGAAGCGGAACTGGCGCAGCAGCGCGTCCGCCTTCGGGTCGTGCAGGTTGATGCCCTGCACGAGCATGGTCCATTCGCGCTGCGTGCGCGGCGGCAGCTCGGCCAGCGGACCGTGCTGCATGTCCCACGTTCCATCGGTCAACGTCACGAGGCGCGACTCGACGTGGTTCAGCTTCGCCAGTTCGGCGAGCTTGTCGACCTTGAGCAGCGGCTTGAAATCGGGGATGGCCTGACGGATGAGCAGGGGTTTCTTGTGCCAGTAATCGCGGAGGAACTGGGCGGGTGTGATGTTCCCGAGGAGCTGTAGTTTTTGCATGTCACATTATAACCAGCGCCGGACGGAGCGAACCGGTGGTAGGGTTATAATCGCAACCTTACCCACGAAAGGAAGTGCAATGAAGATTGCCCAGAACACGGTTGTGTCGGTCAACTATAAACTGTCCGACGCCCAGAACAACCTGATCGAAGACGGCGCCCAGCCGATGGTCTACCTGCACGGTGGCTACGAGAACACGCTGCCGAAGATCGAAGAAGAGCTGGACGGCAAGGACGTGGGTTACACGTCGACCATCCAGATCGAGCCGGAAGACGCGTTCGGCGACTACGATCCGAACCTGGTCAAGGTCGAGGACCGTTCACGCCTGCCGGAACCCATCGAAGTCGGCATGCAGTTCGAAGGCATGGCCGAGGGCAGCGACGAAGAGCCGGTCATCTTCACCGTCACCGAAGTCGCCGACGACAAGGTCGTCCTGGACGGCAATCATCCGCTGGCCGGCATGGCCCTGCGCTTCGACCTGTCCGTGATCGATGTGCGTGCCGCCACGCCGGAAGAGATCGCGCACGGCCACGTGCACGGCGCCCACGGCCACGACCACGGCCATGGCCACGACGACATCGAGGACAGCGAGCCGGGCGATCACTTCCGCAGCCAGCCGCTGCAGTAACGTCTGTGTCGTCGTTCCCGCCAGCGCGGGAACGACGTTGTTTTGCTTCTCGACAGTCCTACTTCGCCGTCTCGGTCTTGCGCGGATCGACCCTGAACAGGGTCTTCGTCTCCGGATTCACCACCACCTCCAGCGCATCCGCACCGGCCGCCAGATGGCCGACATTACCGCGCCATTCGATCGCGGGTTTCGCGCGCACGCGCGTGCCGTCGACGAGCAAGACCTTGCCCGGGAATTTCTGCGCGAGGGATAAGATAAGGCGGCGCGGTTCCGCGAAGCCGTCGTTCTCCGGCACCGCGCTGCGCAACAGCGCGCGCAGGCCCGTCGGCTGCGACAAGGCCTTCACGTCCCCTTCGGAGAACAGCACGATCGCTTCCAGCTTGTCGCGCTTCGCGATGGCGAACAGGCGGTTCAGCCAGAACCGGTTCGCCACGAGCCGGTCTTCGTACTCGCTGTTGCGGCCCGCTTCGTTCAGGTAGTGGTTGTTATTGGCCGGCATGTTGACGGTGGCATACAGCACCTTGCCGACCGACCAGTGCGCATTCTCCGCATAGCTGCGGAAGCGCGGGCTCATCGACTGGCGGGTCACGGAAAGCTTTTGTGCGCCGAGCGTCTTCGGCTCGCCGTAGAACAGTTCGCGGATGCGGTTCAGGCGCTCGATCGCATTCGTGCGGCCGGCGCTGTTGCGGCACTCGATCCAGTCGCTGCCGGCCGGCAGCACGACGACGGGCCGGCGCGCATCGTCGACCAGCTCGCGCCGCTTCTGGTACAGCTTGTCCGTGCACGGTTCGCCCGCACCCTTGATGCCCGTGACGACCATGAAGGCGACGTCCTTGTTATCGTTGTCGGCGAGGGCCTGCTTCAGGCGCTTCTCGCCGCCGTCCGTGAAGCCGTGGCCGATGATGGCGAAGCGGTGCGCGTCGTCGTCGCGCGCATCCGCGCGCGCGCCGCCCGCGAGCACGCAGGCGAGGACGAACAGGAGTAGCGAGCGGCGTCGCGCCATCGTCAGGCCGAGGCCAGGCGCTTGAGCTCGTACAGGCGCTCGAGCGCTTCGCGCGGGCTCAGTGCATCCGGATCGATGGCGTCGAGCAGCGTCAGCGCCGGCGACTCGGCGGTCGCTTGCACCGGCGCCGGCGCCGCACTCTCGGAGCCTGCTTCGGCTTCGTCGCACGGTGCCGGCGCGAACAGGTCGAGCTGCGGCGTCGCATCGAGCGCCTGCGCTTCCAGCCGCGCCAGGTGCTTGCGCGCGGCGCGGATCACGCCCGGAGGCACGCCCGCCAGTTGCGCGACCTGCAGCCCGTAGCTCTGCGAAGCGGGGCCGTCCTGCACGGCGTGCAGGAACACGATGCTGTCCTTGTGCTCGACGGCGGACAGGTGCACGTTGACCGCGCTCGGGTTCTGCTCCGGCAGCTGCGTCAGTTCGAAGTAGTGCGTGGCGAACAACGTAAAACTGCGGCTCGTCTCGATCAGGTGGCGCGCGATGGCCCACGCGAGCGCGAGGCCGTCGAACGTCGACGTGCCGCGGCCCACCTCGTCCATCAGCACGAGCGAATGTTCGGTCGCGCCGTTCAGGATCGTGGCCGATTCCGTCATCTCCACCATGAACGTGGAGCGCCCGTTGGCCAGGTCGTCCGACGCGCCGATACGCGTGAAGATGCGGTCGATGGGACCGATCGTCGCACTCGTCGCGGGCACGTAGCTGCCGACATAGGCCAGCAAGGTGATCAGCGCGACCTGGCGCATGAACGTCGATTTACCGCCCATGTTCGGCCCCGTGATCAGGAGCAGGCGGCGGTCGTTCGAGAGCTTGCAGTCGTTGGCGATGAAGCGCTCGATCTGGTTCTCGACGACCGGATGACGGCCCTCGACGATCGTGAGGCACGGCTCCTCGACCAGTTGCGGCATGCACCAGTTGTTGCGCACGGCGTGGGCGGCGAGGGCGGCGATCGTGTCGAGCTGCGCGATGCCGGATGCGATGCGTTGCAGGCAGGCGATGTGCGGCGCGAGGTCGGCCAGCAACAGGTCGTACAGCAGCTTTTCGCGCGCCAGCGCGCGGTCCTGCGCGGACAGGGCCTTGTCCTCGAACGCCTTCAGTTCGGGCGTGATGTAGCGTTCGCAGTTCTTCAGCGTCTGGCGGCGGCGGTAATCGTCCGGCACCTTGTCGGCCTGGCCGTTCGTGACTTCGATGTAGAAGCCGTGCACGCGGTTGTACTCGACGCGCAGGTTGGCGATGCCGGTGCGCGCGCGCTCGCGCGTCTCCAGGTCGACGAGGAACTGGCCTGCGTTCTCCGACAGGGCGCGCAATTCGTCCAGCTCCGCATCGAAGCCGCGCGCGAACACGCCGCCGTCGCGCACCATGGCGGCCGGCTCCGTCGCGATGGCGCGTTGCAAGAGGTCGGCACACGCTTCGGGCACCGCGATGGCGTCGTGGATGTCGCGCAGCAGGCACGAGTCGCCGGGGATGAAGCAGCGCGCCACCTGCTCGCGCAGCGCGGGCAGCTGCTTCAGGCCGTCGCGCAGGCTCGCGAGGTCGCGCGGACGCGCCGTCAGCAGCGCGATGCGCGTCGTGATGCGCTCGATGTCGGGCACGTGCGCAAGGGTCGCGGCCAGGTCGTGCATCGCCTCGCGCTGGGCCAGCGCTTCGATCGCCTCGTGGCGCGAGCGGGCCACGCGCTGGTCGCGCTTCGCGTGGTGCAGCCAGTAACGCAGCAGGCGCGAGCCCATCGCCGTGCGGCAGCCGTCCAGCAGCGAGAACAGCGTGGGCGACTCGTGGCCGCGGATCGTCTCCGTCAGTTCGAGGTTGCGGCGCGTGGACGCATCGAGGCCGATGAATTCGCTCTCCGATTCGACCGCGAGACTCTTCACGTGCTGCAGGCCGCGGCCCTGCGTCGACTGGGCATAGCGCAGCAGCGCGCCGGCCGCGCCGAACGCGGCGCCGAGACCGTCCGCGCCGAAGCCGGACAGGGTGGCGACGCCGAGCTGGTCGAGCAGCGCCTTGTGGCCGTGGACGACGTCGAAATGCCAGTCCGGCACGCGTGCCGTGTGGCCGACCGGGCTTTCTTCGAACAGGTCGGCGCCGCCGTCCGCGCGCAGCACTTCGGCCGGCGCGATGCGCTCGAGTTCCTGCACGAGGCGCACGGCGGCCGCGCGGGCGTCGCCCGCGAATTCCATCAGTTTCAATGCGCCACTGGCCAGCGACATCCACGCGAGACCTGTCGTCACCACCTTGCGGTTTGCGACCGTGCACACGGCGAGCAGGGGACGCTCGGCCTTCTCGGGCAGCAGGTCGGCATCCGTCAGCGTCCCCGGCGTGACGACGCGCACGACCTTGCGCTCGACCGGGCCCTTGCTCAGGGCCGGGTCGCCGATCTGCTCGCAGATCGCGCACGACTCGCCCAGCTGGACGAGCGTGGCGAGGTACGGGTCGCGCGAATGGACGGGCACGCC